>JAPOVI010000275.1 GCA_026708265.1 Acidobacteriota bacterium
TCGGGGAGGGTGGGCGGGCCGGGGTGGTGGGGGAGGATGGAGCCCGGCTTCTGGATGGCGATCCGCGGGCTCGGGTCGGGGAGCGGGGGGGCGCTGATCGAGCCGCCGGCCGCGTCCGAGTTCCCGGGAACGGGGGCCGACGGGAACGGCATCGCCACCACGCTCACCGACCAGAGCCAGTGGATCGACATCCAGAAGCAGGGCTGCATGCTCTGCCACCAGCTCGGCTCGCGCATCGTCCGCGAGATCGACAACCGCGACGAGTTCGACTCGACCCTCGCGGCGTGGGACCACCGGGTGCAGATGGGGCAGCGCGGTTCCCAGATGACGAACGTCATGAACCGCTTCGGCCGCTCCCGCGGCCTCGAGATGTTCGCGGACTGGAGCGACCGCATCGCGGCCGGGGCCGTGCCGCCGCGCCCGCCGCGACCCGCGGGGGTCGAGCGGAACGTCGTCATCACCCTGTGGGAGTGGGGCAACGAGATCGACTACATCCACGACGAGATCGCGACCGACAAGCGGAACCCGACCGTCAACGCCCACGGGCCGATCTACGGCGTCAACATCTCGAACGACGAGCTGACGATGCTCGACCCGGTTACGCACGAGGCGACGAGCCTGCCGGTGCCGCTGCGCGTCGACCCGGCGACGGTGGCGCCGATGATCGCCCGCTCGATGCCGGCTCCGTCGCGTTTCTTCGGCGACGAGCTGATCTGGAACGACCCCGCCAACCCGCACAACCCGATGATGGACCAGCAGGGGCGGGTCTGGCTGACCTCGGCCATTCGGCCGCGGCCCAACCCCGACTGGTGCAAGGAGGGGTCCGACAACCGCTTCGCGCGCTACTTCCCGATCGAGCGCGGCTACCGCGGAGCGGTCTACTACGACCCGCCGACCGAGTCGTTCGAGATGATCGACACCTGCTTCGGCACCCACCACCTGCAGTTCGCCGAGGACGACGACCATACGCTCTTCTTCAGCGGCGGCGGGGCCGTCGTCGGTTGGCTCGAGACCGCCGTCTACGACGAGACCGGCGACGAGCAGGCCTCGCAGGGCTGGTGCCCGACCGTCATCGACACCAACGGCGACGGCGTGATCACGCAGCCGTGGAACGAGCCGAACCGGCGCGGGCAGATCGACGCGTTCGACCCGAGCCGGGACACGAGGCTCGTCGTCGGAAGCTACGGCATCGTGCCCGATCCGCTCAACGACACCGGGGTGTGGGTCGTCTCCAACCGCTTCCCGGGCCGGCTGGCCTACCTGGACATCGGCGACGACCCACCGGAGACCTGCCTCACCGAGGTCTACGAGGTGCCGTCGGCCCTCGACCCGAACGTCCCCCGCGAAGCCACCGGCTTCGGCCCCCGCGGCCTCGACATCGACCGCCACGGAGTGGTCTGGACGGCGCTCTCCGGCAGCAGCCACTTCGCGTCGTTCGACCGGACGAAGTGCGAGGTCCGCAACGGGCCGGACGTGCTCGACGGGCGGCACTGCGTCGACGGCTGGACGCTCTATCCGACGCCCGGCCCCGTCATCCCGGGGACCGACCCGCCGATGCGTGCCGACTACCACTACTACAACTGGGTCGACCAGCACGACACGCTCGGCCTCGGCGAGAACGTCCCGATCGCCAACGGATCGAACTCCGACTCGCTGCTCGCGCTGCTGCCGGAGACCGGCGAGTGGGTGGTGATGCGCGTGCCGTATCCGCAGGGCTTCTTCAGCCGCGGCCTCGACGGGCGCATCGACGATCCGGACGCCGGCTGGAAGGGCCGCGGCGTCTGGGCCACCTACGGCGCCGCCGTGACGTGGCACATCGAGGGCGGCGTGGGCGCCAAGCCGGGCATCGTCAAGTTCCAGGTACGGCCCGACCCGCTGGCGAACTGACGCCGGGGACGGAGCGACCTCCAGAGGGCGTCTCGATGCCCGCGCGGTCGCCATGCCGGCGCGGCCGCCCGAACCGGCGATGCTGATCGCCCTGGGCGGCCTCCCCGGCGTAGGCAAGTCGGCCCTGGCCCGGTCGCTGGCGCGGCGCATCGGGGCGGTGCATCTGCGCATCGACACGATCGAGCAGGCGATGCGGAACGCCGGCTTCACGGTTTCGGGGCCGGAGGGGTACCTGGCCGCCCGCGATCTCGCCGAGGACAACCTGCGGGTCGGACGCACCGTCGTCGTCGACTCGGTCAACCCGCTGGCGATCACGCGCGCCTACTGGCGCGAGGCCGCGGCGCGCATGGCGGTGGAGCTCCTCGAGATCGAGGTGGTCTGCAGCGACAAGGCCCAGCACCGCCGGCGGGTCGAGTCGCGCGACGCCGAGGTCCCCGGTCTGGTGCTGCCGACCTGGCAGCAGGTCCTGGATCGACGGTACGAACCGTGGCCGACGGCCGACGTCATCGACACGGCAGGGCGCACGGCGGAGGAATCCGCGTCCGAGGCGGAGGCGATCGCGCTCGGAGCCGCGCGGCCGGGCCGGCCCTGAGCCGCGGGTTCGCCGAGGCCGCCGTCAGGGGCCGGCCGGGCGCGTCGTCGCCGACGCGGTGTGGATGAAGTCGCCGAACTCGGAGGCGTCGTCGTTGGCCGCGTTCGCCGCCGGCGGGCGCGGTCGTCGCGGGCGGCGCCATTCCACCGTCCAGGAGGCCGCGCCGGGGCGGGTGAGCGCAGTTCCCGCCTCCGTGTGCTGGGCGTACGTCGCGCCGTCCGCCGCCGGGGACGCCTGGACGCGGTGGTCCCCGGGAAGGGCCCGCAGCGCGCCGGCCGGCCCGCCGGCGCCGCTGCCCGCGCCGACGCGAGCCGTCAACTGAAAGCCGGCGCGCTCCATCCCGGGCCGCTCCAGGGCCACCGTGATGCGGTAGGTCGCCGAGGGCTCGAACGCTTCCGGCACGCCGCCATCGGCTACGGCACGACGCGCGCGCGGCCGATGTTGTTGGTATCCGTGCCGAACCAGATGTCGCCGGTCGGCGGGTGGTAGTACATGTGGCGCACGGTTCCGCCCCCGCTGGCGATCTCGGTCATCGCGAAGAACTCCTCGGCGGTCGGGTCGAAGCCGATGAAGCGGTTCGGCCGCACGCCCGACTCCACGAAGTAGAGCCGGTCCTCGGCGTCGACGGCCATGCCGTACGGCCGGGCCTCCGCGCCGCCGGGGACCGCCCATTCCCGGACCTCGCCGGTGGCCGGATCGAAGCGGCCGAGTTGACCGCCCGCGTAGTCGACGTACCACAGGTGCCCGTTCGACGTGAGGGCCAGGCGGCGCGGCCGGGCCTCGGCCCGCGGCAGCTCGAACTCCTCGAGCTCCAGGGTTTCCGGATCGACGGTGGCGAGCCGGTTGGTGCCGAACTGGCAGAACCAGGCGCGGTTGTTCGCGTCGACCACGATGCCGTAGGGGCGCCGCCCGCGACCCTCGACCGGGACCAGCTCGACGCTCCCGGTCTCGGTGCCCAGCTTGCCGACGAAGCTCCCGCCCTGCACGGAGAACCAGATGTCGCCGTTGTGGTCGAAGGTCAGCGTGTGCGGGTCCCGCGCGTCGGGGGTCGGCATCAGGATCTTCTCGATCTCCCCCGTCTCCGGATCGAGCCGGCCGATGTGCATCGCGCGGTTGCCTGCGTACCACACGAACCCGTCCTCGTCGACGATCAGGTTGTGGGGCCCCGTGCCCGGGTCGAGCTCGTAGCGCCGGAAGTCGCCCGTCGCCGGGTCGAGGTAGGCCAGGTAGTCCCCGCGCTGCCCGACGAACCAGACGCGTCCCTGGCCGTCGACGTAGGGGTCGCGCGGCCGGGTGTTCTCCCAGGGCACCACCCACTCGGTGATCTCGATGTCCGCGCCGGCGGCCGGGGCCGCGCCGAGCGTGCCGAGCCCGCCGACCGCGACGACCACGGCGAGCAACGCTGCCGTTCCGTTTCTCATCGTCAAGATCCTCTCACGCTGTTTCCGCGCGATCGCGGCGCGTGAATCCCGTCCACGACTCGCGCTGGGCCACCATGTGAGGCCCGCTGCGCAGATGCTCTCCGTCGTACCGTGTTACGCCGTCCCACCGGCGGCGCGTTTACCCGCGCGCCGGCACCGCCGTTATGATCCGGCGCGCGCGCCCGGCGGCCGCGTCGAAGCCCCGGCGACACGTCCGGCATCGCCGGTCGTCGGCCGAAGCGGAACCAGCCGGACCGCTTCCCGGCCGGCGTCCGTGCCGCCTGCCGGAACGGAGGAGGAGATCATGTACGCAGTCCATCGCCCGGCACGTCCCACGCTGCTCGCGGCCCTGCTCGGGGTGGCGATCCTCGTTCCAACCGATATCCTCGCCCAGCGCGAGGCGCGGGACGACGAGTACGCGGTCAACGACCCGCGGGTCCAGCATCGCACCTACGTGATGGAGGAGACGGACGAAACCATCCCCTACGCGCTCTTCGTGCCGTCCGGCTACGACCCCGCGCGGCCCGCGCCGCTGCTGGTCTCGCTGCACGGCGCGGGCCGGCAGTACGACTGGCTGATGAACTACGCCGGGCTCCTCGATCGGGCCGAGCACCACGGATACGTGGTGGTGACGCCGCTCGGCTACACGCGGCGGGGCGGGTACGGCTACCGCGGCGACTCGGAGCAGGACCGGCGGGCCGAGCAGGACGTCATGAACGTCTTCCGGCTCGTCACGGACCAGCTCGCCATCGACGAGGACCGCATCTATCTCTGGGGCCATTCCATGGGCGGGGCCGGCACCTACTATCTCGCCAGCCGCTACCCGGACATCTGGGCGGGCCTCGCCGCCGTCGCCGGCGGCAGCATGACGGCCGACTACGTCGACGCGGACGCCATCCGGCACCTCCCGTTCCTCGTGATCCAGGGCTCCGAGGACCGCGTCGTCCCCGCCGCGCGGGCGCGCGAGTCGGTGGCGAAGATGCGGGAGCTCGGGATGCAGCACCTCTACATCGAGATTCCGGGGGGCGACCACTCGCTGTTCATCTCGAGGGACCCCGAGGTGGTCGGGCACCTGTTCTCGTTCTTCAACCTCGTCTCGAAGAAGACGCAGGCCGTCCCGATCAGTGCGTCATCGCGTAGACCAGGACGTTGATCCCCAGCGAGTAGCCGTCGGGCGCGAAGCTCTCGAAGAAGCGCGGGTCGTCCCGCTCGCGCTCCCAGGCGTCCTGGATGTCGGTGTTGTGCGTCATCGCCACCATGATCCGCCCGTGCTCGTCGAAGATCACCCGGAAGTGAGGCTCCTCGCTGTCGAGCCCGCGTTCCGACGTGCGCCCTCCGGAGCGCCGCCAGAAGCCGATGTTCGCGATCTGCGGCACCTCCCAGATGTGGAACATGGTCTGGAACAGGGGATGCTCGAGCGGCAGGTCGACGATGGGGTACTGCCCGGCCGGGAGCACCTTGTCGATCTGGCTGACCCACTGCGCCCACTCCCAGCTTCCCCAGAAGTCGTCCACCCACAGGAAGCCGCCCTTGAGCAGGTACTCGCGCAACCGGCCGGCGTCCTCGTCGGAGAGCTCCATCGAGCCGACCGCCGAGGCGATGATGAAGGGGCAGCCGAACAGCGTGTCGTCCGTGACCGGAACGACCCAGTGGATCGGTTCGTCGTCGGCGTCGAAGTTGACGTCGGTTGTCGACATCTCCGACAGCCGGATCATGAAGTTGATGTCGGCGAAGGGATAGTCGGTCGACCAGCGGCCCATGCCGCGCCCGACGTACTCGCTGGAGTACATGAGCCGGCAGAAGGAGTACCCGGCGTCCCGCTGCTCGGGGGGGCGGAAGCGGGGCGGATACCGGTTTCGCCAACCCCACTGCCCGAACGCGGCGTCCGCGGCGAGGGCGAGCAGCACGGCGAGCGCCGCCAGGGCGACGGCCAGCCGCTTCATCCGGCCATTCTGCCACATTCGGCGACCGCCCCGCCCGCCGCCGCGCCGAGACTGGCCCGCCGGGCGGCGTTCGGGTATAACCACCGGCATGCTGCTTCGGACCCTCGTCGTCGCTTCCCTCTGCGCGGCGCTCACGCACGCCGCCCCCGCCCGTGCCCAGGTAGGCGGCAACCTGGCCGCCGGACCGCCGCTCGACGTGCACCTGGAGATTGCGACGACGCCGGACGGCCCGTCGCTCTCCACCGCGAGTTTCGACCTGGTGACCGGCGAGTACTACCGGCTGAACGTCACCAGCGACGGCGCCGAGCCGTGGCGGCTCGAGGTCGACGACCTGTTGCGCAACTCGCACCTGCGCATCGTCACCATCAACGGCATCGAGGTGCACCTGCAGGCGCTGGCGTTCCGCGCCATCGAGTTCGACGTCGGCGGCACCACGCAGTTCAGCTTCACGCCCATCCGCACCGGCACGTTCGAGTTCACCGTCGGCGACGTCCCCTCCGTCCGGAGGCAGCGCCCGGACGGCGGCCGCACCGTGGCCGGGACGTTCACCGTCCGCTAGCGCCGCCGACCCGTCGCAGGCCGCAGCGCGACCTTGCGGTCGCGGCGACGAATGGTGGCGTGCGCCCGCCGCTCGTCGAATTGTCCTTTACGGAGTGACATATTCTCGGATATCGTCACTCTCATAGTGACAATCTCCCGGGAGGTCCTTCGCGCCAAGCTCGACGAGTCGCTGGCGGCTGCGCCACGGCGCCTCACGCGCCGGGACGTGCGGCTTCCCGCCATTCCCGGCAAGGCGTTCGCCGTCATCGGCGTGCGGCGCAGCGGCAAGACGTCGTTTCTCGCCCAGTGCCGGGCCGCCCGCCTGAATGCGGGCGCCCTTCCCGAGTCGCAGTTGCTGCTCCTGCTCGAGGACGAGCGGCTCGCCGGCCTCACCGTCACCGACCTGGGCTGGCTGCTCGACGAGCACGTGCGCCGGTTTCCGCATCTCCAGGGCGCGGGCGGCTTCACCGTCTACCTGGACGAGGTCCAGTACGTACCGGGATGGGAGGGGCTGGTCCGCCGCCTGATGGACACGGGCGGCGTCGAGTTCTTCGTCACCGGCTCGTCGGCCCGTCTGCTGAGCCGGGAGGTGGCGACGAGCCTGCGCGGCCGGGGGATGGAGGTGCTCGTCCATCCCTTCAGCTTTCGGGAAGCGCTGCGCCACACCGGGGACGAGCCCGACGGGACGTCGATGGCGGTCGTCCCCCCCGCCCGGGCGGGCCCGGGGATGCGCGCGCCCGCGGCGCTCGACGAGCGCCTGCGGCGCTATCTCGTCGAAGGGGGCTTTCCCGAGGCGCAGGGCGCGGACCCGCGCGATCGGGTTGCATTGCTCGCCGGCTACGTCGACGTCGTCGTTCTGCGCGACGTGATCGATCGGCACGCGGTCACGAATCCGGTCGCCCTGCGGTGGCTGCAGCGGCAGTTGCTGGCGAACCCCGGTGGCGCCTTCTCGGTCAGGAAGCACTACGACACCCTGCGCTCCCAGGGCGTACGGGTCGGCAAGGACACCCTGCACGCGTACCTCGGCTACCTGGAGGACGCCTTCCTCGTCCGCACCGTCTCCCTGCACGCCGCCTCGGAACGGCAGAGGATGGTCAATCCCCGGAAGGCATATCCCGTGGACCCCGGTCTGATCGCCTTGTTCGCGCCGAGCGGCCGCCGCTACCAGGGGTGGGCCCTGGAGACCGCCGTCCTGCTGGAGCTGGAGCGGCGCGGCTGGGAGGTGTCCTACCTGCGCACGGCCGAAGGGTGGGAGGTCGACTTCTTCGCCCACCGGCCGGGAGAGGCGCCGCTGCTCGTGCAGGTCAGCCTCGACACCGCCGCCGACGCCGCCTGGGAACGGGAGGTGCGCGCACTCCGTTCGGCGGGGCGGGCGTACGGCGATGCGTGCCTCGTCCTGGTGACTCTCGACGCTTCCCCGCCCCCGCGCCCGCTTCCCGATCGCATCGCCTGGGCTCCGGCCGCCCGCTGGCTGCTCGATGACGCGGCCTGAGGAGGCGGTGCGCACGGCCTGCCTCGCGCCGGCGATCCCGGCGGGCGGCGGCTCCCGCCCGGGGCGGCGTCAGGCCGACATCACGCGGTAGCGGAGCGGCGGGTCGCTCCGCTCCGCTTCCCGGAGCGCCTCGCCCACCAGGTGGTGGTGCGGGGAGAGGTGGCAGACGGGGTCGGTGGCTCCCGCGTCGCCGGTCATCAGGAAGGCCTGGCAGCGGCAGCCGCCGAAGTCGACCTCGCGGCGGTCGCAGCTCCGGCACGGCTCGGGCAGCCAGTCGGTGCCGCGGAAGCGCTGGAACACGGGGGACTCGGTCCAGATCGCGCGCAGCGAGTGTTCGCGCACGTTCGGGAACTCGAGCCCCGTGATCTCGCGCGCGGTCTGGCAGGGCAGCACCGCGCCGTCCGGGGCGACGTTCATGAAGACGTTGCCCCAGCCCTGCAGGCACGCCTTCGGGTACTCCTGGTAGTAGTCGGGCAGCACGTGGAGGATGTCGAGCCGGGCCGCGTCGCCGGCGCGGGCGCGCTCGACGACCGCCTCGGCGTGCTCGAACTGCGCCCGCGTCGGCATCAGCGCGGCGCGGTTCCGGAACGCCCAGCCGGTGTACTGCGTGTGGGCGAGCTCCAGCCGGTCGACGTTCCACTCGAGCGCGATGCGGATCACGTCCTCGATCCGATCGAGGTTCTGGCGGTGGAGGACCACGTTGAGGGTCACCGGGAAGCCGCGCTCCTTCGCCCCGCGGACGGCCTCCCGCTTCCGGTCGAACGAGCGCGTGCCGGCGAGCCGGTCGTTCGATTCGGGATCGGTGTCGAGCAGGCTGACCTGCAGGTGGTCCAGCCCGGCCTCGCGGAGGCGGTCGAGCGTGGTGCCGTCGACCACGGTGGCGCCGGTGCTCATGTTCGAGTAGAGCTCCAGCCGGCGGGCTTCGCGGACCAGATCGAGGATGTCGCGGCGCACGAGCGGCTCGCCGCCCGAGAAGTGGAGCTGGACGACGCCCAGCTCGGCCGCCTCGCCGAGCACGCGGATCCAGGTCTCGGTGTCGAGCTCCTGCCGGTAGCGGCCGAGCTCCAGCGGGTTGCTGCAGTACGGGCACTGCAGGGGGCACCGGTACGTCAGCTCGGCCAACAGCGCCAGCGGCCTATTCAGCGTCGTCACGGAGCAGTCCCCTTTCGACCAGGTGGCGCAGGCAGCCTTGCACGTCGTCCGACAGCTCGGAGGCCGGGACCGGGTCCCTCAGCTTGGCGACGAGCGCCGCGATGAGCTCGTCCGTCGAGCGGCCGTCGCAGAGCTGCACGATGGCGGCGGCGGAGTCGTTGAGCACGATCATCCCCTCGGGGAAGACGAGCTGGTGCTGATCGCGCAGCTTGTCCCACCGGTAGCGCGTGTGCGCGGCCAGAACGGGCCGCCGAATGACGGAATCCTCGCTCATCGCTCCGCGGGGGCGCCGGCGCCGCGAGGCATCCGACTCCCCGCCGCATCATACAACGCCGTCGTGGCGGCGGCCCCCTGTGGCGACCCGGCCCGGGAACGAGCCCGGGGCGGACGGCCTGCGGCGCCGGACGACGAGGCGGCGCGGGACCCGGGAGCGGGAACGGTGGCCCGCCGGGCGATGCAGCCACTCGCGAGCCGGGGGGAACGGGGCCGGGGGTGGCGAAGGGGCGCCTCCGGGGCCCGTGGTAAGCTCCCGGCAGCCGCCTCGGCCCCGCGGCCGGGCATTGCGTCGCGCCGTCCGTCGCTCACGCGCGGCGCGATCCACGGGTAAGGATGCAGGTACACGTCCTCGGGTCGGGCGCCGGCGGCGGCTTTCCGCAGTGGAACTGCAACTGCAGCAACTGCCGGCGGCTGCGGGACGGCACGTTGCACGGGACGGCGCGCACGCAGTCGTCCATCACCGTCAGCGCCAACGGCACGGACTGGGTGCTGTTCAACGCGTCGCCCGACATCCGCGAGCAACTGGCGTCGTTCCCGCCGCTGCAGCCGGGGCGCGCCGTGCGCGACACCGGCATCTGCGCGATCGTGATCGTCGACGCCCAGATCGACCACACGACGGGGCTGCTGGTGCTCCGCGAGCACACCGAGCCCTGGGACGTCTACTGCACCCGGGCCGTGCACGAGGACCTGACCACCGGCTTCCCCGTATTCAACATCCTCGCCCACTTCCAGGGTGTGCGGTGGCACGAGGTGCCGACGGACGAGACTCCCTTCACGATTCCGAAGGCGGACGGGCTGCGATTCACCGCGGTTCCGCTCCGCAGCGAGGCCCCGCCCTACTCGCCCCGGCGTCACCGCACCGTGCCGGGCGACAACGTCGGCGTGCGCATCGAGGACGTCCGCAACGGCAGGAGCCTCTTCTATGCTCCGGGCCTGGGGGAGGTGGAGCCCCGTGTCCTGCGCTACTTCGAGGCCGCGGACTGCGTGCTCGTCGACGGCACCGTGTGGACCGACAACGAGCTGGCGCGGGAGGGCATCAGCGACAAGCGGGCGCAGGAGATGGGGCACCTGAACCAGTCGGGCGAAGGGGGGCTGGTCGGCGTGCTCCGGCCGCTGGCCTGTTCCCGCAAGATCCTCATCCACATCAACAACACCAACCCGATCCTCGACGAGGACTCGCCGGAGCGCGCCGCGCTCGGCGAGGCCGGCATCGAGGTGGCGCACGACGGGATGGACATCACCCTCTAGCGAGATGACCGACGAGGCCAGGACGCCGTGGACGCGGCAGGAATTCGAGCGCAAGCTGCGCGACAAGGAGAGGTTCTACCACGTCAACCACGAGTTCCATCTCCTGATGAACTCCGGCAAGCTCGACAAGGACGCCATCCAGGGCTGGGTGGCGAACCGCTTCTACTACCAGATCGCGATTCCGGTGAAGGATGCCGCCATCCTGTCCAACTGCTGGGAGCGGGATGTCCGCCGGGAGTGGATCAAGCGCATCCTGGACCACGACGGCGCGGTCGGCACGGAGGGCGGCATCGAGGCGTGGCTCCAGCTCGGCGAGGCGGTCGAGTTGACGCGCGAGGAGCTCTGGTCGCTCCGGCGCCTGCTGCCCGGCGTGCGGTTCGCGATCGACGCCTACGTCAACTTCGCGCGGCAGCAGCCGTGGGAGGTCGCGGCCAGCTCCTCCCTGACCGAGCTCTTCGCGCCCGGGATCCACCAGGCGCGGCTCGACAACTGGCCGCGGCACTACCCGTGGATCGGCGAGCAGGGGTACCGCTATTTCCGCCAGCGGCTGACCGAGGCCCGGCGGGACGTCGCCTACGGGCTCAACCTGACGCTCGACTACTACAAGACGCGCGAGCAGCAGGAGCGGATGCTCGACGTGCTGCAGTTCAAGCTCGACGTCCTGTGGACGATGCTCGACTGCATGTGGATGGCCTACGTCGAGAAGAAACCCCCTTACCACAACGTGACCTGACGCCGGCGCGGGCGTGGCGCTCCCGGGAGAGGCCGAGCGACCGACGGTCGGTTCGCCGCGAAGGGCGGTAGCTCTCGCGGCGCGCGCGAGGAGGGGTCGCGGCGCCGGTGGGTACCGCGCTCGTACGGAGGAGGGGAAGGCGGGCCGTACACAAAAACGCAGGCAACGACGACCCCGGTGGTGCGTACCAGCGGGGCCGCCGGCCTACGGAATTCTTGCCCGGACGAGCGAGTGTCCTAGCGGGCGTTGACGTAGTACGTCACTTCCATCGCGAGGACGATCTCTTTGATCTCAGGCTTGGTCCAGGTCATTTCGTGACTCCTTCGTCGGTGAATGGACGACCACGTTGCTCGAAGTCGGGACTATACCACCCTCGTCAAGGGCGTGCAAGCCCTTCGGCGCAAGAAAATCAGGCCCGCCGGTCGCGCCACCCACCGCGCCGGAAAAGTCGTTGCATCAGAACGAGTTGCAGCACGGGCGCGACGACCCAGGCGACCAGGGCGCCTTCCGGATCCCACCCCAGGACCACGAAGAGGGCGAGCGTCAGGCTCAGCAGCACCCCCCACTGCGTCACGACGGTATAGCCCAGAATCGGACGGGTCCAACCCGCGCCGGTCAGCGCTCCCTGCGTGCCGATGCTCAGCGAGCTGAAGAGCTGGGCGACGGCGAACCAGCGGATCACGGTGGCGCCCAACGCCGCCACCTCCGGATCGACGAGGAACAACGACGCCAGGGGGCCCGCGGCCACGATCGTCACGCCCGTGACGGCGGCCATGATCGCCGCGAGCAGCACGACGCTGCGGTTGCCGAGCGCCTCCGCCCGGTCCGGATCGCCGGCCCCGACCGCCTGGCCGACCAGCGTCGCCGCGGCGACCTGGAACGCGAGGGCCGGAAGCACGGCCACGAGGCGGACCTGCAGCCCGACGCCCACCGCGGCGTGCAGCGCCGCCCCCGACACGCCGGCGCCGAGCATTCCCACGAACACGACGCGGGCACCGTTGCGCAGCACGCCGGCCAGGGCGGGCCACGCCCCCACGCGCAGCAGCCGCCGGATGACGGCCCGGTCGAGGTCCCACCACGGCCGCAGCCGCAGCCGCACGCCGCCCGCACCTCGACCGAGCAGCACGAGATAGGCTGCCGTCCCCAGCGCACGCGCCCCGACGGTCCCCATTGCGGCGCCGGCGACGCCGTAGGCGGGGACGGGGCCCACGCCGGCGATGAAGACGTAGTTCAGCGCCACGTTGAGCACGCTCACGACGCTCACGAGCTTGAGCGGCGTCCGCGGGTCGCCGGCGCCGCGGAAGACGGCGGCCGCGACGAGGTTCGCCCACAGGAATACGGTTCCGAGGAAGTAGATGCGCAGGTAGGGGGCGCCATGCGCCAGCGTCTCGGGGCTCGCCTGCATCAGGGTCAGCAGCGGACCGCTCGCCGCGTAGCCCAGCAGGGTGACCGGAGCGCCGAGCAGAACCACCAGGCGCAGGCTCTGGCGGACCGCGCCGTCCACCTGGCGGCGGTCGCCGGCCCCCATCCCCTGGCTGACCAGGGCGATGACGCCGGTCGACACCGCGAGCGCCGCGGCCTCGACCAGAAACGTGATCTGCCGGTTGAGGCCGATCGCCGCGCTGGCGTCGCGCCCGAGTCCGCGGACCATCAGGAAGTCCGCGGCGCCCAGGCTGAGCTCCAGCACGCTGTAGACGACGGTCGGCCAGGCGAGCGACCAGATGCGCCGGAAGGACTCGCCGTCCGCCGTGCCGGGCGCCGCCGCGTTCGGGGTCGTCACTGATCAGCCGGGCGTCGGGGGGCCTCCGGGCGGGCCGGGGCCAAGCCGTGCCCAGTGTAGACTGGCCCGCGCCATGTCTCCCGCCGCCCGCTCCACGAGCGACCCGGCGGAACGCTCGGCGGCGGGTCCGCTGGAGCGCTCCGCGCCCGACCCGGAGGGGCCCTCGGCGGCGGTTCCGCCGTCGCACGCCGCCCTGGCGCTCGCCGCCGGCGCCGCACCCCGGTACGGCGACGCGGCCAGCGCCCTGCTCGCCGATCTCGTCGCCTTCCGGACCGTGGCGGCGCCCCCGGTCCCGAACGTGGAGTTGCCCGAGTTCCGCCGGCTGAAGGCGTACCTGGCCCGCAGGGCCGGCGAGTTGCGGCTCGACTATGAGGACCACGGGGCCGCGGTGGTGATCGGCCTCGGCTCGGCGGCGGAGCGCCTCGGCCTGCTGACGCATGCCGACGTGCAGCCGGCCGACCCGGCGCGCTGGGGCAGCGACCCCTTCCGCCTCGACACCCTCACGGAGCCCGCCCGGCTCGTGGGCCGCGGCGTCGAGGACGACAAGGCATCGATAGCGACGGCGCTCTACGCGATGCGGGCGCTCGCCGACGGCGGGCCGCTACGGCGCCGGCGCGTCGAGCTCATCGTCTCGATGACGGAGGAGTCCGACTGGACGCCGTTCCGGGAGTTCCTGCGCGGGTGGCATCCCCCGTCGCTCAACATCGCCCTCGACGGGGAGTACCCGGTCGTGACGGCCGAGAAGGGCACGGGGGCGGTGCTCCTCACCCTGCGGGACGAGGCCCGGCCGGTCGCCGGCGCCGGCCGGGAGGGGCCGGCCATCGTCGCGCTGCGCGGCGGTGCGTTCCGAACGCAGATCCCCGCGGAGGCGGAAGCCGTCATCGAAGAGGCGGGTCCCGACCTGGGGCCCGCGCTCGAGGCGGCCCGGGACCCGTCGTGGGAGGTGCGGTTCGACTTCGAAGCGGACGGCGCGGGCGGCCCCGGCGGCGGGCGGCTGCGCGTCCTGGCGCACGGTCTCGCGGCGCACTCGTCGATGCCGCAGGAGGGCCGGAACGCCATCACCCATCTGGCCGCCCTGCTCGGGACCCGCACCTGGCGCGCCGGCCCGGCGGCCCGGATGATCCGCCTGATCAACGATCTCGTCGGCACCGGCTACCACGCGGAGCGTTTCGGCGATCTGGCGCACGCGCACGACTTCATGGGACCGCTCACGCTGGCGATGACGACCCTCGACGCGAGTCCGGACGGATCGCTCACCGCCGGCCTGAACGTCCGCCGTCCCGTCGGGCGGAGCGGCGCCGCCGTGGAGGCGGCCATCCGGGCCGCGCTCGAGGGCTGGCGGGCGCGCAACCCCGGAGCCCGGCTCGATGCCTCGATCCGGATCGGCGAGCCGTACCACGTCGCGTCGGCGCCGCACGTCCCGGTGCTGCTCGGGGTGTTCCGCCACTTCACCGGGAACGCGGACGCCGCCCCGATTGCCGTCGGGGGCGGGACGCAGGCGCGGCTGCTGCCGAACGGCGTCAACTTCGGCCCTTCGATGCCCGGCGCCGTCTACACCGGCCACAGCGACCACGAATTCATGACGGTCGAGCAGTTCCGGCTGAACCTGACGATGTGCACGGCGGCGCTGGCCGAACTGGCCGTCTGACCCGTCCGGGCCGCCCGGCCGGGGATGGGTCGGGAGGGACGGAGACGAGGCTGGCGGTGCGTCAGTCGATGCCGGCGAGCTCCTTCGCGTAGCGGATGCTCGGCTCGATTTCGTGCTGCCGCCAGATGGTCATCTTCTCCGCCTCGATGCTCCCCTCGGCGTGCACCGCGAGCACCGCCTGGTAGCCCGCGAAGTCGCTGGCGGTGATCTCGGCGATGAGGTTCATCAGGCGCAGCCGATCCACGGCCCGGCCCTTGGCGGCCCCGAAGTAGCGGTCGACGAGCTCGCGCAGCCGGGGCTCGGCGAGGTCCTCCTCGCTGGGCCCGGTGACGAGGAGGCCGCCGGCGATGTCCTGCACCCACGCCAGCGCCTGGTGGTAGCCGGTGGCGAAGTGGAGCTTGGCGATGTTGATCAGCTCCGCGTTGGGGACGGCGATGCCGCTCACGGCCTTCGACTCGCGGGCGGCCTCGCGGGTCATGCCGCGGCAGATCTCCGCGTAGCTGATGAGCTTCGCCAGCTTGTCGCGGACGTGCCCCGCGGAGAGGATGCCGTTGTAGTCGGCCATCAGGTGCGCGGCGCCGACGAAGAGGTCGACCAGCGGCAGCTTGTAGCTGACGGCCGTGAAGCGGTGGAACTCGACGAAGGTCTTCGCCAGGGGCCCCGCGACGTCCACCTCCCCCTTCAGGAAGACCCGGTCCCAGGGGACCTTGACGTCCTCGAAGACGGTCAGGGTCTCCATCATCTTGTGCCGCGAGCTGACGGGCTGCTCGAACGCCGTCCCCTTGCGGCCTCCGTAGCCGCTGGCCAGCATCGTCAGGCCCGGCGCGTTGGCCGGCACCGCGCACGCCACCGCGTAGGCCTCCTCGCCCGGCTTCAGGTTGCGGGTCGGGAGCACGATGATCTCGTGGGCGTTGGTCGAGACCGACGTGTGGACCTTGGCGCCTCGCAGCGTGATGCCGGAGGGGTTCTCGTCGACCACCCGGACGTAGTAGTCGGGATGGTCCTGCTCCGTCGGGCCCCGGCTCCGGTCGCCCTTGACGTCGGTCTGGGCCACGGCAACGGCCAGGTCGCGGTCGCGGCAGTACTCGTGAAAGCGCTCCACCCGGGGCAGGTACGACGTGCCGCGGGTGCGGTCGAGGTGCTCCGCCACGAGGCGCAGCGCGAAGAGGGCGTCGGTGCCGATCTCCTTGATCAGGATGACGAGGGTGCCCCCCAGCGCCGTGGCCCGCTCGATCAGGGCGCTCCGCTGCACCAGGTCGTCGCCGGATTCGGGGATGTGGTAGTAGCGCGAGTAGGGCCCGTCGGGGCCTTCGACGACCGCGAGGGCGCGCTCGGCCGCATCGTCCGCCATCCGGTAGTCGATTGCCGCGTGCTCGACGGCGATGCCGATCACGGGGTGGGTCGTGACGTCGTCCACCCGTTCGCCGCGGTAGTACACCGTCCGTCCGTCGCGGAGGCTCGCCTTGTAGTCCGCCGCCGTCATCAGGGCCATCTCACGCTCCTCCCGGTGGGCCGCCCCCGCGCGGCCGGATCGCGTGTCATGGTCGCACTTCCCGGCGCCCAAAAGCCAGAAAGCGGCGGCTGCATCGACCGGGCGCCGGCGGGGCCGGCTCCGGAGCGCCGGCAGGCGACGGACGCGCCACCCGACCCGCCGGCGCCCCGGCCGCCGCCGGCGGTGTTCCTGGCTGCCGCGGCCCGGCCCGCCATCGTGCGGATCAGCGGCCGCCGCCCCGGTAGCCTTGGTTCGGGGACACTGATATGCTTGGCGCCGCCAATGACTGTCGAAGCGAAACCGACGATCGACCGGGACCACGCCAACGAGGTCGTGCAGCGCTTCCAGAGCGAGGCGACCAAGTGGCTCTACGGCCTCGACAACGCCGCCCGCATCCTGTCGTGGGCCTTCTTCACGCTGCTGCCCTACACGGACAAGCTGAGCCAGGGGAAGCTGCTGCGCCAGCCGCACGTGATGTTCCGCGGCCCGACGGGCACCGGGAAGACCGACCTCGTCAGCGCCTGCGCGATGGCGATCGACGCCAAGTTCGAGCGCATCCAGGGTCTGCCGACGTACATGCCCGAGGACATCCTCGGCTACGAGACGATCGTCGAGGAGGTCGACGGCACGCGCAAGATCCACTTCAAGCCGGGCAAGCTGATGGCCCACATCGTCCTGATCGACGAGGACAACCGGCTGTCGGGCAAGACGAAGGCGGCGGTGCTCGAGGGGATGGAGGAGAGCTCCGCCACGCTCAGCTCGGACTACGGCAACCTGGCCGAGGGGAAGATGCTGCCCCTCTTCCCGCTCTCGGGCGACTTCAACGACATCGAGGGCCCCCGGTTCTTCATGGTGATCTGCACCGAGAACATCTTCGGGGAGGAGGAGGGGACGTTCGCGAACCCGGTGGCGCAGCTCGACCGCACGACGCTCTCGATCAACATGCTGGATCCGGAGGACGAGGAGGACGAGCTCAACATCAGCGCGCACAACGTGGTCGGCAAGAAGGTCCAGAAGCTGACCAACCTCTACGAGGTCCTCGACATCGCGCAGTACATCTTCGACAACGTGAAGATGTCCGATTACGCCCAGCAGTACAAGGTTCGGCTGATCCGCAACACGCGCCCCCACCGGGTCCAGGGCCGGGCCGCCCGAACCGTCAAGGAGTACATCAAGGTCGGCATCTCGCCCCGCGTCCACTTCCACCTCGAGGCGGTCGCCCGCACGTTCGCGTTCTTCAATGGCGACCTGGTCATCACGCCCGACCACATCAAGGCCGTCGCCGAGCCCGTCCTCGCGCACCGGCTGGTGCTCCGCGAGGGCATGGAGTTCTCGGTCGACAAGGAGGACCTCCTGAACCGCATCGTTCAGGACATGGAGGTTCCTCCGTGGAAGTAGAGGAGGTCTTCGCGCGGTTCCGCGACATCAAGCACGGCATCAAGACCCGGAAGAAATCGACCAGCATCCACTACGGCGAGCACAAGAGCGGCTTCAAGGGGGCCGGCTACGACATCGTCGGGGTGGACCAGTGGCGCCCGGGCCAGCCCCTCAAGGACATCGCGTGGACCCTCAGCCTGCGGACGTTCCCGGAGAAGCTCTTCCGGATCGAGCGGATGGAGCCGAAGGAGCTCCGGACGCTGATGTGCGTCGATCTGTCGACGTCGACCCTGTTCCAGATCTCGCAGGCCTCGAGCAAGGCGCTGCTGATGCTCGACCTCATCGGCAACATCGGCCTGACGCGCGCCAACGTGCGGGACCCGGTGGGCCTGCTCGGCTTCTCGGACCAGATCGAGCTGTTCGTGAAGCCGAAGCTGGGGACCTCGCAGGTCTTCTACATCGCCAAGCAGATCTTCGACAAGATCGCGATCGCGCGCGAGTACCCGCAGAAGCGGGCCGCGAAGTTCTCGCTGCCGCTGCTGTTCATGGCTTCCCGCCTGAAGATGCGGCATTCCGTCATCTTCCTCTCGGACGTCGTCGACCTCGTCAACGACGACGCCGCGATCGACTTCAAGCTGCTCCGCCTGGTGGCGGCGAAGCACGATATGATGATGCTCATCCTGGATGATCCCGACGAGTTCCGGCTTCGCAGCCGGCTCGGGTACATCCGGATCTCGGACATGGAGACGGGCAAGCAGACGGTGATCTCCGCCCGCAAGGCGGGCGCGATCCGTCGCGACATCGAGGAACGGCGGGCGGCGCTCCAGAGCCGGCTGAAGCACGAGAGCGGCGTCGACTCGGTGGTGTTGACGCCGGAGAACCACGGGGAGGAGCTGCCGCGATTCCTGATCTCGCGGACGGCGCGCTAGGAGCCGCCAAGAACGGGCGGACTCCTGAAGGATCGGGTTGAGCGAGCAGCCGCAGGCGACGGTATCCGGGGCGCGCGGACGTCCGGCGGCGTACGAACCGGCAGGCGAATGATGATGAGACAGATGCTCGTGTCGCTGGTAGCGGCCGGCGCGCTCGTGGGTGGCGCGCCGGCGTCGGCCGGAGCCCAGGACGCGGGCGCGTCCCCGGTGCAGGTGGAGACGCTCGAGATCGAGCCCACCGTCGTCAAGACGGGGGACGTCATCACGCAGGTCTACCGGGTCCGCTTCCCCGACCTGATCGCCCAGGGGCGCGAGATCATCATCCTCGAGGACCGCATGGTCCCCGAGAACCTGCCGATCCACCCGTTCGAGGCGGTCTCGCTCGAGATCCGCAAGCGGCAGGTCGAGAGCGAGCACATCTGGGACTTCGCGTACGGCATGCGGCTGATCGCGCCGGAGAAGGCCGTCTACGTCGTGCCGTCGTTCGGGTTCTACTACCTGGTCCGGGATCTGGGCGAGGACATCGAGGACGCCGAGATTCAGCAGATCGACGGCGGGCAGGGCCTGGTGCGGTACGTGACCACGATGAACGACCTGCCGGTCCTCGACATCCGCGACACCATCGAGCTCGGCGAGTTCGGCGGGCAGGCGGTCTTCTTCCGGGCGATGGCGTGGGCGGTGGCCCCGCTCCCGCTGCTGCTCTGGCTGGCCTTCCTCGTGCGGCTGGCGCGCAAGCCGAAGACCGTCTCGCTGGAGGCGGCCCGCGAGGCGGAGGAGCTGGATCGGATCGAAGCGCAGATCCCGGTGCCGCCGTCGATCTGGGAGGCGCGGCGCACGCTCCGGGCGCAGCTCCGCGCGCTGGCGGGCGCGGCCCAGGGCGGGGGCGCCGCGGTGATCAGCGGCCTCGTCATCTCGGCCCGCGACTACCTCCGGGCGGAGCTGCCGGACGTCAACTCCGGCGACACGCCCCGGGACATCAGGGCGCACGTCGACGGCTTGAAGGACGGCGCTCGCAAGGAGGCGCTCTCCACGCTGGCGTCGCGGCTGGTCGTGTATCAGGACGGGCTCGAGCGGGGCGAGGTCACGATCGAGAACCCGGCCGGGGAGGTCGCCGCCCTCGACGCGTCGCTCACCGCGCTGCGCCCCCACATCCGGTTGTGGCGCGGGATGCTGGCGTTCGTCGGGCGCTGAGGCTGCCATGCTGCTGAACTGGTCCGAGTTCGTCGCGTTTCTGACGGGCAGCATCGACGAGCTGCTCGGGACGGAGCTGGCGCAGGTCCGCTACGGCGACGTGGGGATGGCGTTCGCCCTGACCACGCTGGTCGCGGTGGCGGCCGCGGCGACGCTGGTCCGTCTGGCCGTCCGGCGCCGGCGGCACAGCCGGCAGCATTCGGGCCATGCCATCGACCCGAAGCACCGCAAGCGGCTCTGGATCCGGGCCGCCCACACGATGCCGAAGGTGCTGGTGGCGGGGGCTCTGGCGCTCGTCATCTTCGCGGCCGCCGATCCCTTTCTGACCGCCACCGAGGAGGTGAGCGGCTTCGTCGAGTCGCGGGTGCGCGTCGACCTCGTCGACACCTCGGGCTCGATGGCGTGGGAGTTCCCCGATACCGGCAAGTCGAAGGCCGAGATCGCGCGCGACGCGCACCTCCGCTTCCTCGACATGCGGGAGGGCAAGAACGACCGCGTGTCGCTCTGGCTGTTCTCGACCTACCCGTACATGGTCGACGACTTCGTCATGGACGACGAGCTGTACTACTTCCAGGTGTGGGACGCTCCCTACGTGATGACGCAGCGGCTCGACAAGGCGATGGTGGTACCGGCGGACAAGGTGCGCATCGTGCCCGCGGAGGGCGACACGAACATCATCCGCCCGCTGCAGTCGATCATGAAGCAGTTCGATCAGGACGAGGCGGCGCTGGGCATGGGGACCAACCAGAACCGCGCGGTGCTGATCGTGACCGACGCGGCGGTCGACGAGTTCCCCGACACCGAGTTCGCGGCGCTCGCCCAGCGCAACGTCATCCCGTACATCATCTACATCAACACGAGCGACGTCCGGACCGCGATGATTGGGCACCCGAGCACGCCGCGCCTGATCGAGATGATCCGGGAGTACGGCGGCGACTACTTCGACGTGACGGACGAGGACAGCCTGACGCGGGCCTACGAGGCAATCGACGAGCGCGAGGCCGTGCGGGTGGAGATGCGGCACCGCGCGCTGAAGGTGCCGATCTACTCGCGCTTCCTGCTGATGGCGATGGCGCTGCTGGCGGTGGGAATCCCGCTGGGCTTCGTGACCGAGCTGGTCTGGGGCACGGGCCCCTGACGTTTGGCGAGAGAGACGAGAGAGATCGACATGCGACTGACCGACCTGTTCGACCGGGAACGCGCCTTCCGCTTCCTCATCGGCTTCGTCTTCTCGCTGCTGTTCCTCGCCGTGGTCGCCGTCCCGGCGAGCTCGCTGGCCGGCTTCTACGACAACCTGGACGGGCTGAGCGACAGCGTGGAGCGCCAGGACTTCGAGCGGGCGGAGGCCGAGCTCGGCGACGTGACCGGCTTCTACGAGAGCAGCCGGGCGTGGGGAATGCAGTGGTTCGCCGACGCCTACCTGTTCGCTGACGCGTTCCTGCAGCAGGCGTCGTACAACTACCTGACCGGCAACTTCGAGGCGGTGGTGCGCGATCTGGCCGACGAGATCGACGACCCGCGCGCGTCGCACCTGCTCGGGTCGGCGAAGTTCCAGTTGGCGCGCATGCGCTACCGGGCCATCCCCGACGAGGACGAGAACGGCGAGGCGCGAAAGCTGGCCATCATTCAGGAAGTGCTCGAGGACGTCAACGCGGACTACGAGCGGGCGCTTCGCAGCGACTCCTCGGGACGCTTCGACTACAAGTGGAACTACGACCTGACGAGCGACCCGGAGGCGGTCCGCCGGGCCCTCGAGCCGTTGCGCGAGATAGAGCCCCCGCAGCTCGAGCAGATGCGGGGCGAAGGGACGCCCGTCCGCCGCCGGCGGGGCTAGGAGCTTGTGCCGCAGAACGTCAACAGAGTGGAGTGCCGCGGCGCAAGCTCCTGGGACGGTGGGGGCTGGGGCCGACCCGGAGCCCGCGACGGGTTGGCGGCGCTAGCCGGCGGGATGGAGCGGGATCGAGGGAGTCGTGCCATCCGCACTGCGTGAGAGCATCGAGTTCCAGAACCCCGAGTACCTGGCGGTTCTGCCGATCGCGGGCCTGCTGCTCCTGATCGGGTTCCTCGTCTTCGCGGTCCGGCTGTGGCTGCGGCCCGCGTGGACGCACGGCTCGTCGTATCCCCTCCTGGGGCACATCAAGTTCTGGTTCCTCGCCGTCGCCGCGATGGCGGTCCTCGCCGTCGCCGCCGCCCGCCCGTTCTGGGTCTTCGGCGGCTCGAGCTTCAAGCGGGGCGACGTCGACGTCGTGGTGGCGATCGACGCCTCGGCGTCGATGTGGGTCCAGGACCTCGGCCAGTCACGTCTGGAGCTCGCCGTCCGCGAGGTGCTGAACCTCTACACGCTGGACATCCTGACGCCCGGGGACCGAGTGGCGCTCTTCGTCTTCGGGACGACGGCGCTGCGGCAGGTCCACATGTCGTCGAACGCCGAGCGGTTCATCGAGCAGGTCGGGCAGGTGGCGCCACCCGGGTCGCTCTCGGGCGACGCGTTCCCCTGGGACAGCGACGTGGCCGCCGCGTTCGAGCACATCTACCAGTCGCTCGACAACCAGGACCGCTTCGAGAGCGGCGACGAGGAGTGGCAGCCGGAGGAGCGTTCCGACCGCCTGGTGCTGCTCCTGACCGACGGTGACTTCGCGGCCGACGCGGAGCAGCTCGCGCGACTCGACGAGGCGCTCACGGAGTTCCGGCGGCGCGGCCTCACCGTCTACCCGGTCGCCATCGGCTCGCGGACCGGAGTCGAGCTCGACATCGTGCTGCAGGAGTACGTGCGCGGCGTCGACTACGACGAGACCCTCGAGGCCGACCTCGAGGGCATCCGCACGGTCCTCAACACGGACGGCCTCGGGATGCTCGAGACCCGCCTCGGAGGCAGCTCGTTCATCATCGACAGCGCGGGCCTCTCCGCCGACAGCTTCCTCCAGAACGTCATCAACTCGCACCGCAGCGTCACCTTCCAGTTGATCCCGGCCGAGGACACGCAGGAGATCTGGCAGTGGGTCGTGACGCTGGCGGTCGTGCTCTTCGTCGTCGCGATGCTCTTCTACTGACCGTCGCCGGCGCCGCGACGACCATTCCGGTCTCAGGCTCGTCGGGGACTGGCCCGTCGGCCTTCTCTTCCAGCTACGCGGTCGCTCGGCGGCGCTTCCGCAACGCGGCGCGGAGGGCGCGGGCCGTACTCGAGGGCTTGCCTCTCCCCGGATGCGGCCCCGGAGGCGAGACGCTCGCCGTCGACGTCGCGACCGTGGGCGCCGCCCGCCCGGCGCGGGCGGTCGTGGTCTCGTCCGGGTTGCACGGGGTGGAGGGGTTCTTCGGGTCGGCGGTCCAGTTGGCGTGGCTGGAAGGCGTGGGGGCGGGTCGCATCGCCGTTCCGCCGGGGACGGCCGTCGTCCTGGTGCACGCCGTCAACCCCTACGGCTTCGCCTGGCGCCGGCGCGCCAACGAGCGGAACGTCGATCTCAACCGCAACTTTCTCGACGTGGGCGAGCCGTACGACGGGACGCCGCCGCTCTACGACCGCGTGCACCGGCTGCTGAATCCCGACACGCCGCCATCCCGCGCCGACCTGTTCCTCCTCCGGGCGGCGTGGGCCATCTCCCGCCATGGCCTGCCGGCGCTGCGCGCCGCCGTGGCCGAGGGCCAGTACGAGCACCCGTCAGGCCTCTTCTTCGGCGGCCACGGGCCGGAGGCCTCCACCCGTCTCGTCCGGGATCGCTTCTGGGGCTGGACGCGGGATGCCGGCGAGGTCGTACACCTGGACCTGCACACCGGCCTCGGGCGCCACGCCGAATGTCAGATCCTCGTCGAGCCCGTCCACGCGCCCGACCTCGGCTGGTATCGGGCGCGCTTCGCCCCCGCGCGCGTCGTCTCCGTGGCTCAGGAGGGCGCCTACGCGGCCCGCGGCGTGATGGGCGCATGGCTGAGCCGTCACGCGGAAGGGCGTCGCTACCGTTTCGCCTGCGTCGAGATCGGAACCCATCCGTCCCTGCGCGTGCTCCGAGCCCTGCGGGAGGAGCATCGTGCCCAGCGCTTCTCGGTGCCGGGCTCGCCTCCGTACGAGCGAGCGAAAGAGGAACTTGTGGAGTGCTTCTGCCCAGGAAGCCGGCGCTGGCGACGCGCGGCGCACCGGTGGGCACTGGAGATGATCGGACAGGTTCTCGGGGGCTGACCGTCTCTCGCCGACTGGCGGGCGAACGGACAACTGCTGATTCCGCTGGTCGAGCTGCTCGAGAGGGGCGAGCGTGCGACCGACGAGGTGATCGACGTGATGGGCTGGGCGACGGTCGCCGCGGTCCTGCGAATGAATGCGGAGCAGGTGGCGGGGCCGAAGGAGCATGGCCGGGGCGACGCGGACCGCGAATCGTACTGGCACGGGGTGCAGGCGGGCCGTGTGGCGCTGAAGGAACGACAGCTGCGGGTATCGAAGCCGCGGCAACGAAAGAAGCGGCCCCAGGGCAGTGAGTCGGGCGAGGTGGAGGTTCCGGCGTATAGGGCATTGCAGGCGGACGGACGGCTGGCTGGCCGACCGGGACGCTGGAGCTGCTGCTGAACGGGGTGTCGACGCGCAAGTACGAGACGGCGCTGGCCGACCAGGCGGGCATCGGCAAGTCGGAGGTCTCGCGAGAGACCATCGAGGCGGAGACGCGGGTGCTGCGGGAGTTGGCCGAACGGGACCTGAGCGACCTGGAGGTGTTGGTGGTCTACCTCGACGGGATCCAGTTCGGGCAGTACCATGTGCTGGAGGCGGTGGGCGTGGACGCGAACGGGCGGAAAGCACGTGCTGGGGCTGTGCGCTGACGCGTCGGAGAACACGATGGTGACCACGGAGCTGCTGGAGGGGCTGGTGGCCCGCGGCGGGCGGCCCGGCGGCTCCTGTTCGTCATCGACGGCGCCGTGGCCCTGCCGCAACGCCATCGGGCAGGTGTTCGGGTCTCGAGCCTGGTGCAGCACTGCCGCAACCCACAGCTGCTGGGCCATCTGCCGAAGGAGCAGCACGAGTAGGCCCGGTCGCCGCTGCGGGTGTCCTGGAAGCTGGACGCCGACGAGGGCATTCGGAAGCTGGAGCAGTACGCGTCGTGGCTGCGGCGGGAGTGGCCGTGGGCGGCGGCCAAGCCTGCGGGAGGGCTTGGCCGAGTTGTTCACGGTGACTCGACTGGGGCTGCCGAAGGCGCTCCGGCAGTGCCTGACGACGACGAACATCATCGACGCGTCGCACTCGAGGGTGCGTCGGCAGACCAACCGTCACTCGCTGGTGGAAGGAGGAGATGGCGGTGCGGTGGGCGGCGGTGACCTTCCGGGAGGCGGAGTGAAGTTGCCCCGGTTTCGTGGACACCTATCCTGTTGGGGAGGAGGAGCGTCCGCGATGCCGAAGACGAGACCGCCGTAC
>JAPOVI010000436.1 GCA_026708265.1 Acidobacteriota bacterium
CCACGGCCGAGAACCGGCACGGCCGAACCGCCTGAACCCAACCCAACCCAGCCCGCCGCGGGCCGTCACCACCCGCGGCCGTACCGCAGCACCGCGCCGAGGCCGCCCGCGCCCGGACGCCCCCCGCCGAACGCCCGGCGGCCGGACACCGACACCCGGCCGCCGTCCTCGAACCCGTAGCCGACCTCGGCGTCGAGCAGCGGCGCGACCTCGAACCCGCCCAGCCCGCCGACGCGCGGGACCGCGCCGCTCCACCAACCGGGCAGCGCGGCCGACACGTGCCCGTAGGACGGTCGCAGCGACGCGGACCACCCCGCACCCGACCCGGCCGCGCCCCACTGGAGGCCGCCGCCGAACCCCACCTGCCGCCGCGACGAAAAGCGCAAGTGCTCGCTGGCCACCTGCGGCTCCTCGCCGCCGAGCTGCACGCCCAGGGTCAGCACCAGCGACAGCGAGGATCTCCCACGCCGATAGCGCACGTCCACGAGCAGGTCGGTCGCCGAGACCTGGCCCGCGCCGCCCCACTCCGCGACCGACGCGGATCCCCCGCCACCAGCAGGGCCCCAGACCCAGTCGATGTCGGTCCCGACATCCCACCGGCGGCCAAAACGCACGGTCAGGCGCGAGGCCGAGGTCGCCGGATCGCCGAGCGGGAAACCCATCCGGCCCGCCAGTCGCGCCCGCTGCGCGCGGCCGGAGAAGTCGTCCTCCGGCATCTCGAACCGCCGTTCCGACACCGACGGCGTCCGGTCGACGTCGACCTCGAACACGTCGGCCTCGACGTCCACGCTGACCTCGCGCGACGAGTACACCGACAGCGACGCCCCGCTGACGACCATCCGCATCGTGGCGTCCAGGCCCTCGCCCGGAGCGACACCGCCGCCTCCCGTCACCCACCCGGGCGACATCCACAGCCGGAACCGCCGGTGCGGGATCCAGCCCACGTACGGCGCGACCACCCGCCAGCTGGACCCCTGCGCCGGATGGTCGGGAACGAACTCCCGCGCGTACCCGTGCACCTCGGTCTCCGACTGCGCGAACGCGTGCGTGTAGAGCACGCCGACCCGGAAGCGGCCCACTTCGCGGTCGAGGCCGCCGGTCATCGACAGCATCGAGGTGCTCAGACGCCGCGCCGTGCTCGACGTGTCGTCGACCGCGCCGTAGGAGCTGCGGGCCCAGAACGTCCAGGCCGCCGGACGATGATCACCACGGGCGATGTTGACCGCACCGAGCCAGCGCCCCGGGTCGCCCTGATAGCGCAGGCCGTCCAGCGCCCGGCCCACCACGGCCAGCCGGTCGGAATCGAGACGGCCCGGACCATGCAGGCCATGGGAAACCGCGCCTGCGCCCGGGGCATGGGAGCCGCCACCGGGACCCGACAAGCCGAAGCCCGGCAAGCCGGAACCGGCAAGAGCAGGCGGAGCCAGCGCTGCACCGTCCGGAACGGCCGGCGGCGCCATCCCCGGCATCGCGAACGACCCGGCAGACCACGCCAGCCGGCGCAGCAGCGTCTCGGGCGAGAACACCGGACCCGAACGCCCCCCGGGCCACAGCTGCGCCTCGGGACGCGCACCCAGCGCCGAGCAGGCCGACGAGGCCGCGCACGAGAAACGATCCGCCAGCACGTCGGAGACCTCCGACGCGAGCACGCGGCCGATGCGCACCGCGCCGGCAGTACGCGACGAGACCGTCTCGCGGGCCGACTCGGCGTCCTCGACCACCACGGTGAACAGCGCCACCGTGCCGGCTCCGCTGACCAGCGCGAGCGTCAGGTCCTCGGGGCCCTCCAGCCGGCCGTCGCCCACGACGCCAAAGTCCACCGAGGCGCGGCCCGACACGAAACGGACCACCCCGCCGGCCCCGGCCGAACCGAGCACGTCGCGGCCCACCTCCGCCGCCCCGGAACGAAGCTCGTAGCGGTACTCGCTGACCGGCTTGCCGAGGCCCGCCTCGCACAATCGCTGCTGCGCGCCCTGCTCCCCGTCCGCCGGCGCCTGGTCAGCGCTCCGCTGCGCCATGGCGAGAGGAAGGCGGACCGTCCGCACGCCGCCGTCCAGCGGCTCGGCAACAAGGATGGGACCACTCGGCAGAGGGCAGAAAGCAAGGCCGTCGTCCCCCTCGGCCACCCCGAACCACAACGCGCCCTCGGCCCCGCCGGAACGGTCGTCGTCGACGATCTCGATCCGCTCGTACCAGCTGAACAGCGGCGACTCGCCGCCCGCCAGCATGTGCACCGCGAGGAACAGGTCCTCGCGCTCCGCCTCGACGAAGAAGTCCCGGCGGATCTGCAGGTGCAACGGGTCCCGCACGTCGAAGGTGCGCAGGTGCCCCTCCTCGAGCCGCACCCGCACGCCGTCGCGGAAGCGATAGTCCTCGCCCGGACGCGCCGAGCCGGCCACGGTGTGCACTTGGTAGACCACGTCCTTGTGCTGGCGCTCCCCGG
>JAPOVI010000395.1 GCA_026708265.1 Acidobacteriota bacterium
GTGGTCGGCGAGAGCATCGCCTCGGAACGCGAGGGCGGCAAGCGCGGGGTGGAGGCGGCGGCCGCCGGCGCCCGTGCGGTGGTCGGTCCGATCACCGTCGGCGCGTGCACGACGATCCTCGCGTTCGTCCCGTTTCTCTTCGTCACCGCGACCACGGCGCAGTTGGTGAACGTGTTCCCCTACGTCGCCCTCTTCGTGCTCTCGGTGTCGCTCCTCGAGGCGTTCTTCATCCTGCCGGCCCACCTCTCGCACGACGGGCGCTGGAGCCTGGAGCCGCTGCGGACGGTTCAGGATCGCGTGTGCGCCTGGATAGACCGAGTCCGCGATCGCACCGTGGTGCCGGCCGTGTCGTGGTCCGTGCGCCACGTCTCCTGGACGCTCGTCGGCGGAGGCGCCCTGGTGGTCCTGTCCCTGCTGCTGGTCCGCGCCGAGGCCGTGCGGGTCATCCTCTTCGACGTAGAGATGAATCCCACGGAGAACGTGCAGGCGAACCTGTTCCTGCCGGTCGGCACGCCGTTCCGAACGACCCTGGCTACCGCCCGGGAGGTTGCGGACGCGGCATACGCGACGAACGAGGAGCTCCCGGGAGAGTCGATCGACACGGTCAGCATCCTGGCCGGCCACACCGTGTCCACCCGCGCGCAGACGGACCTCGCCAACGGCAGCCCTCTGGCCGGGGCCGGGGTACGACTCCAGCTCCACGATCGGCCGCTCCGGCAGGCGTCGCCCTCGGAGGTCGAGCGGGCGTGGCGCCGCAACATCGGGGACCTGCCGTACGTGGAGCGGGCGGAGTTCCACATCGCGCGCATCCAGCCGCGGCCCAGCGTCGCGTACGCGCTGAAGCACGACGACGCCGAGACGCTGAGGAAGGCCGTCTTCGAGTTGCGCTCCTTCCTGGCCGCGGTGCCGGGGATCTACGAGGTCGCGGACAGCCTGTCGGACGGCAAGCGGCACCTCGAGATCCAGCTCACCCCGGCCGGGGAGGCGGCGGGACTGACGCCGGCCGCCATCGGGGCGCAGCTCAGGGCCAGCTACCACGGCGCCGAGGTCCAGCGGATCCAGCGCGGCCATGAAGAACTGCGAGTCATGGTGCGATACCCGCGCGACCGCCGGCGCAGCCTGCACGAGCTGACCAGCGAGCGCGTCCGCCGGGCCGGGGGAGGCGACGTGCCGCTTTCCGTGGTGGCGGATCTGAAGGAGACCCGCGACCAGGCGACGCTCGTGCGCATCGACGGCAACCGGGCGGCGACGGTGCAGGCGCGAGCGGACGTCACCACGATCACTCCCATCCAGGCGCGGCGGAGGGTCCAGGAGGGGGTGGTGCCGGAACTGCTCGCGAGGTACCCGGGCCTGAGTATCGATCCGGAGGCGGGCGTACGGGACGAGCGGGCCATGCTGGAAACCCTGGGAGTGCTGGTGCCCGTCGTATTGATAGCGATCTACGCCCTCATGGCGGCCTTCCTGCGGAGCTACTGGAAGCCGCTGGTCGCCGTGGCCGGTTTCCCGATCGCCTTCGCGGGGGCGGTCCTGGCCCACTGGGTGCTCGGATGGGACCTCACCGCCCTGTCCATCCTCGGCCTGATCGCCGTCTTCGGGGTCGTCGTCAACGACGCCCTGGTGCTGCTGGATCGCTACAACGCCATCCGCCGCGAGAACCGGATGCTGCCGGCCATCGCCGCGGCGTCCGCGGCGGCCCACCACCGCTTCCGCGCCGTGTTCCTGACGAGTGCGACCACCATCCTGGGCCTGTCGCCGCTGCTGTACGAGCGGGGCGACGACCTGATGTTCCTCGTGCCGTTCGTGGTCAGCATGGTGGGGGGCCTGGTGCTCTCGGGAGCGTTCATCCTGTTCATCCTGCCTACGCTGGTGATGCTCTCGGAGGGAGCCCGGGAGTAGGACGCCGCGAGGAGTCGGCGCCGAGAACGGGTGTTGCAGGCGCGCGCGGAAAGGCAGCCCACCAAACGCGCCCGCAAGGGGCGCGCCGCCGCAGCCTGACGAGCGGGTCGCGGGTCGGCACGTGCGCGAACGCGCCATCGTCCCGTCCGTGGCACGGACCCCAGCGGGTATGATGGGCCTTCCGTGGGCGACCTCCGCGCCCGCACCTCCGGGCCGCGAGCTCGTCGGCGGGCCGGGAAGGAGCGTCGATGAACAGCCGGCCTTGGCGGCCCACCACCGTGCTCGTCTCAGGATGCGTCGCCCTTGCCGCCTGCCTCACCCTTCTGGCGGAGCCGCCGGCCCACGCGCAGGGGCGCGAGATGGCGCCGGTCACCGACGCCATGCTGCTCGATCCGGACCCCGCGGACTGGATCAACTGGCGGCGCACGCTCGACGGCTGGGGCTACAGCCCCCTCGACCAGATCGACACCGGGAACGCGGACCGGCTGCGCCTGGTCTGGTCCTGGGCCCTCAGCTCCGAGGGCCGGCCCGAGCCGAACCCGCTCGTCTACGACGGCGTCCTGTACATCGCCAGCCCGTTCGACATCGTAGAGGCGCTCGACGCCGCCACCGGGGAGTTCCTCTGGCGCTATCGGCACGAGCACCTCACGGACGAGATCGGGGGCATCGTCACCACGCGCAACCTGGCCATCTACGACGACAAGGTCTACCTGACGACCATCGACGCGCACATCGTCGCGCTCGACGCACGGACGGGTGCCGTCGTCTGGAGCGTCGAGGGGGCCGACCACACGCTCGGGTTCCGCTACTCGGCGGGGCCCATCGTCGTCCGGGGCAAGGTGATCGCGAGCACGAACGGCTGCGAGCGCTACCACGAGGCCAAGGAGATGCCCTGCTTCATCTCCGCCCGGGACGCCGGGACCGGCGAGGAGCTGTGGAGGACGTCGACCGTCGCCCGGCCGGGCGAGCCGGGAGGCGACACCTGGGGCGACACGCCGCTCATGTTCCGCATCGGCGGCGACAGCTGGACCGCCGGCAGCTACGACCCCCGCACGAACCTGATCTACTGGGCAACCGCCCAGGCGAAGCCGTGGGCCCGCTTCCAGCGCGGGCACTCCGGCGACGCGCTCTACACGAACAGCGTCCTCGCGCTCGACCCGGACACCGGGAGCATCGTCTGGTACAACCAGCTCCTGCCCGGCGAGACGCACGACATGGACGAGACGTTCGAGAACGTGCTCGTCGACTACGACGGGCGGCGGTCATTGTTCAAGATGGGCAAGCTGGGGATTCTCTGGGAGCTCGACCGCACGACGGGGCGGCTGCTCGCCGCCCACGACCTCGGCTACCAGACGATTCTCGACGTCGATCCCCGGACCGGCGCCATCACCTATCGCCCGGGCATGATCCCGCAGGACGGCGTGGAGCTCGAGTTCTGCCCCAGCGTCGCCGGCTTCAAGAGCTGGCGCGCGATGGCCTATCACCCCGACACGCGGGCCTTCTACATCCCGCTGATCGCGAGCTGCGAGCGGACGACCTTCGGGCCGGGGCCGGAGCGGGTCGAGGGCGGAGGCGGGGTCGGGCTGTCGCGCCGCCGGCACCTGCCGCATCCGCTGCGGCCGGACGGAGTCGGAGAGCTCATCGCCATCGACGTCGACGGGAACGTGCTGTGGCGCCACCGGACGCGCACCGCCATCGACAGCGCGGCGCTCACGACCGGCGGCGGGCTGGTGGTCGCGGGCGACTGGGACCGCAACCTGTACGTCTACGACGCCCGCTCTGGCGACATCCTGTTCCGGACGCGGATGCCCAGCTCGGTCTCGGGATTCCCGATCACCTACGCCGTCGACGGCCGGCAGTACCTGGCGATCCCGGTCGGCACGGATCCGTCGCTCTGGAGCAGCATCTCGGGCCAGCTCACGCCCGAGAAGAACCGCCCCCCCGTGGGTGGACACGCGATCTTCGTCTTCGCCGTGCCCGATGCCTGGCCGGCCCCCTGAGAAGATGACCCGGATGACGCAGGCGACGCTGCGATGGCGGAGAACGCCGAGCCAACGCTGCGAGGAGCGGGACGATGCGATGATGCCGCCGCCCGACCCCCGGCGCCGGCATCCGCTTCGGGCCCGGATCGTTCACCGCGAGTGGCCACGATGAGGCCTGATGCGAGGAGGATAGCGATGAGCCCCCGACTGACCGGAACCTGCGGCGCGCTGGCGGCCGTCGTCGCCCTCCTCTGCCTGACCGCCGCGCCCGTCGCGGCCCAGCCGGAGCTCCAGCCCCCGGCGGACTGGACGGCCCCGCGCACGCCATGGGGCGATCCGGACCTGCAGGCAATCTGGAACAATGCCACCATCACGCCGCTCGAACGGCCCGCGGAGCTGGCCGACCAGGCGTTCTTCACCGCCGACGAGGTGGCGGCGCGCGAGCAGCAGGCCCAGGACCGCGTCGACCAGCAGAACGCGCCGAGCGAGGTGCGCACGGAGCCGCTGCCGGTGGGCGGCAACGTCGGCGCCTACAACAGCTACTGGACGGAGCAGAGCACGTCCATCGTCAGGACGATGCGCACGTCGCTCATCACCGACCCGGCCGACGGGCGGCTCCCCGAGTTGACGCCCCAGGCCCTGGCCCGCATCACGTCGCCGGCGTGGGTGCGCCTGGCCGACGTGCAGCAGGGTCGCATCCCCGCGGACGGGCCGGAGGAGATGGGCCTCAGCGAGCGCTGCCTCTGGTACCGCGGCATCCCGACGCTCCCTACCGGCTACAACAACAACTACCACTTCTTCCAGACCCCCGACTTCGTGCTGATCCTCCAGGAGCACATCCACGACCTGCGGGTCGTCTACCTCGACGGCCGCCCGCACCTGCCGCCGGCCATCCACCAGTTCGCCGGCAGCTCCCGCGGCTACTGGGAGGGCGACACCCTGGTCATCGAGACCAGGAACCTGCGCGAGCCCTTCATCCGCCGCTGGAGCCGGCCCGAGCACTCGCTCTCCCGCGGCCGGCTGAGCGAGTCGGCCGTCGTCACCGAGCGCTTCACCCGCGTCGGCCCCGACCTGCTCGACTACCGCTTCACCGTCGACGACCCGGACACCTGGACGCGCCCCTGGTCGGGCGCCCTCCCCTACTCGCGCAACCACCAGCCGATGTTCGAGTTCGCCTGCCACGAAGGCAACTACGGCATGATGAACATCATGACCGGGTCCAGAGCAGAGGACGCCGAGGCGGAGGGCCGGTAGGACCGCCGGCCGGCAGGGGCGGCGGGCGCACTTGTTGCGCGATCGGGCCTTTCGCGATACGGCCGGCACGCATCTGTGGGTCCGGCAGTGAATCCTCTTGCCGAATCTGGCCGATGGGCAGGCTGTCGACCGCACAGCGGCCCATCAGGGCGGTCCTCACCCTGCGGGTGGGTCTGCGCCCGCAGCCTCCGGCCGGATGCTCACGTCGGGCAGGTAGCGGACCAGCCACTGCTCGCTGCGGCGCACGACCCCGGTGAGCTTCCGAAGGACCTCCTGCGCCCCGCTTGCGCCGAGGGCGCGAGCCATGGGCGACCCGCGGTCCAGCTCGGCGAAGCTTCCGACGTGGAAGAAGTGGACGTACCCGCTCTCGCCGCCGAAGGTCAGGGCGCCCGAGGTGTGGTGCATCTCGGCTTCCTCGAAGTGCGGCAGCACGTCCTCCGCCATCACCCGCAGATAGTCCTGCTCCCGCCCGGGAACGACCGAGACCACCTGCACGAGGACCAGTGACGGCTCCGCATCGTCAGGAAGCGGGTTGTCGATCCCCGGCGTCGTGCGGAGCGCGTAGGTGGTGCGGCTGTCGACGACGCGCCGGATGCGGCCGATGGCGGCGGCCCGGGCGGGATCGGCGGCGGGGTCGCGGTCGTAGCGCGCGAAGTTGGCGAGCGGGGAGAGGATGAGGAAGCGGTAGGTGTCGCCGAACACCGCGGTCCGGCTGACGCTGCGCCAGGGCACGCCGGCTTCGCGGTCGAGCACGGACAGTTCCCGCTGCGCGGCCAGGAACTCGTCGACCCGGCCGGGATCGACGCCGACGACCGTCATCTCGATCCAGGGCGCTACATCCTGCGCCGGGGCCGTCGCCGGGATGACACCGACCACGATCGCTGCGAGGAGCGTCGCGCAGCCCCACGCCCCCAATCGGACTCTCACGTTGACAGCATACGCGGAGAAGACGACGATGCCCCGATGAAGCCACGGTCACCCTCGATCCTGAAACGGAGCGCATGTTGCGCCGCGCGATGCGAGAGCACCGCCTTTCTTTCGAGGCCGCGCTGAACGACGCGATTCGACGGGGCCTCAGCGAATCCGCCGCCGACGCCGAGCCGCGGTTCACCGTGACGGCCCGGCCGATGCGCCTGCGCTCGGGAGCCGACCCGGTCCGCCTGCAGGACCTCGACGCCGCGCTGGAAGTGCGGCGCTTCCAGGCCCTGGACGCGACTTCGACCAGAGCTCGAGTCGCGGTGACCATTTGAGTCCCCCACGCCAGCCGTCGAGCCTCGCTACGGCGCCGCAGCTCAGCACGACACGCAGTTGTGGTTGTTCTTCGAGCCCAGCCGCTCGAGCAGCGCGACCGTCTCGGGAATCGGCGAGACGCGCTGCACGGGTCCGTTGGCCATGTCGGCCGTCGTCTGGCCGCGCCGGCTGACCGCGGTGACGTCGGCGCCTCGCTCGACCAGGAAGAGGATGAGCTCGTCGTCGCCGCGCGCGGCGGCGTGGTGGACGGCGTTGTAGCCGTTGTGGTCGCGCTGGTTGACGTCGGCCCCGAGCTCGACCAGGTACTCGACGGTCGCGAGCCAGGCGTCGGGCGCGTGCCGGTGGGCGTTGCCGGCGAAGCCCTCGCCGTACCCGACGCCGGACGCGGCGTGGATCGGATACACCCCCGGGTCGCCCGCCCTGTAGGGCGGCAGCCCGGACGGGTCGGGGCCCATCGCGGCAAGGTCGGTCGCCACCCACAGGCCGGGCGCGGCGGGCAGCGTCGCGAACGGATCCGGGCCGTCGTCGTTCTGCGCCGTCGTGCCGCCCCGCGCCCGGCGCGGCGGCGGCGCCTCGGTGGGGACGTGCGGATCCGCGCCGTGCTCGACCAGCAGGCGCATCGCCGGGAGATCGGTGGCGTAGGCGGCGCGCCAGAACGCGGTCGCCCCCTCGGTGTCGACGAGTCCGCAGTTCCGGTTGCCGCACCCGCTGTAGACCATGTACCAGGGATGGCGGGTCAGGCGCGCGTCGGGGTCGGCGCCCGCCTCGAGCAGGGCCTCCATCACGTCCAGGTAGGTCGCCCGCTGGAAGCCGTGCTGCTGCGGCTGCGGGAACCGGGTGCGCGGCTGCCACTCGGCGTTGACCGCCGCCCAGAGCGGCGTCACGCCGTTGAGGCTCGACGCAACGTTCGGGTCCGCCCCGCGCTCGACGAGCATCAGGGCCAGGTCGAACTGGGCGTTGATGGTGGCCATCAGCAGCGGGCTGGTGCCGTCGCCGGCCGAGACGCGGTCGATGTCGGCCCCGCCGTCGAGGAGCGCCGCCGCGGCGCCGATGTGCCCCTGCCTCGCCGCGTGCAGCAGCGCCGTCAGCCCGCCCTGGGTCTCGATGGCCGGCGGCCGGGCGTCCGGATCGGCCTCGGTCTCGGGATTCTCGCCGGAGAGGTAGCGCTCGCGCCCCGCCAGCACGGCGGCCTGGACCTGGCTCGGCGTCGCCCTCGCGTCCCCCGCCTCGAACGCCTCCAGCACGCTCCGTTGCCTCCGCCGGGCCTCCGCCGCCAGCCGGCCGTCGGCGACGAGATCGACGGTCTTCGACATGACGCCGGGGTTGGCCCCGCGCGCCAGCAGCAGCCGCACGGCGTCAACCCGGTCGCGGGCCGCCGCGAAGATGAGCGGCGTCTGGCCCCACGCCTTCTCTCTCGCGTTCACGTCGGCGCCGCAGTCGAGCAACGCCGCGATAGCGTCGACGCCGCCGGAGGCGGCCGCCAGGTGGAGCGGCGTCGCGCCGCCGGTGCTCGTCGCGGCCTTCGCGTCGGCCCCCGACGCGAGGAGCGCCTCGACCGCCTCCCCGTGGCCGGCGGCAGCCGCCACGTGCAACGGCGTGTGTTGGCCGATGCGAGTTGCCGCGTCCACCGCGGCGCCGGCGTGGACCAGCGTCCGGGCCATCGCCGCGTCGTTCCGCTCCGCGGCCCAGTGCAGGGCCGACATGCCGTCGCCGTGGGCGGCGTTGGCGTCCTCACCCGCCGCCAGCAAGGATCGCACCGCCGCGAGGTCGCCCGCGCGCGCGGCGTCGGCGACCGGAGTCGCTCCCGGCGCGGCCTGGGATGCGACCGCGGGCGCCGCCGAGAACGCCACGCCCAGCCCGGCGCCCAGGACGAGCAGGGTGGAGACCACGATACGCGGCCGATCCGACGACGGTGTCACGTGCACCGGCACTCCCCCTGCGCTCTTTGCGTCGCCTGGTCTGCGGCCCGGACTCCTGGCCCGTCGCGAGACTCTGCCTGGCGCGCGATGCGCCGCAGGCTCCCTATATCGCGCCCGCCGCGTGCGGCTCCGTCAGCGACAGCGTCCCGTCGCTGTCGCCAAACGTGTCCAGCTCCAGCCCGAGCGACTGCACGAGGGCCAGCATCGCGTTCGCCATCGGCGTCCCGTCGGCCGCCTTCAAGTGCAGGTTGCCGGTGAGGTGGCCGTTGGCCCGGCCGAGCAGGACCAGCGGGCAGCGCCGGTGGTTGTGGATGTTGGCGTCGGCCATCGGCGAGCCCCAGATGATCGCCGTCTTGTCGAGCAGCGACGCCTCCCCCTCCATCGTGTCCCGGAGCCGCTCGAGGAAGTGGGGCAACTGACCGACGCGGTACCGGCAGATCGTGTTGAAGTCGAGAATGCGCTCCTCGTCGTTCCCGTGGTGCGAGGCGGGGTGGAAGGGCCGGTTGGTGCCGCTCTCGGGGAACACGCGGTTCTGGGCGTCGCGTCCGGTCTTGAACGAGATGACGCGCGTCATGTCGGTCTCCAGCGCCAGCACCTGCAGATCGAAGAGGAGCTGCATGTGCTCGGAGAACGAGTCGGGGACGCCGCGCGGGGCGTCGGGCAGCTCGCGCGGCTCGCCGCCGTCGTTGCGGCCCTCGACCATCCGGATGCGGCGCTCGACCTCCCGGACGTCGTCGAGGTAGCGGTCCAGGCGCCGGCGGTCGACGGTGCCGAGCTCCTTGCGGACCTCCGCCACGGCGCTCAGGATCCAGTCGAGGATGCTGCGCCGCGTCGCCCGCCGCTCGGCCCGCTCCTCCGGCGTGCCGCCGGCCCCGAACAGCATCTCGAAGGCGACCCGCGGGTCGCGGATCATCGGCAGGGGCTCGCTCGGCGACGACCAGCTGATGGAGTCCGTGTAGGCGCACGAGTAGTTGTAGGTGCAGCCGCCCGCCTGGTCCAGGTTCTCGATGCAGAGCTCGAGCGACGGCATCGGCGTCGACTGGCCGAAGCGCTGCGCGTAGAGCTGGTCGAGCGAGGTCCCGACGAACAGGTCGGAGCCCTGCGTCTGCTTCGGATGGGACTGGGTCAGGAAGACGGCGGACGACCGGAAGTGGTCGCCGCCGATCTCCGGCGGGCTGAACGCCTCGGCCATCCGCACGTCGGTGTTGCTGACGATGGTCAGGTAGTCGCGGAAGGGCTCGAGCGGCTTCAGGGCGCTCTCGGTCGGCAGCTCGAAGTCGGAACCGACCGCGGCCGGCGCGAACAGGTGGCGGCTCGCACCCCACTCGTTGCAGCCGGGCAGCCCGTGGACCTCCTCGATGCAGACCAGGCGCGTGACGTCCGCCGCGGCCGCCGCGACGGTGCGCCCGAGGCGGCCCGCCGGGACCATCGCGTCGAGGAAGGGCAACGCCACGGCGGCGCCCATTCCGCGCAGGAACGTCCGACGCGGCAGGTGCGTGCCGGTGATGAACGACATGGTCTCTCCTCGCCCGCCATTCGTCGCCGCGACCGCAAGGTCGCGCCGCGGCCTCCGCCTGGCGCCCAACCAACCCTCCAGGAGTCGTCGCCGTTCCACGGCGCAGACTCCTGGCCCGATGCGCGCTCAGCCGCCCCGCTTGCGCTGGAACGCGTCGCTCCGAACCACGCCCATGATGAAGGACGCCATGCGGTAGTCGTCCGCCTCGGCGGCCCGCGCGATGGCGCGCACGGCCGGCTGATCGAAGTGCTCCACCCGCCGGCCGGCGGCGAAGGCCAGCAGGTTCTCGGTGAAGGTGCGCACGAGCGGGACGGGCCGCGCCAGCAGGGCGTCGACCAGCTCGCGCGGCGACCCGACCGGCGTGCCGTCGTGGTACTCGCCGCGCGTGTCGAGCGGAATCCCGCGCTCCCGCCGCCGCCACTTCCCGGTGACGTCGAAGTTGTCGAGGGCCAGCCCGATGGGGTCGATCAGCCGGTGGCACGACGCGCAACTCGGGTTCGAGCGGTGCGCCTCCATCCGCTCGCGGGTCGTGAGCAGCCGGCCGTCCCGGACGCCCTCGGTGTCCTCGAGCGCGGGGATGTCGGGGGGCGGAGGCGGCGGCGGGGTGCCGAGCAGCACCTCCATCACCCACTTGCCGCGCAGCACCGGCGACGTGCGGTTGGCAAGCGAGGTGAGGACCAGCACGCTGCCGTGGCCCAGGATGCCGCGGCGCGTGTCGTCGGGATACGGCACGCGCCGGAAGCGGCGGCCGGCCACGCCGGGGATCCCGTAGTGGCGCGCCAGCCGCTCGTCGGCGAAGGTGTAGTCGGCCCGGTAGAGATCCAGAAGGCTGCGGTTCTCCCGCACCAGGTCGGCGAAGAACAGCTCCGTCTCGCGACGCATCGCCCGCGCGAGGTTCTCGTCGTAGTCCGGGAAGAAGTTCGGGTCCGGCCGCACCTTCTCCATGTCCTGCAGCCGGAACCACTGCGCGGCGAAGCGGCGGCCCAGGGCGGCCGAGCGCGGATCGGCCAGCATGCGCAGGGCCTGCCGGTCCAGCCCGTCCGCCGTCAGCCTCCCCGCGTCGGCCAGCGCCTGCAGCTCTTCGTCCGGCGGGGCGCCCCACAGGAAGAACGACAGGCGGGAGGCGAGATCCACGTCGCTCAGGCGGTAGCCTCGCTCCGGCGCGTCGACCGGCGCGCGCTCGAGCCGCAGCACGAAGTGCGGGCTCGCCAGGAGCGCCTCGAGCGCCGTCCGGATGCCGGCCTCGAAGCCGCCGCGCGCGGCCCCGTCGTCGAAGAACGCCAGCAGGTCGCCCACCTCACCGTCGGTCAGGGTGCGCCGGTAGGCCTCGCGGGCCAGCCGGGCGAGGATGCGCCGGGCGCAGGGCCGCGCCTCGGCGGGCGCCGTCGGGCGGCAGGTGAAGATCCGCTCCCGGCTCGGCGTCGCCGACAGGCCGGTCGCGTTGTAGGGCCCGCTGACGATCAGGTCGCGGACGTGCGGCAGCGTGGTGATGCCCGCCCCGCCCGAGCCGCCCCCGGCGAAGGACCAGTCGTGCGGGCGGATGAGGTCCTCGTAGGGACCGTCCTGACGTCGGACGAACGCCGCCGCCACGCGGTGGGTCCCGGCCCGGACGAAGATCGGCGGCGTCGCGGTGCTGACCCCGCCCCGGCCGTCGGCGTCGACCCGCCGGTCCGTGTTGTAGTGCAGCAGCGCGACGCGCTCGCCGTCGATTGAAACGTCGATATCCTCGATGCGCGCGTTCGCCCCGGAGGTGAACGTCAGGCCGAAGACGTACTCCGCGTCGGCCGGGAACACGTGGTCGACCACGAGGCCGCCGCGCGTACCGTAGGGGGCGCCCGGGACGTGGTCCCACGGGTGCTGCGATACGTACTCCGAGCTGGTGTAGGTGTGATCGACGGCCCGGCCCCCGCGCTCGCCGACCGCGAGGCGGCTGATGGCGCCGGCCGCGTTCAGGTACGCCTCGAGTAGCGTCGCCGACAGGGTCTGGGCATCGGCGATGTTGTCGAAGTTGGCGCTGACGGGATCGAGCGGCAGCCAGTCGCCCGCGTCCACGTCCAGGGCCAGGAGATCGCGGACCGCCTGCTCGTATTCGCTGCGGTTGAGGCGCTGGAACGGGCGGCTCCCGGGGTCGGGGGCGAGCGCGGCGGCCGCGTCGAGTCGGTGCTCGAGCGTCTCGACCAGGTTGCGGAGCGCGGCGGGCTCCGGCCGGCGGGGCGCCGGCGGCGGCATCATGCCGGCCCGCAGCTTGCGAACCATGCGCTCGGCGACGTCCGCGTGCCCGGCCGCGCCCGCGACGTCGAAGCGCTCCAGCGACAGGTTCCCGCGCAGGGTTCGATCGTTGTGGCACGCCACGCAGACGCCCTGCACGACGCGGTTCGCCTCGGCGTCGGCCTCGCCGGTCTGCGCCGCACGCGACCTGCCCGCACCAGGCTCCGCGGACTCGACGCCAGCGCTCGCACCGGCCAGGCCGAGCACGGCGAACACCGCGCCCCTGAGGGCCCGTCGCCCGGTCCTGCGCCCGCCGTGCAGGCCGCGGTCACCGGCGGAGGATCGCGTCATCGGTTGGCCCTGGGCGACGCACGCCCGACGTGCCAGTTTGACCCGACCGGGGCGCGGGATTCAAGGCTTCGGACGGAGGGCAACGAGCCAGGAGCCTGCGCCGCAAAGCGGCGACCATTCCTGGGGCGTTGGTTGGGCGCCAAGCGGAGGCCGCCGCGCGACCTTGCGGTCGCGGCGACGAATGACGGGCCAGAACGCTTGCTGGACGCCGCGCAACGAGGTCCCGTGCGGGTCACCAGGAACGGGCGCCCGGTCGGAATCGTCATGTCGATGGAGCAGTACGAGCGACTGCGAGGTGCGGCATGGGACGCGCTGTCCAGGACGATGGACCGCCTGTCGGCGGAAGCGTCCCGTCGCGGCTTGACGGAGGACAAGCTCGAGGCCCTGCTGTCGGATGAGAGTTGAGCGGCGCGGCCTCGCCGCTTCTCCTCCGGAGCGCCACAGGCTATGATGTGCGCGACTGCGGGGAGATCCTCTGCCATGCACCGTGCACTGCGACGGCGCGTCCCGGCGTCGGCTTGGGTGCTTGCCCTGTGCGGCGCATGGGTCGCCGAGAGTTCCGCCTCCGACCTCCGCCTCGTCGAGGCGGCGAAGCAGCAGGACGCGGACGCCGTCGCCCACCTGCTGCGGCAGGGGCTGGACGTCGACGCCCCGCAGGGCGACGGCGCCACGGCCCTGCACTGGGCGGCGCACTGGAACGACGCCGGGATGCTCGATCGCCTGATCGAGTCCGGCGCCGACGTCGACGCGGAGAACGACCTCGGCGCCACTCCCCTCTGGGTCGCCTGCGCCGGCCGCAACGCCGCGGCCGTGCTCCGGCTGCTGGAGGCCGGAGCGGATCCCGACTCCCGCCTGCACGCCGGCGAGACGGCGTTGATGCGTTGCGCGTATACCGGCGACGCGGCCGCGGTCGACGCGCTGGCGGCCCGCGGCGCCGAGATCGACGCGGTCGAGCCGTCCCGGGGGCAGACGGCCCTGATGTGGGCCGCGGCGAGCCGCCATCCGGCGGTGACGCGCGTGCTGATCGAGCGCGGGGCCGCCGTGGATGCCCGCACCGAGACGGTCCGGCAACTGCGGGGCACGGGGCTGCGGAGCACGACGAGCCCGGCCGGCGCGACCGAGTTCGACGCCGGAGGCTTCACGCCGCTCCTGTTCGCCGCGCGCCACGGCGACGCCGGCTCCGCGCGGCTGCTCCTCGATGCCGGGGCCGACATCGACGCCCCGGCGGCGGACGGCAACAGCGCGCTCGCCATCGCCGCGATGAGCGGCCACGCGCGCCTCGCGGAGTTGCTCCTCGCGCGCGGCGCCGACCCCAACGCCTCCGGCGCCGGCTACACCGCGCTGCACGCGGCCGTGCTGCGCGCCGACGCGAGGCTGGTGGGGGCGCTCCTGGCGCGGGGCGCCGACCCCAACGCCCGCCTCGCCCACAGCACCCCTGTCCCGCGCTGGACGTACCAGTACATCCTGACGCTCCGGGAGAAGGGCGCGACGCCGTTCCTGCTCGCCGTGAAGTACCTCGAGGCCGATCTCGCGCGGCTGCTGGCCGCGGCGGGTGCCGACCCGCTGGCGACCTTCGAGGACGGGACCACGGCGCTCATGGCCGCGGTCGGGCTCGGCATGAGCCGGGCCGTCACGCGGCGCAGCCGCCTGATCGCGCCCGAGCTCGTCGCCGCCGAATGGGCGGATGAAGAGCGCGTGCTCGAGAGCGTGCGGGCGGCCATCGAGGCGGGCGCCGGAACCGCCATCCATGCGGCGACCGAGACGGGCAACACCGCGCTCCACGGGGCGGCCCGGAACGGGTTCGCGGCTGTCGCGGAGCTTCTCGAGCGGCACGGCGGCGACCTCGACGCGGAGAACGAGGACGGGACGACGCCGCGCGACCTGCTGGAGGCAAGGCGCGCTGCGGCGACGGACGACGCTCGGCCCCCGCGAGACGCGGGCGTCCGGGTCGCGGTCCTGACGGAGGCAGAATGATGTCGCGCTGGGCATTCGTCGCCGCGGCGTTGGCCGGACTGGCCGTCGCCAGCTCGCTCCCGCTCCACGCCGAGCCGGCTTCCGGCGGGGCGCAGACCGCCGCTCCCCACGGGGCGGCTGCCGAGGCCACTCGCGAGGCAGCGGCTCCGCGCGTCGCCCGCGCGGTCCCCGAAGCTGCCGGCGAGGTGCGCGCCCTGCTCGACCGCTACTGCGTGGCGTGCCACAACGCGCGCCTCCGCACGGCCGATCTCGCCCTCGACACGCTGGATGTCGAGCGGGTGGCTGACGCGGCCGCCACCTGGGAGCACGTCACTCGCCGTCTGCGGGCCGGCGAGATGCCGCCGGCCGGCCGCCGGCGGCCGGATGCGGCCGAGGCGCACACGGTGGTCGCCTGGCTGGAGGCGGAGCTGGACCGGGCGGCGACCGCCGCTCCCGATCCGGGGCGGCCCGCCCTGCACCGGCTCAACCGGGCCGAATACGCCAACGCCATCCGCGACCTCTTCGGCCTCGAGATCGACGTCAACGCCCTGCTCCCGGCCGACGACGAGCACCACGGCTTCGACAACATCGCCGACGTGCTCTCCGTCTCCCCGACGCTCATCGAACGCTACCTGGCCGCCGCGCAACGCATCAGCCGGCTCGCCGTCGGCGACACCGCGGTCCGGGCGCTGGGCACGAGCTACCCCGTCCACGGCGGCCTGGACCAGAACGGGGCGATGAGCGACGACCTGCCGTTCGGGTCGCGCGGCGGGGTCGCCGTCCACCACAACTTCCCCGTCGACGGCGAGTACATCATCCGCGTCGGGCTCCGGAAGCAGGAGTACGGCTACGTCCGGGGCCTCGGGCAGCCGCACCGCATGGACGTCCGCGTCGACGGCGCCCGCGTCGGCAGCTTCACGATCGGCCGCGAGTGGGAGCCGGGGCAACTGCCGCCGATGGGCTATGCCGGCAAGTTCGACCAGGTCTACGGGTCGCACTCGTTCCCGGAGTGGGAGGCCTACGCGCTCCACGTCGACAGGGGCCTCGACGTCCGCACGACGGTGACGGGCGGGCGGCACGTGGTCGGCGTCTCCTTCGACCGGCGCTCGGCGCTCCCGGAGGGGATCCTCCCGCTGCCGGTCGACCGCTCGACCTACTCGCACGCGCAGGACGAGATGCAGGACGGCAACCCGGCCGTCTCCGGCGTCGAGATCATCGGCCCCTTCAACCCGAGCGGGGTCGACGCGCTGCCGAGCCGCGAGCGGCTCTTCGTCTGCCGGCCCGCCGCGGATCCGGCCGGTGACGAGGCGTGCCTGCGGACCATCTTCTCGACCCTGGCCCGCCGGGCCTACCGCCGGCCCGCGACCGAGGCCGACGTGGAGACGCTGCTGGCCTTCTACCGCGACGCGCGGGCCGATGAAGGCAGCGCGGACGCCGGAATGCGCGCCGCGGTCGAGCGCCTGCTCGTCGATCCCGAGTTCCTGTTCCGCATCGAGACCGACCCGCCGGACGCCGCGCCGGGCACGCCGTACCGGGTCAGCGACCTCGAGCTGGCGTCGCGCCTGTCGTTCTTCCTCTGGAGCAGCATCCCGGACGACGAGCTGCTCGACGTCGCGGCCGCCGGCCGGCTGGGCGATCCGGACGTCCTGGACGGGCAGATCCGCCGCATGCTTGCCGACGAGCGCTCGCACGCGCTGATCGAGAACTTCGCGGGCCAGTGGCTGCAGCTCCGCAAGCTCCGGAACGCCGTCCCCGACTCGGCCACCTACACCGCCTTCGACGAGAACCTGCGCGAGGCGATGTGGCGGGAGACGGAACTCTTTCTGGCCCACGAGCTGCGCGAGGATCGTCCCGTCGTCAACGCCCTCCGCGCCGACTACACGTTCGTCAACGAGCGGCTGGCCCGGCACTACGGCATCCCGGACGTCTACGGCGTCCACTTCCGCCGGGTCGACTATCCCGACCCGCGGCGCGGCGGGTTGCTCGGCCACGCCAGCCTGCTGACGATCACGTCGTACGCCAACCGGACCTCGCCCGTCGTGCGCGGCGTCTGGCTGCTGGAGAACTTCCTGGGCACGCCGCCGGCCCCGCCGCCGCCCGACGTCCCGAGCCTGCCGGACGCCGACGGCGGCGAGGTTCCGCTGTCGGTGCGCGCGCGGCTGGAGCAGCACCGGTCCAACGCCGTCTGCGCGAGCTGCCACAACAAGATCGACCCGCTCGGCTTCGCCCTCGAGGAGTTCGACGCGATCGGCCGCTGGCGGGCCACGAGCGGTGCGGGGACCCCGTTCGACACCGGCGTGCCGATCGACGCGTCGGGAACGCTGGTCGACGGCACCGAGGTGCACGGCCTGGCCGGCCTGCGGGACGTCATCCTGAGCCGGGAGGACCAGTTCCTCGAGACGGTCACCGAGAAGCTGTTGACCTATGCCCTCGGCCGCACCCTCGAGGCCCACGACATGCCGGTGGTCCGGCGGATCAGCCGCCGGACCGGCGCCGACGATCTCACCTGGTCCGAGCTCGTCGCCGCCGTCGCCAAGAGCACGCCCTTCCTCATGCGGAGGTCAGAGTCATGATGATTGCCCGAAAAGCCCTCCCCCGCCGGACCGTCCTCCGCGGCATGGGCGCCGCGCTGGCGCTGCCGTTGCTCGACGGCATGGTGCCGGCGCTGACCGCGCTGGCCAAGACGCCGGCCCGGGCGCCGGCCCGCTTCTGCACCGTCTACGTGCCGAACGGGATCATCATGGAGCAGTGGACGCCGGCGGACGAGGGCGGTCGCCTCGATCTCACGCCGACGCTCCAGCCGCTGGCCGCCCACCGCGACCGGCTGCTGCTGCTGAGCGGCCTCGACAACACCGGGGCCAGTGCGCGGACCGGCGCCTCCGGCGCGCACGCCAAGCCCGCCGGCGCGTTCCTCACCGGCGTCGAGCCGCTCCGGACCACGAGCAGCTCCAGCCTGCAGCTCGGGACGTCGATGGATCAGATCGCGGCGAACGCGATCGGCCAGGAGACGACCCTTCCGTCGCTGGAGCTGGGCCTCGAGGGCACCGACACCGTCAACGGCGTCGGCACCTGCGACGTCGGCTTCAGTTGCGCCTACCAGAACCGGCTGGCCTGGAGCAGCCCGACGACGCCGCTCCCCGTGGAGGCGAACCCGCGCGTCGTCTTCGAGCGGCTCTTCGGCGCCGTCGACAGCACCGATCCGAAGATGCGCGCCGCGCGCCTGCGCCGCCAGCGGAGCATCATCGACTCGGTGCTCGACAAGGTCCACGACCTCAGCGGCGAGCTCGGCCGCGGCGACCGGCGCAAGCTGGGCGAGTACGTCGACTCGGTGCGCGAGATCGAGCGCCGCATCCAGAACGCCGAGGCGCGGGGCCAGGAGATTCCGGTCGTCGAGTCGCCGGCCGGCATCCCGGTCAGCTACGACGAGCACGCCCGGCTGATGTTCGACATGCAGGCCCTCGCCTTCCAGACGGACGCGACGCGCATCATCACGTTCCAGATCGGCCGCGAGCAGAGCGGCGCGACCTACCCGCAGATCGGCGTCTCGGACTCGCACCATCCGATCTCGCACCACGGCGGCGACAAGAACAAGATGGCCGCCCTGCAGCGGATCAACACGTACCACATCTCGCTGTTCGGCTACTTCCTCGACCGGCTGGCCGAGACGGCGGACGGCGACGGCTCCGTCCTCGACCACATCGCCATCCTCTACGGCAGCGCGATCAGCGACGGGAACCGCCACGACATCCACAACCTGCCGATTCTGCTCGCCGGCGGCGCCGGCGGACGCATCCGGGGCGGCCGCCACGTCAAGTACGCGGAAGGCACCCAGCGCCTCACGAACCTGCAGCTCACGCTGCTGAACGCGCTGGGCGTGCCGGCGGAGAAGTTCGGCGACAGCACCGGCGAGCGGCTCCACGAGCTCGCCGGCGTCGCCGGCGCACCCACGGTCTGAGGGCTCGCGGGTGATCGGCTCGGGCCCCGCCCGGGTCGACGTCCGTCTCCCTTTCGGCGTCTGGGTCCATCGTGACCGACATCCGGCTGGCGCTGCGCTTCCTCGCGAAGAGGCCCGGATGGACCGTGGCGGCGGTGCTGACCGTGGGCATGGGCATCGCCGGAGCGACGCTCGCGTTCGGTCTCGTGGACCGGGTGCTGTGGCGGACGCTCGGGTTCGACGGCGGCCGCGAGCTGCTCACCGTCTACGCGCGGAGCGGGGCCGAATACTCGGCGATCTCGTGGCCGGAGTACTCGGCGCTCCGCGAGACCCTGGACGACGCCGGCAACGGTCCCGCGGAGCTCGCCGCCTTCGTCCGCGTCCACCTGACCGTCGGCGGGGCGGACTTCGCGGAGCTGCACGAAGGCGAGCTGGTGTCGGGCAACTACTTCTCCGTGCTCGGGGTCCATCCGGTCCTCGGGCGCACCATCTCGGCATCCGACAACCGCGCGCCCGGCGACCGGCGGGTCGTGGTCCTCTCGCACCTGCTGTGGCGGACCCGGTTCGGGTCGGACCCAGACGTCCTGGGCCGCGCCGTGCCGCTCGACGGCCGTTCGTACGAAGTGATCGGCGTCGCCCCGCCCGGGTTCCGCGGGCCCGTCTGGCCGTCGTTCGAGAGCGCGTTCTGGATTCCCGCGACGATGGCCGCCGATGCCTTCGGCGATGCGCCGATAATGGCGGGCGTCGCCCGGCCGGTGTTCCAGACGGTCGGTCGCGTACGCGGCGGCCAGCGACGAGAGGCGCTCCAGGCGCGCGTCGGCCCGCTGGACGAGGCCCTCGCGCGGGAGCGCACGGCCAATCCGTACTACCCGGACACGGACCACCCCTGGCGCGTCGCGGTCCTGCCCGGCAACTACCTCCGCCTGTGGCCCCAGTACCGACAGCCGGTCGTGCAGACGCTGCTGGTGCTGGGTCTGATGGCGGCGGCCGGCCTCCTGATCGCGTGCTTCAACCTCGCGACGCTGCTTCTCGCACGCGGCAACGAACGGCGGCGCGAGCTGGCCATCCGCCTCGCCCTCGGGGCGAGCTCGCTCGACCTGGCCCGGCGCGTCGGCGCCGAGGTCGCCGTGCTGGTCGCGGGCGGAGGTCTCCTGGCGGTCGGGCTCGTGCTCGTGCTGGCCCCCGTGATGCCTCTGTTGCCTCTCGGGGTGCCGTACGAGCTGGACCTGCCCCCGGACTGGCGCGTGCTGGGCTTCGGCGCCGCCACCGCCCTGCTGGCCGGGGCGCTGTTCTCCGCGTTCCCCCTGGGGCAGGCATACCGGGGGCATCCTGCACGCGACGCCGCCGCGCGAACAGCGGCGGCCGGGAGCCGTGGCTCGTGGACGATGAGCGGGCTGGTCGTGGTCCAGATCGCTCTCTCGCTCGTGCTGGTGGCCTCGTGCGGCCTGCTGGTCCGCAGCGCCCAGAGGACGGCGGCCGTCGATCCCGGCTTCCACGCCGAGTTGGGAATGACGGCCCGCGTGACGACGCCGGTGCGCATGCCGGCCGAGGCCCGGGCGGCGCTGTTCGGCACCCTGGTCGAGCGGCTGCGCGTCGAGCCGACCGTCGAGGCGGCAAGCCTGTCGAACGGGACGGTCTTCTCGTACGCGCCTGCGCGACAGGTCCACGTCCGCGACTCGCCGACGGCGGCGCCGGAGATCGCAACGACGGTGTGGAGCCGACACGTCAGCCGCGACTACTTCGACACGTTGGGCATCCCGATCCTGGCCGGCAGGGACTTCCACGCGGCCGAGGAGCGCGAGGCAGCGGTGGCGATCGTCAATCGGACCCTGGCGGAGCGGTACTGGCCCGGACGGGACGCGGTCGGCCGCAGCCTGCGGCTCGGCGGCGAGAACGAGCCCCGACGCATAGTGGGTGTGGTCGGCGACGCCGCGCGGCCCACCGTGCGCGTCGCACCGTACCCGATGGCCTATGTGCCGCACGCCCAGGATCCGCCCCCCTGGGCGCAAGTGAATCTGCGGACCCGAGCCGACCCGCAAGCCGGGTTGCTCCTGCTTCGCGAGCACCTGCGTGCGCTCGATCCGACCCTGGCCGTGTCCGCCCCGCGCACGTTCGACGACCTGCGCGCCGACGCGACCCGCGACGCGCGCCTGCAGGCCGGCCTTGCGGCGGTGCTGGCCGGCCTCGCCATGGCCTTGGCACTCATCGGCCTCTACGGCCTGATGGGTTACCTCGTCGTCCAGCGCGTACGCGAGTTCGGGGTCCGCTCCGCCCTCGGGGCCACGCCCGCGAGCATCGTCCGGCTGGTCCTGCGCCGTGCCGAACGGCTCACCGGGGCCGGCCTGATCCTGGGGATCGGGGCGAGCCTCGCCGCCACCCGCGGCCTGGCCGGGCTGCTCTACGAGACCGATCCCCGGGACCCGGTGACCCTCGCCGCCGCGGCCGTCGTGCTCGGTCTGGCCGCGATGTTCGCGGCGTTCGCCCCTGCCCGCCGCGCCGGGAAGGCCGACCCCGCGACGGTGTTGCGGGAGCAGTGACCGTCCGCGGGGACGGGCGTGATACGGTCTGAAGGATGGCTGTCGCCACGCTCGTCGACGCGATCGGGAATCTCGCGGCCGTCGTTGCCGCGGTGGGTGTGCTCGTCGTCAACGCCAAGCTCGACAAGGTCATCGGCCGTGTCGACGAGCAGGGCAAGACGTGACGACGCACGTCAACGCGCCCGGCTTGCACCGCTAAGTCGCACCTCCCTGCCGCGCAGACTCCCGAACGGCCTCAGGCCCTTGGCGTCGCCGGACTCGGCAGGCGTTCAGGGTTGCCCGGCTGCCTCCTCGGCCCGGTGCCCGGCGAGGATGCCCTCCATGCCGTAGTTCCCCTCGTGGCAGGCGTACTCGTAGATGGGGCCGCCCGTCAGGGTCATGGGGAGCACGACGGTCCAGGGGCGGGTGTAGGTCGCCGGGTCTTCGAGCGTCATCTCGTAGTCGATCCGGTCCGGTCCCGTGCGGGTGAACCGCTCGACCAGGCGCAGGCCGCCGACCGGGTGGCCGCGGAACTGCTGCTGGGCACTGAAGTTGGTGGTCTCGACGACCAGCGTGTCGCCGTCCCAGCCGCCTCGGGCGTCGCCGTTCCAGAGCCGGACGTCATCCGGGAGGCGCGGGCGGCCGTCGAGCGGCACGACGCGCGTCTCGTTGATCATCTCGTTCAGCAGCACGACCGCGTCCGGCGTCTGCAGGATGAGAATGTTGCTGTTGTAGTTGTTGGGCACGCGGGGCGTGCCGCGGGTGATGCAGCGCTCCCACAGGTTGCGGTCCGCCCAGGAGTCGGCGGGATGGTCCTGCCGGCGCGCCCGATTGGCCGCGACGCGCCGCTCCCCCGCCGGCGTGAGGGCCGGAATCCGGCCGTCGGCGGGATCGGTGATGAGCGAAGTCCGGGTCAACGCGTTGCGGGAGCCGTCCCGCCACTGCGATCCGTAGTTGCCGGGGCTGCCGGCCCGGGGCGGCGCGTCGAACGCCGCGAAGCGCCGGCGCTCGCGCTCGGCCGCCTCCTCGTCCGACAGGAACTCGCGGTCGCCGGCGTCCGCCGCCCGTTCGAGCGGGGTGCCGGTCGTCTGGTCCCAGATGCCCTGCAGGTCCGGGTGTCCCCACGCGGTCCGCTCGGCCGTCCAGCCGGAACCGGGCTCCTGGGCGCCGGCCTGCGCCACCGGCAGCGCGATCACGCACGCCGCGATTGCCATGGAAACGGATACCTGGCGCATGGTCGATCTCCTTCCTTCGACACCCACCTTCGCACGTTCCCCAACGCTCCAAGCGTAGCGCGGAAACCCACGGAAGGCGATCCCGTCGACCGCTGGTCGGCGAGCAGGCGGGGCCGACCGCGACCTCTCTCTCCGAACGGCTGTCGAGACCGGGCCTGCCCCGCATGCGACTCCGCCGCTCACCGAAGCGGACCGTGCGGCAGGTCGCGGCGGTGCGGCAACCAGGCGCGCGGCGACGCGGCAAGACAGGGACAGGAGTAGCGATTTCGTGGGAGAATGGGACGCGAAACTCGAACCTGGGAACGCAGACACGGAGGGACCGATGCGACGGATTCTGTTCACGATGCTCACGCTGGCCATCGCCCTGACCGGCGCCAACGCGGCGGGCGCGGCCGAGAAGCTGACCGCCGACGACTACGCGGAGATCCAGCAGCTCTACGTCCAGTACGCACGCACCATCGACAGCGGCGACGCGATGGGGTGGGCCAAGACGTTCACCGACGACGGCGTCTTCGGCGACGCCACCGGGCACGACGCGCTGGTCGCCTTCGCCGAGGGCTTCCACGGGAACTTCCAGGGTCGCGCGCGCCACTTCAACGACGCGATCCAGATCACCGCGACGGAAGAGGGCGCCGACGGAAGCTGCTACCTGATCCTCTACAACACCGGCACGCAGCCACCGACGGTGGTCGTCACCGGCATCTACAACGACAAGCTGGTTCGGACGGAGGACGGCTGGCGCTTCAAGACCCGCGCGGTCACCCCCGACCCCCCGGCGGAGCAGTAGGGTCTGCGCCGCGGACAGCCTCCCGCGCCGTCGCATCCGGCAGGCACAGGTTCCTGTCGTCCGGCGCGGGAAGTCCCGCCCCGAACACCGACACGAGTACCGGGAACGGCCCAGGAGTCTGCGCCGTAGGACGGTGCAGACTCCTGGCAGGCTGGGCCAGGCGCCAGGCGGAGCCGTCAGGCGACGATTTGGCGGGCTGGGGACCAGACCGAGGAAGGACGGCGAAGAGGCCATGACGTACACGTGCAGACTCGGAGCCGGCGCTCTCCTTATCGGTCTCGCGGCGGTCGCAGCCGGCTGCGGCCCGGGGTTGGAGGCGGCGCCCGGAGCCCTGCCCGGCGGAGAGACCGCGGCCGCCGGCGCGCAGGGCGCGGGCGCCGCGGCGTCGTTTCAGTACGACCCGACGTGGCCCAAGCCGCTGCCCGACAACTGGACGCTCGGCAACGTCGTGGGCGTCGCCGTCGACGCGCGCGACCATGTCTGGATCGTCCACCGCCCCGGCAGCCTCACGCCGCAGGAGGCGGGCGCCGATGCGGACCCGCCGCTGGCCGAGTGCTGCCGGCCCGCGCCGCCCGTCATCGAGTTCAACCAGGAGGGCGACGTCGTCCAGGCCTGGGGCGGCCCCGGCGACGGCTACGAGTGGCCCGACTCGGAGCACGGCATCTTCATCGATCACCTCGACAACGTCTGGCTCGGCGGGAGCGGCGGCCAGGACGCGCACGTCCTGAAGTTCACCCGCGGCGGCGAGTTCCTGCTGCAGATCGGCGCCCACGGCGAGGGCCGGGGGAGCAACGACACCGCCAACTTCGGCCAGCCGGCCGAGATCGACGTCGACCCCGAGACCAACGAGGTGTACATCGCCGACGGCTACGGCAACCGGCGCGTTGCCGTGTTCGACGGCGACACCGGCGAGTACCGTCGCCACTGGGGCGCCTACGGCAACACGCCGACCGACGACGCGTACTCCTACGATCCGGACGCCCCCCTGTCGCAGCAGTTCGGACGGCCGGTCCACTGCGCGACGCTCGCGGCCGATGGGCTGGTCTACGTCTGCGACCGCGTCAACGACCGCATCCAGGTGTTCGACCGGGACGGGACCTACGTCGACGAGGTGGTGATCGCCCCGCGGACGCTCGGCTTCGGCTCGGCTTTCGACATCGACTTCTCGCCGGACGCCGGCCAGGAATTCCTCTACAACATCGACGGCATGAACCAGAAGGTCTGGATCGTGCGCCGATCCGACCTCTCGATCGCCGGCTCGTTCGGCTTCGGCGGGCACATGGCGGGCGGGTTCACGGCCGCCCACAGCCTCGCCGTCGACTCGCAGGGCAACATCTACGTCGGCGAGACGCTGGAGGGAAAGCGGGTCCAGCGCTTCGTCCGGGGGATGTAACCAGGCGGTCGCTGACGGACCGGGGCCCGGCCGCGCTCTGAACCGCGCCGGTGATTCCGCGCCGCAACGGTGCAGGAGAGGCGAGCGAAGTGGAGATCGAAACTCTGATGCAAGCGGGGAACCTGCTGTTGACGATGGGAGTCGCCTACGGTGTCTTTCGGCTCAACAGCAAGTTCGATACGCTCAAGGGCCGCGTCGACGAGCTGAGCGGCGGACACCGGGATCTGGTGTCGGCGCTCGTGCCGGCGGCGTTCGCTGGCGAGCGCCGTACGCAGCGCGGAGCGTCGCCTTCATCCTGACGGGCCGCGAGGTGGTGGGCCGGCACGGCGACCCCGCGACGTGCCGGCGCTGAGCGGGACCGTCCCCCCGCCGTCCGCGCCCTGTACGCGTACAATATTCCGGTGCGCCCGCGGGGCGCGTCGCCGGCCGGACTGCGCCGGCCGCTTGAAACCTGGGAGATCTCGAGCATGAAGTTCCTTGTCGCCGCGGCGGCCCTGCTGATGACGATGGCAGTGGTCGCCGCACCGCTCAACGCACAGTCCACCGACTTCGAGCCGCCGCGCCTCTCGAACGGCAACCCCGACCTGAACGGCATCTGGCAGGCAATCGGGTCGGCGCACTACGACATCGAGCCGCACATCGCCCGCCATGCGATGGCGCTGCGCGAGGGTCCGCCGGGGCCGCTCCCGGCCGCAGAGGTCGTGCGTCTCGGCGCCGTG
>JAPOVI010000225.1 GCA_026708265.1 Acidobacteriota bacterium
CCCCCGCCCTGTTCGAGCGCTACCTGGCCGCCGCCAACCGCATCAGCCGGCTCGCGGTGGGCGACCCGACGATCGGGCCCGGCTACGCGGCGGCCACCTACAGCACGCCGCGCCTGCTCTACCAGGACGACCGGGCCAGCGAGGAGCTGCCGTTCGGCTCGCGCGGCGGCCTGGCCGTACGGCACTACTTCCCGCTCGACGGCGACTACGAGGTGCGCATCCGGCTGCGCCGGATGATCTACGACTACATCGTCGGGATGGGGCGCCCGCACCGCATCGAGGTGCGGCTCGACGGGGCCCTCGTCGGCGAGTTCACGGTCGGGGACGCGGACCGCTTCGGGTATCCGTCCGCCTACAGCTTCTTCGGCACGATCCGCGGCGATCCGGCCTGGGAGGACTACGTCTCCAACGAGGCGGACGCGGGTCTCGTCGTGCGCTTCCCCGCCCCGGCCGGGCCCCGCACCGTGGGCGTCTCGTTCGTCGACGCCCGGACCGAGCCGACGGGCGTGCTCGAGCGGCGCCTGTCGGGCTTCTCGCTGAGCGGCCTCGGCTTCTACCACGGCAACGCGGCGGTCGAGCGGGTCGAGATCGCCGGTCCGTACGACGCCGGAGGCCCCGGCGACACGCCGAGCCGGCGGCGGCTCTTCTCCTGCCGGCCTGCGGACGCCTCCGAGGCGGAGTGCGCCGCGGAGGTCCTGGCAGCGCTCGCGCGGAGGGCCTACCGGCGGCCCGCGACCTCTGCCGACGTTGCGACGCTGATGCGCTTCTACGAGGCGGGCCGCGCCGAGCGCGGTTTCGAGGGAGGCATCCAGAAGGCCGTCGAGCGCCTGCTGGTGGCGCCCGAGTTCCTCTTCCGCGTGGAGCGCGACCCGGTCGACGTCGCGGCCGGCGCCGCGTACCGGCTCACCGACCTGGAGCTCGCCTCGCGCCTGTCCTTCTTCCTCTGGAGCGGCATCCCGGACGACGAGCTGCTCGCCGTCGCCGAGGCGGGGCGGCTCTCCGAGCCCGACGAGCTGGAGCGGCAGGTCCGCCGCATGCTGGCCGACCGGCGCGCGACGGCGCTCGTGGACAACTTCGCCAGCCAGTGGCTGCAGCTCCGCCGCATTCGGGGCGTCGCTCCCGACGCCGACATCTTCTACGACTTCGACGAGAACCTGCGCGCCGACATGGAGCGCGAGACGACGCTCTTCCTCCGCAGCCAGCTTCGCGAGGATCGGGGCCTGCTGGAGCTGCTCACGGCCGACTACACGTTCGTCAACGAGCGGCTGGCCCGGCACTACGGCATCCCCGGCGTCTACGGCGAGCGCTTCCGGCGGGTGGCCGTCGACCCTGCACAGCGCGGCGGCCTCCTCGGCCACGCCAGCCTGTTGACGCTGACCGCCTACCCCAACCGCACCTCGCCCGTGCTGCGCGGCAAGTGGGTGCTCGACAACGTGCTCGGGATGCCGCCGCCGGAGCCGCCGGCCGACGTCCCCGCCCTCGAGGAGAACCACGGCGGCCGCGCGGTGCTCTCGATGCGCGACCGGACGGAGCAGCACCGTGCCAACCCGGCCTGCGCCTCGTGCCACCGCATGATGGACCCGCCCGGCTTCGTGCTCGAGAACTACGACGCCATCGGGCGCTGGCGCGACGTCGACGAGGCCGGCTCCCCCGTCGACACCGCCGGAGCGCTCGCGGACGGGACGCGGGTCGACACGCCGGCGGCGTTCCGCGAGGCGCTCACCGCCTACGACGTCAGCGTCGTCCGGACCGTCACCGAGAAGCTGCTGGGCTACGCCGTCGGGCGCACGGCCGAGCACTACGATCAGCCGGCCGTTCGCAGGATCGTCGCCGCCGCGGAGCCGCAGGGCTACCGCTGGTCGTCGATCGTCCTCGGCATCGTCAACAGCGTGCCGTTTCAGATGAGGAGCGCGGAGCGATGATGATCACGAAGAAGGCGCTGCCCCGCCGCACCGTCCTCCGGGGACTCGGCGCGGCGGTGGCGCTGCCGTTGCTCGACGGCATGGTGCCCGCGCTGTCCGCCCTCGGCCGTACGGCGGCGCGGCCCGCCGTCCGCTTCGGCGCCGTCTACGTGCCGAACGGGATGGTGATGCAGAACTGGACTCCGGCCGCGGAGGGCGACGGGTTCGAGCTCACGCCGACGCTCGCGCCCCTGGCGCCGTTCCGCGATCGGCTTCTCGTCCTCTCCGGGCTCAACAGCACGCCCCCGCCGGGCATCAGCGGCGGCGCCCACTCGCGCGCCTCCACCAAGTTCCTCACCGCCGAGCACCCCGGCGCCTGGAACCCGGACGCGGTCTCGATGGACCAGGTCGCGGCGCGCGAGCTCGGCCGCCACACGCCGGTCGCCTCGCTGGAGCTCGGCCTCGAGGGCGCCAACTTCGCCGGCTCGTGCGACAGCGGCGGCTTCAGTTGCGCCTTCTCCT
>JAPOVI010000089.1 GCA_026708265.1 Acidobacteriota bacterium
CACGCAGACTCCCGGAGGGTTGGGCGGGCACCAGGCGGCGCGGTCAGGCGACGAACGGCGGGCCAGGAGCTTGCGCCGCAGAACGCCAACGGAGTGCGTGCCGCGGCGCAAGCTCCTGGGACGGTGGGGGCTGGGGCCGACCCGGAGCTTGCGACGGGTTGGCGGCGCTAGCGGTCCCGCCGGATCACGATGCCCGCGAGGCGGCGCGGGTCGGTCGGGAGCTCGCGGTCGCCGGCCGGCATCCGGCCGACCGAGAGCATGTGGGCGATGACGTCGACGTACTCCTCGTCCGTGAGCGAGCCCGGATTGTCCTCCGGCATCGTCAGCCGCGTGTACGCGAGCAGGACGGCCAGCGAGCGTCCCTCCCACTCGCGCAGGAATCTCGCCCGCGCCAGCGGAGGCGTGGACCGCATGTCGGGATCGTCCGGGGCGCCGTTCAGCCGGCGGCCGTGGCACAGGCCGCAGGCGCCCGTGTACACATCCCGGCCGCGCGCCGCCTGCGCCTCGGTGAAGACACCGTCCCAGACCGACGCCAAGCCTCCCGCGTCCGTGGAGGCGTCGAGCACGGCGGCCACCTCGCCGGTCGTCACGCCTCCCAAGTCGTTCGTCCAGGCCGTGCGGACGTGGCTCGAGAGCGCGGCGACCTCGGCCAGGGTCAGGGCCGGGAACGGAGGCATGTTCGCTGCGCCCTGGCGGATGAAGCGGATGGTCCGGGCCGCGATGCCGAGCCGCTCGTTGTCGCGCAGTGCCGGGACCGCCGGCGGGCGCCCTTCGCCCTCGCTTCCGTGGCACAGCGCGCACTGCTGCTCGTAGAGGCGCCGGCCCTGCTCGGCGAGCGCGGCGTCGTCGATCTGCGCGGCGGCGGCGCCCGGGGCCAGGAAACAGGCAAGGAGCCCGGGCAGAAGGCGCCGCCCCGTTCGACCGGTGCAGCGCACGGCTTCGCGACACCCTTCGGCGCCTGGGCCGCCGTCCGGACGGATCCCCTTCGAACGAGGCTCTGCGTTGGGCCGACGCCCGCGGTCACGACCAGATATCGGCATCCGACAGCTCCCGGTCCTGCGCCAGCACCGCCCGAATCGTCGTGTCGGCCGTCACCTCCCCATCGAAGCGGAAGGGGACGCGGCCCTTCCCCGACACGAAGAGCCGGTACTCCCCGGCCGGCACGCGCATCTCCGCGACTCCGCGTTCGTCCGTGAGGGCGCGGTACGGGTGCGCAACCACCCTCGCACCCTCGAGCGGGCTCCCGCTCTCCGCGCGCGTTGCGACGACCGTCAGGACGAGCTCCGGCTTCGACACGACCCGGACGCCGAAGCGGGCGCTGGCCTGCGTGTGCGGGGCCGTCGGGCCCCGCGTTGCGGTGGCGGCGCCGGTCGGGGCGCTGGTCTCCCTCGTGGCTCCGGCGCCTGTCGCCCCGGCGCCTGTCGCCCCAGCGCCGGCCGCCCCAGTGCCTGCCGCCCCAGTGCCTGTCGCCCCAGGGCCCGTCAGTGCCGCCGCCTCCCAGGTGTAGTACCCCTTCGCATCCGGGGCGACGAGGGCGATCTCGGCATGGTAGAGCGCGTCCGTGCCGGGCCACGGATCGGGGTCGAGGGTCGCCGTCGCCCGTCTGTCGCCGGTGTGGTCTCGCACCTCCACCCGCCGGTCAGCCAGCGTGCGCCTGGACGCACAGGCCACCCCGACCCGTACCGCGAAGCGCTGTCCACGCTCCACGGCGGCCGGCGTGCCCCAGACGACGACGCGCGTGACGTGCCGCTCTCCGTCGGGAGCGCTCGGCGCGCCGTCGTTCAGCGCGGGGTCCCCGCCTGCATCCCCGGCCCCGGGCGACGCCCCGAAGCGACTCGTGTCCGTCGCACCGGAGGCCGCGTCCTCGTCCTCGTGCACCATGGCCGGCTACCCCCCCGCTCCGGATCGACCGCGCCTCGAGCGCCACCATCGTCAGGAGGACGGCTCGTCGGCGGCGTGCGTGCCGGCGACGTAGCCGTGCACGTGACCCTTGCCGAGGCCGTGCTTGTTGAAGCCGCCCACCGCCTCGCCCCCGGCGTAGAGGCCCGGAATCGCCTCGCCCTGCATGTCGACGACCTGCTGGCGGCCGTTGACCCGCAGGCCGCCGTAGGAGTCGTGCCACACCACCAGGATGGAGAGCGCGTAGAACGGCGGCCGGTCGATGCGGTACATCGGCGCGTCCGCCTCGCGCTCGAACTCCGGGTCGGCCCCCGCGTCCACGCATCCGTTCCACCTGGCGACGGTCTCGGCGAGGTAGCGGAGCGGCACCCGCTGGTGCTTGTGGCCGGCGGCGATCTTCTCGGCCAGCTCCTCGATGGTGTCGGCCTTGAAGAAGTAGCCGTTGTCGGCCACGTAGGGGTAGTAGAGCTCCCAGCCGGTGCGCTCGACGGCCTCCTCGTCGAAGACGGCCCACAGCGGCCCGGAGTGGTAGTCGGGGGCCTTCGAGCCCTCGTTCATCGCCAGCGCGGCGTCGAGGCCGTGGTCGTAGTCGTAGGACTGCCGGACCCATTCCTTCCGGCAGTTGCGCCAGTCGAGAGGCTTGTGGTCGAGCCCCTGCCCGGGGGAGGCTCCGTCGCCCGGATAGCGGTTCCCGGCCGGCCGCGCGGGCAGGCGGACCTCGTTGAAGAAGCGCTTCCCGACCTGGTTGACGGCGATGAACTCCTCGAAGCCGGCGCTTCCGACGTTGACCCCGGCCGAGCCGCGGAAACCGAACGTCGGGTGTCCCGGCATCATCGTCGTGTAGGCGTCCGGGGTGCCGAGGCGGGTCGAGATGTGGAACGTCGTGGGATACGAAAGGTTCTGCTGCATCCCGGCGAGGTTCGCTCCGACCCGCAGCCCGGCGACCAGCGCGCTGGCGTCCTGGCCGTGGGGTCCCTGCAGGGCGACGCCGCTCGTCGGGAAGGCGGGCTCGCGCATGGCCGGATAGAACATGCTGCGGACTTCGGGATTGCCGGCGTGGCCGCCGCTGGCCAGGATGACGCCCCGGCGCGCGCGGATGGTCACCGTCTCGCGCCGCTCGTCTACGTTGCCGTTCCGCCAGTAGCTCTGGAGCAGCTCCCCGGTCTCGGGGTGGTGGCGCGGCGAGTAGTGCGCCCGGATGCCCACCACCCGGCCCGCGAAGGGCTGCTCGCGAACGAGGTCCGCGAAGCGGCGGTGCAGCATGAACCGGACGCCCTTCTCGCGCGCCGAGAACTCCAGCGGCCGGGAGAGCGCCACGCCGTTGCTCACGGCGCCGGGGGCGACGGAGCGGCTCACGTTGTTCATCTGCTGCGGCGCGAACGCGCTCGTGCGCTCGGGATCGGCGACGCCCGCGTCCTCCGCCGTGATCGTGCCGGCCTTGATGTCCGTCCTGTCGCCGAGCATCAGGAAGCAGCGCGCCCCCCGCGCCCGCGACAGGCCGCCGCCGCCGTGGGTGCCGGTGACGCGCGTGAAGCGGACGTAGTTGTCCATGAGGAACTGCCGCGTCGCCGGGGCGTTCTCAGCCCACGCGCGGGCGAGCTCCCGCTCGTTGTAGCGGTAGGGGCTCTGGCCCTTGGGGTCGACCACGGACCAGTCGGTGAGGTCCGTGAACAGCAGCTCCACGCTGTCGTCGAGCTCCTCCGGCTCCTCGGCGGGATCGGCGGTGATCAGGCCTTCCTTGTCGCTCTCACCCTTCATGTCCCGGCGCTGGACCGGGTCGCCGCCCCCGAGGGAGACGAACGAGCCGCTGTGCAGCATCCGGCCGCCGACGTCGAAGTTCTGGTCGACCACGAGGACGCTGGCTCCGAGGTCCCGCGCGCGGATGGCGGCCGTCAGGCCGGCGCACCCGGCCCCCGCGACGACGACGTCCACCTCGTAGTCCCAGACGACGTCGTCGGCGTTGGACGCGGAGGTCTGCCCGCGTACCGGGTCCGGCGCCAGCAGCGCGCCCGTGCCCAGCCCGGCCGCGGCTCCCGTCCTGACGAAGTCCCGCCGGCTGACGCCGCGCTCGCTCTCCGGCCGCGGATCGTCACCGTGGTCACTGCGCTTCTTCGTCATCTCGGGCCTCCCCTCGTGCCGCCACCTCCGGCGGATTATGCCACCCGAGAGTCCGACACGCGATTGCTCATCACTTGGCATCGTCGTCGGTGTCGAAGATCGACACCCCGCCCGGGGCCGTGAAGTCGTTGGCCGGGAGGTTGCCGGTATTCACGGTCCCGGCCGGCTCGAAACACAGCACATAGGCGTCCTCTGCCGCGGAAGTGCGATGCTCGACGCCGCGAGGGACCAACACGCAGTCTCCTTCGCTCATGTCTACCCGCCGGTCACGAAACTCCACCGAAAACCGTCCCTTCCACACGAGGAAGAACTCGTCGGCGTCGTCGTGACGATGCCAGGGGAAGACGCCCTTCACCCTGATGAGCTTCACCTCCTGGCCGTTGAGGGCGGCGATGACGCGCGGACGCCACGGTTCGTCAAGCCGGCTGCAGCACTCGTCCACGCTGATCTTCGCCGTCATCACCGTCCTCGGGAGGGTTGCCCCGCCGGCCGGTTCCGCTCGGCCGCAGGACTCCCCGGCCGCACCCGGAGCACGCAGGAGCGTACTATGCTCCATGCGATATGGGTTCCTGGTAGAGACCTACGAAACGGAGCGCCTCAAGGTCCTCGGTGTCTGGAGCATGTTTCGCGATGAGGACCTCCCGGTTCGCCCGCGTGCCACGGACAGGCGGGGCCGCAGCGTGCACGAACAGATGGTGCACCAGTGCGTCGGCGAGGACCTGTGGTTTCGCACGATGCTGGGTATCGCGACCCGCGAGCCCGCGCTTCCGGAGATCGAGAAGAGACTCGATTTCATCGAGCGATATGCCGCGAGTTCCGCCGAGCGGCAGGACGCGCTGAGATCGCAGCCTGAACCCTGGTGGGAGGGAGAGACCCGCTTCTTCGATACGGCCCGATCGCGGGCGTGGGTCGTCGTCCGACGGATCGCGCACACGTCTCATCACCGCGGTCAGCAGATGGCGATGCTTCGGATGCTCGGCCGCGACCTGCACAGCAACTACGGGCCGACTGCCGATACCGGCGGATTGATGCGGGACCACGCACCCGTGATCTACGCCTATTCGAGCATCGAGGAGCTGCTGGCCGGCGAGCGCGCAGGCGGACGCAAGGCGCCGCTCCCGGGTCCCGGAGAACGACCGCCTACCGAGCGGCCCGGCAACTGAGACGCCAATCCGAAGGCCTCGCTGCCACCGCCATCGCCGAATCACCAACATCCTCGCCGCCAGCCGCGTCGCCGCCAACCCGTCGGTCGCACGACGAGCCGGCTCCACGTGGGGGACGACATCGACTCCGTGCCGCCGCGGCGTGGGCGGCGCCGTCGCGTGACCGCCGGCGGCGTCACTCCGACTCCCGAAGCGCCGCCAGGGGGTCGATCCTCGTCGCGCGCCGCGCCGCCAGCAGGCTCGCCGCCGCGCATACCGCGACGAGCAGCGCGGTGAACACGGCCAGGGTCCCCGCCGATCGCGGGGCCACGCCGAAGAGGAGCGGGCGAAGCAGCTCCGCGGCGGCGAGGGCCACGCCGAGACCGACGGCTGCGCCGAGCAGGGTGAGCACGACGGCCTGCCCCCACACGAGCCGCAGTACGTCGATCGCATGCGCGCCGAGGGCGCGGCGCACGCCGATCTCGCGGGTCCTCCGGGCGACGCCGTAGGTGACGGTTCCGAAGAGGCCGACGGCGGCGAGTCCGAGAGCCAAACCCGCGAGCAGCGTCGCCAGAGTCATGTTGAAGCGCCACGGGCGCATGGCGTCGTCGACGACGCCGTGGAGCGGCGTGACGGACCGGACGGCGAAGTTGGAGTCGGCCCGGGGCACCTCGGCCCGAAGCGCGGACGCGAGCCGGGCGGGGTCGTCCCGCGTCCGAACCACCAGGTGGTTCAGGTCCATCGACACCTGCGTGAACGGCACGTAGAGGCCAAACCGCCCGCGCGCGATCTCCCTGTACCGGGCATCCTCGACGATGCCGACGACGGTCTGCCACGCCGGAGCGCCGTCGGAACCGGCCTGGGCCCCGATCGCGATCAGGCGCCGGCCCACGGCGCCGCCGGCCGGCCACAGATGGCGCGCGAGCGATTCGCTGACCACGACCGCGGCGGGCGCCTCCGCGGTGTCGCGGTCGGTGAACGGGCGGCCCGCGAGGAGGTCGAGCCCCATCGCCTCAAAGTAGCCGGGCGACACGGACTGCAACGTGACCGGCGGCCGCTCCGGCCGGTCGGGCCCGCCCAGCGGCTCGCCCTCGAGCACCACGCCGCCGTCCACGCCGACGACCCCGTGCTCGAACGGCAGCAGCATCGTCCCGCCGGCGGCCTCGACCCCGGGCCGCGCCCGGAGGCGGGCGAGGAGCTCGCGCCAGGCGATCCGCCGCGGTGCGGCCTCTTCGTACGCGCCGTCCCTGGGGGTGAGGGTGAGCGCGAGCACGCCGGCGGGCCGGTAGCCGAGATCGACGCGCGCCAGGTTGACGTAGCTGGACGCGAGGAGGCCGGCCCCGACCGTGAGGACGAGGGCCATCGCGACCTGCGAGACGACGAGCATGTCGCGCGCGCCGGCTCCCGCGCGCCCCGGGGTCACGCCATGCGCGCCGTCGCGCAGCCACGCGACGAGAGACAGCCGGCCGGGCCACGGAGTCGCCGCCGCGGTCATCGCGAGCGCGAGCCCGACGGCGAGCAGCGCGGCGAGGGCGACCGAGGTTCCGGCCACCGCGGCCTGCTCCAGCCTCGGCATGTCGGCGGGGCCTAGAGCGACGAAGACCGGCAGCGCCGCCGATGCGAGGACCATGCCGCCCGCCGCCGCGGCCCCCGTGACGAGCAGGGTCTCCAGCAGGTGGGCACGGAACAGGCGCCCCCGGCCGATTCCGAGCGCGCACCGCACCGCCGTGTCGCGCCGGCGCGACCGCGCCCGCACGATCATCAGCCCGGTCACGTTGGCGCCGGCGATCAGCAGCAGGAGCGCCACGCCTCCGAGGAGAACGAACAGGGCGGCCTCGGCGCTGCCGAAGACGTAATCCGTCAGGGGCGTCACGACCGCGCGCCGCGTCCCCAACCGCGAGAAGTGCGCTTCCCACAGCCCCGGCACGATGACGTCCATTTCGGCACGGGCCTCGTCCACGGTGCGGCCCGGCGCCAGGCGTCCGATCGCGTATAGGACCCCGAGGCTGCGCTGCATGCCGGCGCCCATCCCGTTCTCGCGGAAGATGCCGGCGAGCTCGCGGCCGACCGGCGTCCACACCTCGGCGCCGGGCGGGAACTCGAACGCGGGCGGCATGACGCCGACCACCGTGAATGGCTCGCGCCGCGCGCCGACCGGCACCGTCGAACCGACCACGCCGGGGTCCATGTCGAAGTACTGTCGCCACGCGGCGTGGCCGAGCACCATGACGCGCTCTGCCTCGGCCCCGTCCTCTTCCGGGCGGAACGCCCTGCCGAGCAGCGGCTGCGCCCCCAGCGTGTCGAAGAACGACGCGGAGACCGCGCTGATGGTCAACCGGATCGGCGGGTCCTCCTGGACCTCCACCTCGCCCCACGTGGTCGAGCCCATCGCGGCCATGGCGGCGAACGAGCGGGCCTGCGCGCGCCAGTCCTCGAAGTTTGGCAGGGACACCTCGATGTGCGGGTTGCCGGTCGTCTCGTCCTTCTCCCACAAGACGACGAGATCGTCCGGGTCGGCGAACGGCAGGGGCTGCAGCAGGACGGCGTCGACGACCGCGAAGAGACCGACAGTCAGGCCGAGGCCGAGGGCGAGGGTGAGCGTCGCCGCGAGACTGAAGCCGGGTTGCCTGCGGAGGCTGCGGATCGCGTGGCGCAGGTCCTGGCGGCTCTCCTCCGCGCACCGGAGGAAGCGAGACTGTCGGTGGTCCATGCCGCTGGCGAGAGGCTCCGAACGTCATTCTGTCATCATCGTTCGCGTGTCCTGGAACATCGGATGCCGGACGGTTGTGGTCACCGTCCATCCCTTCGCTCTCGTCGCCGGTCCGAAGACCATTCGCCGCCGACTCCTGTGGCGCCTCTCCCCGCCGCGGGCGACATGGTGGGCGCTTCGCCGCGTCGAGCGCTGCAGCCGCGAGCTGCGTTCGCCCCTGTTCGCGACCCACGTCGACACCGAAGGCCGGTCGGCGGCCGACGTCGTGGCGACGATCCGGCGATGTGCTAGCGTCTGATGCATGCGCACGACGATGGCCATCGATGACGACGTCCTGCTCGCAGCCAGGGCCTTGGCGCGCCGGCACGGAAGCAGCATCGGAGCGGTGATCTCCGAGCTCGCCCGGAAGGGGCTCAACGCCGGGCCGCAGGACGACGCGGTCGCCGACAGCGACGGCTTCTACGGGTTCCGGCCGCTCCCCAGGCGCGGCAAGCCCGTCACGAACGAGTTGATCGACGGGCTTCGGGATTAGGGGCCGAATGTGAGGACGACAGTCACGCTCGGGGACCCCGCCCTCTTCCGGCAGCAGTGCTACGTGAACGGCGCGTGGATCGATGCCCGGAGCGGGGACGTGATGGAGGTGGACAACCCCGCTACGCGCGAGGTCGTCGGCACCGTCCCCGCCTTCGGCCGCGAGGAGACGCGCGCCGCCATCGAGGCGGCCGACGCAGCGTGGAGCGGCTGGCGATCGCGTCCCGCGAAGGAGCGCGCGCGGCTGATGCGCCGCTGGTTCGAGCTGATGATGGCGCATCAGGACGACCTCGCGGTGCTGATGACGACCGAGCAGGGGAAGCCGCTGGTCGAGTCGCGCGGCGAGATCGCCTACGCGGCGTCGTTCATCGAGTGGTTCGCCGAGGAGGCGAAGCGCGTCTACGGCGACGTCATCGACCATCCGCTGCCGGGCCGGCGGATCGTGGTGCTGAAGCAGCCGATCGGCGTGGTCGCGTCGATCACGCCGTGGAACTTTCCGGCCGCGATGATCACCCGCAAGTGCGCCCCCGCGCTCGCGGCGGGCTGCCCCGTCGTCATCCGCCCCGCCTCCCAGACGCCGCTCTCGGCCCTCGCCCTCGCGGCTCTCGCCGACCGGGCGGGCATCCCGCCGGGAGTGGTAAACGTCATCACCGGTCCGTCCCGCCCGATGGGGGCCGAGCTGACCTCGAACCCGACCGTGCGCAAGCTGTCGTTCACCGGGTCCACCGAAGTCGGGAAGCTCCTGATGTCGCAGTGCGCGTCCACGGTCAAGAAGGTGAGCCTGGAGCTGGGCGGCAACGCCCCGTTCATCGTCTTCGACGACGCGGACCTCGATGCCGCCGTGGCGGGGGCGATGGCCTCGAAGTATCGCAACGCGGGACAGACCTGCGTCTGCGCCAACCGGCTGCTGGTGCAGGACGGCGTCTACGACGCGTTCGCCGCGAAGATGGCCGAGGCCGTGGCCGGGCTCAGGGTCGGCAGCGGGCTCGAGTCGGGAACGCAGCAGGGGCCCCTCATCGACCTGCGGGCGGTCGAGAAGGTCGAGGAGCACATCGCGGATGCGGTCGGCAAGGGCGCCGCGATCGCCGTCGGCGGCGGGCGCCACGCCCTCGGCGGCAGCTTCTTCCAGCCGACGCTCCTGACCGGCGTCACCTCGGCGATGACGGTGGCCCGCGAGGAGACGTTCGGACCGCTGGCGCCCCTGTTCCGCTTCTCGACGGAGGAAGAGGCGGTCCGCCTGGCCAACGACACCGAGTTCGGGCTCGCCGCCTACTTCTACAGCCGCGACATCGGCCGCATCTGGCGCGTCGCCGAAGGCCTGGAGTACGGCATCGTGGGCATCAACGAGGGGATCATCTCGAACGAGGTCGCCCCGTTCGGCGGGGTCAAGGAGTCGGGCATCGGCCGCGAAGGGTCCAAGTACGGCATGGACGACTTCATCGAGATCAAGTACCTCTGCCTGGGCGGCATCGAAGGGTAGTGTCAGGGCCCGGCCCGCGCCGCCGTACCGAGGGTGATTCAGAGGAGGTTCACGTCGGGCAGAATCATCGTCTGGTTCGTGCAAGCGATTCGGCCGTAGCCTCTGCCTCGAGCTCGTCGGCCAGTTGATTCAGCTTGTCGAGGTCGACACCCGGACGGAAGCCGAAGGAGTGCGGAATCGTCTTCGGCACGGGGGTGTCGTGCGGCGGCATGGTGGAATGCATCGTAGGTGTCCGATGGGATGATGGCAAGACATCAAGCGGGACGGCGGGGCTCGCATTGGCGATAGAATCTGCGTGATCGACAACGTTCTGGAAGGGAGCGCCAGATGAGCCACCGTCATCTCGTCGCGTTCGTGGCGGCTATCGCAGTCGTAGCCCTGACGTCGGTCGCAGTCGCCGGGCTGGCCGAGGCCCAGGAGGCCGCCGACGCGGAAGCAGCGTGGACGATGCCGCGGCTGCCGGACGGGCAGCCGGACCTGCAGGGCTACTGGACGACCCAGACGTTCACGCCGCTCGAGCGCCCGGAGCGCCTGGCCGACCGGGAGTTTCTCTCCGAGGAGGAAGCCGCCGAGCTCCAGCAGCAGCTCACGGCCGAGGGCGTCGACCCCCTGCGGCGGGACGCCGTCGCCATCGAGGATCCGGACGAGCGGGAAGAGGCGCTGTACCAGGAGAACCGCGACGCCAGCTACGTCCACTACGACAACCAGATCTGGCTGCGGACGCCGGTGCCGAAGGGTCTCTCGAGCCGCCGGACCTCGCTCATCACCTATCCGCCGAACGGCAGGATCCCGCCGATGACGCCGGAGGGCGCGGCACGCGTGGAAGCCGAGCGCGTGATGGCCCAGGTGTTCGACGGCTACGAGACCCGCCCGCTGATGGAGCGCTGCGTCGTCTGGACGCACGAGGGCCCGCCCCTCCTGCCGCCGGCGTACAACGACATCCATCAGATCTTCCAGACCCCGGACCACTTCGTGCTGTTCACCGAGCTGGCGACGAATCCGCCGCGGATCCTGGCGCTCGACGACGGGCCGGGCATCCCGGACGCGATTCGCTCGTTCGGCGGCGACTCGCGGGCCCGCTGGGAGGGCGACACCCTGGTCGTGGAGACCGATCAGTTCATCGCGCGGCGGAACTACCGCGGATCGAACCAGCACCGGCACGTGGAGGAGCGCTTCACGATGGTCGACGCGGACACGATCCGCTACGAGTTCATGGTCACCGATCCGACCACGTGGACCAGCCCGTGGGGGGGCGAGGTGCCCATGGTCCGCATCGAGGGTCCGATGTTCGAGTACGGCTGCCACGAAGGCAACCACGACATTCGCCACATCCTTGAGATCAACCGCAACCTCGAGCGGCAGGCGGCCGAGGCTGCTGCCGCGGGGGAGGCCAGGTAGGACCGGGCGGCCGGCGCTCCGCCTTGCTCCCGGCGGGCAGATTCCCGTTACCGACGTTCGGGCTGGCGGGCCGGGTCAGCGTACTGCCCGGACGTGCAACTGACGGCATTCACCAGAAATCCGTCAGTCGAGAGATAGGGAATCTGTCCTAGACCACACCGTAGGCGAGCAACGCATCTGCGACCTTGCGGAAGCCGGCGATGTTGGCGCCGCGGACGTAGTGGATGAATCCGTCGTCGGTGGCGCCCTCCGCGCGGCACTTCTCGTGGATGTCGCGCATGATGGTCTGCAGGTGCCGGTCGACCTCCTCGCGCGACCAGGAGATGCGCAGCGCGTTCTGGCTCTGCTCGAGGCCGGAGACGGCGACGCCGCCGGCATTGGCGGCCTTGGCGGGGCCGAACAGGATCCGCCGCTCCAGGAGGACGCGGATGGCGTCGAGGGTGCACGGCATGTTGGCGCCCTCGGCGACCGCCACGAGCCCGTTGTCGAGGAGCGTCCGGGCGTCGCCGCCGTCGAGCTCGTTCTGCGTGGCGCAGGGCAGCGCGAGCTGGCACGGGATGCCCCACGGCCGCGCCCCCTCGTGGTAGGCGCAGCCGAAGTGCTCGGCGTACTCGCGGACGCGCCCGCGACGGGCTTCCTTCAGATCCTTCAGCCACGCCAGACGCTCGGCGTCGATGCCGTGCGGGTCGTGGATGAAGCCGCCCGAATCCGACGCCGTGACGACCGTGGCCCCCAGCTCGACGAGCTTCTCGATGGCGTAGAGCGCGACGTTCCCCGAGCCGGAGACCACCGCGGTCTTGCTGGCCACCTCCTCTCCGCGCACCGCCAGCATGTTCTGCAGGAAGTAGACGGCGCCGTAGCCGGTCGCCTCGGTGCGCACGAGGCTCCCGCCGAACGAGAGGCCCTTCCCGGTGAGGACGCCGGTGAAGCGGTTGGCCAGCCGCATGTACTGGCCGAAGAGGAAGCCGATCTCGCGCGCGCCGACGCCGATGTCCCCGGCCGGGACGTCCGTGTCCTCGCCGATGTGCCGGTGCAGCTCGCGCATCATCGCCTGGCAGAAACGCATCACCTCGCCGGTCGACTTGCCGCGCGGATTGAAATTGGACCCCCCCTTGGCGCCGCCCATGGGCAGCCCCGTCAGGCTGTTCTTGAAGATCTGCTCGAAGCCGAGGAACTTCAGCACGCTCTGGGTCACCGTGGGGTGGAAGCGGAGGCCGCCCTTGTAGGGGCCGATGGCATTGCTGAACTGGACCCGCCACGCCCGGTTGGCGCGGACGTTGCCGGCGTCGTCCTGCCAGGTCACGCGGAAGGTGATGATCCGGTCGGGCTCGGTCAGGCGCTCCAGGATGCAGGCGTCCCGGTACTCGGCGTGCGCCTCGACGACCGGCAGCACGGACTCGGCTACCTCCCGCACCGCCTGGTGAAACTCGGGCTCGCCCGGGTTGCGCCGGACGAGGCCGGTCATGAAGCGCTCGAGCGCTTCGGTATCGGTGGCGGTCGAGGCCATCGCGCCGCTCCTCCTTGATTGCCGGTCGCGGCCGGCTACGCTTGCCGGCGGAGCCGGGCGGCGAGGTTCCGCGACGTGCCGGGCCGGCGGTCGTCGCCGAGCGCCAGCATCCAGGCGGGGTAGGGGGCGGGCGTGGCGCTCACCTCGTCGAGGCGGGCCACCTCCTCGGCGGCGAGCGTCAGGTCCACGGACCGCAGGTTGTCCTCGAGCTGATCCATCCGCTTGGCGCCGATGATGACGCTCGTGACGGCCTCCTTCGCCAGGAGCCACGCCAGCGCCACCTGGGCCACCGACGCGCCGTGGGCGTCCGCGATCGGCTGCATCGCGTCGACGATGTCGAACGCCCGCTCCTTGTCGAGCGGCGGGAAGTCGAAGCTCGCACGCCGCGCGTCGGCGTCGCGCGCCCCCTCGCGCGTGAACTTGCCGGTCAGGAACCCGCCCGCGAGCGGGCTCCAGACGAGGAGGCCAAGGCCCTGGTCGCGGAGGAGAGGGATGGTATCGTGCTCGATGTCGCGCCCCGCCAGCGCGTAGTACGACTGCGTGCTCCGGAACGCCGCGAGCCCCCGCCGCTCGGAGACGCCGAGCGACTTCATCAGCTCCCACGCGGGGAGGTTCGAGCAGCCGATGTAGCGCACCTTCCCCGCGCGGACGAGGTCGGTAAGCGCGCCGAGCGTCTCCTCGATGTCGGTCTCCGGGTCGCTGCGGTGGATCTGGTAGAGGTCGATGTAGTCCGTGCCGAGCCGCTTCAGGCTCGCCTCGCAGGCGGCGATGATGTGCAGGCGCGACAGCCCGACCTCGTTCGCGCCCGGTCCCATGCGGCCGCGCACCTTGGTCGCGATCACGACCTCATGGCGCCGGGCGGCGAGGGCGCGGCCGAGGATCTCCTCCGAATCGCCCGTGGAGTAGACGTCGGCGGTGTCGAAGAAGTTGATGCCGGCGTCGAGCGACCGGCCCACGAGGGCGTCGGCCTCCGGCTGGCCGAGCGCGCCGATCACCTCCCACTGCGTCCCGAACGTCATCGCCCCGAGGCAGAGCTCCGAGACGTAGACCCCCGTCGTGCCCAGCCGTCGATACTTCATCCCGTGATTCTACCCGCGTGGCGCGGCCCGCCTGCGACGCCGCGGACGGAAGCCTGCCGCGTGCGCGGTCGGGTGCGGCCCGAGGATGGGACCCGATTGTCGTCGTATGCTACAACATGATGATCACGGTTCCGGAAGCGGCGCGGCGTACCGGCAGGAACCCGGAGACGGTCCGGCGCTGGATTCGCGAAGGGAAGCTGCCGGCTCGCCGGGTCGGGACGCAGCACTTCATCGACGAGGACGCCCTGACGGACCCGGGTGCTGCCGAGGTCGTGCCCGCCGGTGGCGAAGAGCGCACGGTGACCGGTGAGGCGATGCCCAACTTCGTCGCGGCGCTCCGCCGTTCGCGAGGGTCTCGTTGAGTTCCGGCATCCTGGTCATCGACGCGAGCGCCGCGCTCCATGCGGCGGCGTCCGAGGGGGGCTTCGCGCGTTACGCCGCGGCGACGCTCGTCGCCCCGGCGCTGCTTTGGTCGGAGTGCACTTCCGTGCTGCGGGAGATGCAGTACCGCGGCGAGATCAGCGCCGACCTCAAGGACGCAGCCATGGCACGCATCACCGGGGGCCCGATTCGACGGCGTTCTCCGCGCCGCCTCTACGGCGAGGCGAGCCGGCTCGCGGTCGAGCTCGGGTGGGCAAAGACCTACGACGCCGAGTACGTCGCGCTGGCGCGGATGCTCGCCGCGCCGCTGCTGACGCGTGATGCCCGTCTCGTGCGGGGCGCGAGCCGGGTGCTGCCGAGCGTGAACCCCGATCTTCCCGGCGCGCCTCGCCCGGCGAGGTGAGTCCGGCGCGGGCGCAGTCGCGAGTCGAGTTCAGGATCTCAGCGCTCGGCCCACTGCTGCGTCATCCATTCACCGGCCTCGCGCAGGGCGGGAACGTAGGCGCCCATCGTGAAGTGGCCGATGCCGTCGAGGGCGGTGAACACGACGTTTCCGCCCGCGTCGCGGAGCCGGCCCGCCGCGTCTTCGGCGGGACCGACGGGCACCACCTCGTCCGCGCGGCTGTGGATGATGTGCACCGGCATGTCGCCGAGGGCGTCGAGCGGGTCGTCGCCGGGGCGCCCGGCGATCGGGATGGCGCCCGTGAAGAAGTCCGGGTGGCGGGTCGCGAAGAACCAGGTGCCGCGCCCGCCGAGGCTGAAGCCGGTGACGAGGATGCGCGAGCGGTCGATGTTGTACTCCTCCGCGATCTCGTTCAGCAGCGCCATGACGCCTCGATCGGAGACGTCGGTCGCCCAGCGCCGTGTCGGCGCGTCGGGCGCGACCACCACCGCGTTCAGGTCGCGCAGCGCCGGCTCGAAGATCGTCCGCATGTTGCGGCTGCCGTAGTACGACCCCTGCGCTCCGCCCGGGTGGAGGGCGAGAACGAGGGGGTGCGGCGTGGCCGGGTCGTAGCCCGCCGGCACGGACACCGCGTAGGGCATCGCGCCGTGGCCTTCGATCTCGAACGCCCGGTGTTCGACCGTCGGTCGGCCGCCCTGCGCCCGGAGCTCGCCGTTCGGGTTCATCGCCGCACCGAGCCCGCCCACCGCCACGGCGACGGCTGTCGCCACCAGAGTTCGCATGGTTGGTCCTCTCTTCGGGTCACCGGCCTGTCCATCGTCCGGTCGCTGCATAATATCCGCTGACGCCGGAGCCCCGGCGCCGGGACCGCGATGCCGGCACCTGTCGGCCGCGCGGCGGCGGCCCCGACTCGGGAGCGGCCGATCTCCGGCGGACTTCGGCGGACTTCAGCGGACTCCGGCGCGGCACCCGGCGCCGCCCCGAGACCGCGCTTTTTCACGACCCACATGGCTGTTCGCACCCGCTTCGCGCCGAGTCCCACCGGCTACCTCCACATCGGCGGCGTTCGTACCGCGCTCTTCAACTGGCTCTTCGCGCGCCGCCACGGGGGGCAGTTCCTGCTTCGCATCGACGACACCGATCAGGCGCGGAACGTCGAGGCGGCGTTGCGGCCGATCCTCGACGGGTTCCGCTGGCTCGGCATCGACTGGGACGAGGGCCCCGAGGTGGGCGGGCCGTGCGCGCCGTACTACCAGTCGCAGCGGGCGGATCGCTACCGGGCGGCGGTGGCGGGGCTGCTCGAGCGGGGCCTCGCGTACCGCGACTACGCCACCCCGGAGGAGACGGCGGGGGAGCGCGAGGCGGCGCAGCGCGAGAAGCGCCGGTTCCTGTACAGCCGGCGCTGGATGGCCGAGACGGATGCGGAAGCGGCGCGCTTCGAGCGCGAGGGGCGCACGGCGGTCGTGCGGCTCAGGATGCCGCGCGAGGGCGCCTGCCGCTTCGACGACCTGGTGCGGGGACCGGTCGCGTTCGAGTGGGCCCTCGAACAGGATCACGTCATCCAGCGGCCGGACGGCAGCCACCTCTACCACCTCGCCAGCGCGGTCGACGATCACGACTTCGGCATCACGCACGTCATCCGGGCCGTCGAGCACCTGTCGAACACGCCGCGGCAGATCTTCATCGCCGACGGGCTGGGCTACGAGCGGCCGCACTACGCGCACCTGCCCTACGTGGCGGCGCCCGGCGGGTCCGAGAAGCTGAGCAAGCGAAAGCTCGGCAAGTACCTGAAGCAGCGCGAGTTCCGAAGCGTCTACGACCACGCGGCCGCGATTCTGACCGCCCTGGGCGAGGAGGCGACGCCGGAGCGCTTCAACCCGGTGATGGTGGACTTCTACCGCGACGTCGGGTACAGGCCCGAGGCCCTCCTCAACTACCTGCTGCTGCTCGGCTGGTCGCTCGACGACCGCACGGAGGACTTCACGCGCGAGGAGATGGTTGCGCGCTTCTCCCTGGAGCGCGTCAACCGCTCCGCCGCGAGCTTCGATCCCCAGAAGATGATGGCGTTCGAGGAGCGCCGCATGGGGGCGCTACCCGCCGGCGAGAAGGCCGAAGCCGTCGCGCCGTTCCTGCGGCGACTGGGGTTGCTCGGCGCGGAGCCGACCCCGGAGGAGCGGGCGCGCCTGCGGGCGGTGGTCGCCGCCGCCGGGGACCGGATCAAGGTGGCCGGCGACGTCGTGCACTACACGGAGTTCTTCCAGCAGGACGGGGCCTTTCCCTACGACGAGAAGGCGTTCGCCAAGCGGTTGGCCGCGCCGGGCGCAGCGGACCGGCTGCGCCGGTTCCGGGCGGTGCTCGAGACCCTCGAGCCGTTCGACGCGGCCACCCTGGAGGCAGGGCTGCACCGGTTCGTGGAGGCCGAGGAATTGAAGATCGGCCAGGTCATCCACGCGGTGCGCGTCGCGGTGACCGGGAGGGCGGTCGGGTTCGGTCTGTTCGAGGCGCTGGAGATCCTGGGACGCGCGTCGACTCTGGCTAGAATTGACCGGGCCCTCGCCGCGGCGGGCGATCGCGCTGACCGAGGGGAATCGTGAGCATGTCGGAGACTGCGAGCAAGCCGGAGACCGCGACCGCCGGGCTGGACTTCATCCGGGAGATCGTCGCTGCGGATCGGGCGGCGGCCCGGCGCGGCGGACGCGTGCACACGCGCTTCCCGCCCGAGCCGAACGGTTACCTGCACATCGGCCACGCGAAGGCGATCTGCCTCAACTTCGGCATCGCGGGCGAGCACGAAGGCCTCTGCAACCTCCGCATGGACGACACGAACCCGGAGACGGAGGACATCGAGTTCGTCCGCGCGATCGAGACCGACGTCCGCTGGCTCGGGTTCGACTGGGAGACCCGCTCCTACTACGCGTCCGACTACTTCGAGCGGCTGTACGAGTGCGCCGTCGCCCTCATCCGGAAGGGGCTGGCCTACGTCGACGAACTCACGGGCGACGAGGTGAGCCGGTACCGCGGCCGCTGGGACGAGCCGGGCCGCGACAGCCCCTACCGCGACCGCCCGCTCGAGGAGAACCTCGATCTCTTCGCCCGCATGCGGGCCGGCGAGTTCCCGGACGGGTCGCGGACGTTGCGGGCGAAGATCGACATGGCCGCCTCGAACATGAACATGCGCGATCCGACGATCTATCGGATCCGCCGCCGGCCGCACTACCGGCAGGGCGACGCCTGGGTGATCTACCCGACCTACGACTTCACGCACCCGCTGTCGGATGCCTTCGAGCGGATCACGCACTCGCTCTGCACGCTGGAGTTCGAGGACCATCGCCCGCTCTACGACTGGTACCTGCAGGCGCTCGACTTCGAGGATCCGCCGCGCCAGATCGAGTTCGCGCGTCTCAACCTGACCCACACGGTGCTCAGCAAGCGGAAGCTCCTCGAGCTGGTCGAGGGCGGACACGTCGCGGGCTGGGACGATCCGCGGATGCCGACGCTGACCGGCATGCGGCGCCGCGGCTATCCGCCGGCCGCCATCCGCGATTTCTGCGACCGTATCGGCATCGCCAAGGCGAACAGCGTCGTGCAGATGGCCCAGCTCGACGACGCCGTCCGGCAGGAGCTCAATCGTACCGCTCCCCGCGTGATGGCGGTCGTGCGGCCGCTGAAGGTGGTCATCGAGAACTACCCCGAGGACCGGACCGAGGAGCTCGACGCCGTCAACAACCCGGAGGACGAGAGCGCCGGCCACCGGAAGGTCCCGTTCTCGCGGGAGCTCTACATCGAGCGGAACGACTTCCGCGAGGACCCGCCGCGAAAGTTCTTCCGGCTCGCGCCGGGGCGGGAGGTGCGGCTGCGCTACGCCTACTTCCTCACCTGCCGCGACGTCGTGAAGGACGACGACGGGAACGTGGTCGAGCTGCGCTGCACGTACGACCCGGAGACCCGCGGCGGCTACGCGCCGGACGGACGGAAGGTGCGCGGGACGATCCACTGGGTCTCGGCCCGCCACGCGGTGCGGGCGGAGGCCCGGCTGTACGATCACCTGTTCACCGCGGAGTACCCGGAGGATCTGCCGGAGGGCGTCGACTATCGGGACGGCCTCAACCCCGCGTCCCTGGAGCGGATCGCCGACTGCCTCGTCGAGCCGAGCCTCGCGGGCGCGGCGGCCGGAGCGCGGTACCAATTCGAGCGCGTGGGGTACTTCTGCGTCGATCCCGACTCGACGCCGGACGCCCTCGTCGTCAACCGGACGGTCGGCCTGCGCGACACCTGGGCGAAGATCGCCAGGAAGCAGGCGGCCGGCGGGTAGGAGTCTCCGCCGTAGAACGGCGGTGCAGCACGTCGCGCCCGTGGAGGCTCCCAACGCGCCGTCACGGCGCGCTGGAGGGACGAGCCCCCGGGGCCGGAAGCTGCGGATCGTCCCGGCCGGGACGATCTCACGACGGCCGGGCCGCGCGGACGCCCGCCGCACGCTCCCCGGGTCCCGGGGCGGCGCAGCCCTCCAGGATCAGCAGCCCCCGCAGCGTCAGGTCGGGAGGATGGTACCGCCAGGTGCCGTCGCGGTCCCGCACCGTCACGCCGCCGTTGCCGTGGCGATTGTGGTCCGTGCCGCTGCGTGGACGGCGCGGACGCCCGCGAACCCCTCGGCGATCAGTTGCTCGGTCACGCCGCGCCGCAGCGTGTACAGACCCTCGATCTGGCCGGTCTCTCCAGCTTGCGATCCGCCATCCATCGCAGCGTGGCACGGCACGCTCAGATGCCGGTCGCGGACCCGAGGCCCATCGCCCGCCGCCACGCCGCGATCTGTCCCAGGTGGCTCCCCTCGTGCGAGGTGATCAGGAAAACGGCGTAGTCACCCACGGTCGGGAACCGCTTCCGCGTACCCTCGTTCGGGTGCGCCCGAGCGAGGGCCGCGTCCAGGGTCGCGGGCTCCGCGCCCTCGAGCGCGCGGGCGACGCGCTCGTGCTGCGCCGCGAGCTCGGCCAGGAGCGCCGCCTTCGGTGGGAAGTGCGAAGCGTCGCCGCTCGGCGTGCCGCCAGTCCGGCACGACTCCTTCCACTCCGCGGGGAACGTCGACTCCAGGCCGAGCCCGATCGCCAACTGGTTCGATGCCTGCGCGAGGTGCCCCAAGGTCCACGCCGGATGATTGACCACGCCGTGCGGCCGCCGGACCATCTCCTCGTCCGACAGATCCCGGACCAGGGTCCGGGCCCGGTCGAGATTGAACCGGTATGTGAAGATGAGGTATCGAAGCATCGCGAGGGCGGCAGGCCCGAATCCCTATTCGGCGGTCGGCTTCAGTCCCATCGCCCGCCGCCACGCCGAGATCTGCCCGATGTGCGTCCCCTCGTGCGCGGTCAGCATGTAGTCGACGAGGTCGCCGACCTTGGGGAAGTAGCTGCGCATCTGCTCGTCGGAGTCCTTGGCCAGGAACTCGGGGTCGGCGGCGGCCACTGCTTCGGCGACGCGCTCGTGCTGCGCCTTCAGCGCGGCGAGCAGCTCGGCCTTCGACGGGTACTGCGCCGCGTCGCCGCTCGGCCCATCGGGAGACGGCGCATCCCATTCCGCCGGGGTCGTCGACTCCAGCCCGAGGGTCTTGGCGAGGAAGTTGGACGAGGAGGCGAGGTGCCGCAGCGTCCAGGCCGGATGATTGATCACGCCGTTGGGCTGGCTGACCATCTGGTCGTCAGTCAGGTCCTTGACGAGGCTCTCGATGTGCCCGAGGTTGAACCGATAAGTGAAGAGAGCATGTTCGAGCATCGGGGAATCTCCTGGGCGGGTGGTTGACCGGGCCGCCAAACGAAACCCTCAGTATACTGGCTCCCGGTGCCGCGCGGGCTCGGGAGGAAGCTGCCGATGACCGCCATGAACCGTCAGATCCGCCTCGCGTCCTACGCCGTCGGACCGCCGAAGGCGAGCGACTTCTCGCTGGTGGAGGAGCCCGTGCCCCGGCCGGAGCGCGGGCAGATGCTCTGCCGCACCATCTACCTCTCGCTCGACCCCTACATGCGGGGACGGATGAACCCCGGTCCGTCCTATGCGAAGGGCGTCGGCCTGGGCGAGGTGATGGTCGGCGGGACCGTGTCGCAGGTCGTCGAGTCGAACCTCGAGGACTTCCATGCGGGGGAGATCGTGCTGACGGCGAACGGGTGGCAGGACTACGCCCTGTCGGACGGGGATGGGGTCCGCAAGCTCGACCCCGCCTCCGCTCCCATCTCGACCGCCGTGGGCGTGCTCGGGATGCCTGGCTTCACGGCCTACGTCGGGCTGCTCGATCACGGGCGGCCGAAGGCCGGCGAGACGGTGGTCGTCTCCGCTGCCTCCGGAGCGGTGGGGGCGGTCGTCGGGCAGATCGCGAAGATCGAGGGATGCCGCGTCGTCGGCATCGCCGGCGCCCGCGAGAAGTGCGACTACGTGACCGGCGAGCTCGGCTTCGACGCGTGCGTCAGCCACCGGGAGGACGACCTGCCCGCCGCCCTGCGCGCGGCCTGCCCCGACGGTGTCGACGTCTACTTCGAGAACGTCGGCGGAAAGGTCTTCGAGGCGGTGCTGCCGCTGCTGAACACGTTCGCTCGGGTGCCGGTCTGCGGGCGCATCGCCAACTACAACCTGACCGAGCCCCCGCCGGGGCCCGACCAGGTGCCGCGGCTCATGGGCCTGACCCTGGTCCGCCGCATCACGTTCCGCGGCTTCATCATCTACGATCACCGGGAGCGGGAGCCGGATTTCCTCCGGGACGTGGCCGCGTGGATCCGGGACCGACGCGTGCGCTACCGCGAGGACGTCGTCGACGGGCTCGATCGCGCCGTATCGGCGTTCCAGGGCCTCCTGCGCGGCGAGAACTTCGGCAAGCTGCTCGTGCGGGTCTCCGACGACCCGACGCGCTGAGGCAGCAGGGCGCTCCGCGATGACCGTCCGCCCCGGCTCCGCGATTCGCCGGCTCCCCGACTCGCTGGTCCTCATCTTCGCGCTCATCGTCCTGGCCCAGGCGGCGAGCTACGTCGTGCCCGCCGGCGAGTTCGAGCGCGAAGGCCGGCGCGTCATCGAAGGGAGCTACCGGGCGGTCGACGCGGAGGCGCTTCCGCCGCTGGCGTTCCTGACGTCCATTCCGGCGGGCCTGGCCGCGGCCCAGGAGATCATCTTCTTCGTCTTCCTCGTCGGGGGCGTCATCAGCGTGGTCCGGGCGACCGGCGCCTTCGACGGGGCGATTGCCGCCGCCATCCGGCGCCTCTCCTCCCGGCCGGCGTGGCTGGTCGGCGGCATGGTGGCGCTCTTCGCCCTCGGCTCCTCGACGGTGGGCATGGCCGAGGAGTACATGCCGTTCGTCCCCATCCTGGTCACGATGTGCCTCGCGCTGCGGCTCGACGCCGTGACCGCGGTGGGAATCGTCTACGTCGGGGCCGGCGTCGGCTACGCCTGCGCGGCGCTCAATCCGTTCACGGTGCTGATCGCGCAGGACATCGCCGGCCTCGAGCTCACCTCCGGGCAGGCCGTGCGCTGGGGCCTGCTGCTGGCCTGCGCCGCCGTGGGGGTGCACCACATCCTGCGCTACGCGGCGCGCATCCGGCGGGATCCGGGGGCGAGCCTGGTGGCGGAGGTCGACTACTCGGACGGCTTCGCGCTCGAAGCCGATGCGCGCTTCACCGGCCGGCACGCCGCCGTTCTCTCCGTCTTCGTCGCCGGGATCGGCATCTTCGTCTACGGGGTGGCCGCCCGCGGCTGGTACCTCGTCGAGCTCTCGGCGGTGTTCCTCGCCATCGGGTTGCTCGGCGCCGCTGTCGGTCGGCTCGGCGCGAACGCCGCGTCGCGCGCATTCCTCCGGGGAGCGGCGGACATGACGGCGACGGCGCTCCTCATCGGGTTCGCACGGACCATCGAGGTCGTGCTCTCCGATGCGCAGGTCATCGACACCCTGGTGCAGTGGCTGGCGGCGCCGCTCGGAGCGCTCCCGGCCCACGCCTCCGCCCTGGGCATGCTGGCCGCGCAGACGGTCTGCAACCTGTTCATTCCGTCCGGCTCGGGGCAGGCCTACGTCACGATGCCGATCATGGCTCCGCTGGCCGACCTGACTGGCGTGACCCGGCAGACCGCGGTGCTGGCGTACCAGTTCGGCGACGGGTTCACGAACATGCTCGTCCCGACGAACGCGCTGCTGATGGGCATGCTGGCCCTGGGGCGGATCCCGTACGAGCGCTGGCTCCGCTTCGTGTTGCCGCTGCTCGCCAAGCTGTACCTCGTCGCCGCCCTCGCCCTGGCCACCGCCGTCCAGCTCGGCTTCTGAGACGGCACGGCGGCGATACAATGGCCCGGACGCCCGTTCACCGACTGGAGAACCTGATGTCGAGATGCATCGCCGGCGCCGCTGTCCTGTTCGCCCTGCTCTGGCCGGTCGCCTGCGGGCCGAACGGCGGACCCTCCGAGGCCCCGGGCGCCATGGGGGTCCCGGCGCCGCTCTTCGAGACTCCCCGCGGCGGCGTGAGGCTCGAGTTCGTCGACAATCCGGCCCCGGTGCCGGACCTGACGATGACGACGATCGACGGCGGCTCGATCTCGATGGCGGATCAGCTCGGCAAGGTCGTGCTGGTCAATTTCTGGGCCACGTGGTGCGGGCCGTGCCGCGAGGAGATTCCCTACCTCGTGCAGCTCGCGGCGCGCTACCCCGACCACCTGACCGTCATCGGGGTGTCGGAGGACGCCGGCGGAACCGATCTCGTCGCAGCGTTCACGGCGCAGTACGGCGTGAACTACCCGATCGTGATGTCGACGCCCGAGATCAAGCGGGCGTTCCCGGGCGTCGTCGCGCTACCGACCTCGTTCGTGGTCGATCCCGAGGGGCGCATCGTGGAGAGCCACGTCGGGCTCATCAGTCCGATCGTGCTGGAGCAGGAGACCCGCTACCTGACGTCCCTTCCCAACGACGCCACGGCGGAGATCGTCCAGCCGAACGACCAGTTGCGGCTGGCGAACGCGGCGCAGGCGACCGAGATTCCCGGCGTCGACCTGTCGGTGCTGACGGGTGCGCAACGCGAGGAGGTGCTGCGGCGGGTGAACGCGGAGGGGTGCCCCTGCGGCTGCTCGCTCACCCTGGCCCAGTGCCGCATCAACGACTCGTCGTGCGGCGTGAGCCCGCCCATCGTCGAGCGGATCGTGGAAGAGGTGGCCGCGGCCGACTAGTGTCGCGCCTGAGAAATGCCTTTACGTGCTGACGAGCGGTCCTGGCACCCTTCCCCGGTGGGAGAGGCGCGATATCGCCCGAAAAACAGTGGCCTTTGCGTGCCTCGCCGCGACGAGGGCGCCCGCGAGTTGTGTAAGCGCAATTGTCGGGCAGGACACTAGGAGTCCGCGCCGGGACGGCGCTGCCGGGCCGAGGAGGGCCGGCCCGGCGGCGCCACCGCTCACGAAGCGGCGTCGGCAACTACGATGTGGCCTCGGCGACGCGGGCCGCGCTCCCTTCCGGAAGCGCTCCCGCCGGCGGCGTCTCCGGCGCCGGGTCTCGGCGCCCGAACATCCCGCGCATCGTGCGGCCGATGTCGTCCAGGATCATGTAGGACGTCGGCACCAGGATGAGCGTGATGAACGTCGCGAACAGCACGCCGAAGCCGAGCGAGACCGCCATCGGCACCATGAACGCGGCGTCGAAGCTCTTGTTCCACATCAGCGGCGCGAGGCCGAAGAAGGTGGTGAGCGAGGTCAGCAGAATCGGCCGGAAGCGGTAGACGCCCGCCTCCCGCACCGCGAGCGCCAGTCCGGCCGACTCGAACTGCCGCCGGTCCGTCGGGCCTCCGCCCGCCTGCTGCGCCATCCGCCCGACGCCGGTGTGGGTGGACCTCGCCCGGTTGATGAAGTCGACCATGATCAGGCTGTCGTTGACCACCACCCCGGTC
>JAPOVI010000028.1 GCA_026708265.1 Acidobacteriota bacterium
GGGCCCCGCCGCAGGGCGACCACCTTCGCCGGCCGGGCCTCCCCGCGCACGGCGCTGAAGTCGAGCGTCAACTGTCCGTCGCGGGTCGCCAGCACGCTCCGCACCGCGGCGCGGAAGGAGCGGCCGCGCTCCAGGTCGCCGTGGATCCGCTTGACGACCGCGACGTCGGCGAAGCTGTAGTAGACGTCGGCGTTGGTGCGCACGACCGGCCGGATCAGCCCCCACGCGCGGAGGTGGCGGATGCGGTCGTCCCGGAGCAGCGGATAGCGCTCCCGCATCCGGCGCAGGCTGTGGTAGCGCCGGCGGAGCGTCTCCGACGACGGCAGGCCCCCGAGCCGGCAGAACTCGCCCTCGCTGACGATGGCGATGCGCCCCGGCGTGTCGGCGTTGAGCGCCTCGGCCCGCTCCAGCGGGCGGGTCCTCGCGGGCGCCGGTCCGACGGTCGCCGGTGCGGACGTTCCCGGCGCGGACGTCCCCGGCGCGCGCGGGGGGTGCATGCCCGCGGCCCCCACGACCAGCATCGTCGTCCGCGCCGTGACCCCGGACGTCACCGCGCCGCCGAGGCGCTCGACCAGCGCGTGCGCCTCCCGCCGCCCGAGCGAGGCGAGCTTGCCGGTGAAGGAAACCGTCTGGTTGGCGAAGGGAAGTCGATCTGGCGAGGGATGGTCCTCGGGCGTGGGCACCGTTCGCTTTCGTCCGCTGGAACATGTCCGAGATTCCACATAAAGTCAAGGCCGGCCGGGGGACCAGGACATGCTGCTGGCGGGGGACGTGGGCGGGACCAAGACGCTGCTCGGGATCTACGAGCCCGCCCCGCCCGGGGCGGGAGGCGACCGCCCGCGACCGGGGGGAGCGCCGCGGCGCCCGCGCGAGCGCCACGTGCGGCGCTTCGCGACCGCCGACCACGGGAGCCTCGACGAGATGCTCTCCGCGTTCCTCGGCGCGCTCCCCGCCCCCGTCACGCTCGACGCGGCGGTCCTCGGCGTGGCCGGCCCGGTCCGCGACAACGCGGCGGCGCTGACCAACGTCCCCTGGCGGCTCGAGGGCGCGGCGCTGGCGGAGCGGTTCCGGGTGCCGGCGGTGCGCCTGGTGAACGACCTCGTGGCAACCGGCCATGCCGTGCCCGTGCTCGCGCCCGGAGAACGCGCGGTGCTGCAGGCGGGCCGGCCCGCCGCCGACGGCAACGCCGCCCTGATCGCGCCCGGCACGGGCTGCGGCGAGGCCCTGCTGCACCGGGTGGGCGGCCGCTTCCTGCCCGTGCCCTCGGAGGCCGGCCACGCCGACTTCGCGGCCCGCACGCCGGACGAGGTCGGGCTGCTGGAGACGCTCACCGCGCGCTTCGGGCGCGCGTCCTACGAGCACGTGCTGTCGGGCCCGGGCCTCGGGCATCTGCACGCCGCGGCCCATGCGGACCGGCCGTGCGCCGCCGCCCCGGACCCGGCCGCGCCCCCGTCGCCGGCCCGGATCACCGCGGCGGCCCTCGCCGCGGAGTGCCCCGGGTGCGTCGACGCGGTCGACCGCTTCGTCGCCGCGCTCGGGGCCGAGGCCGGCAACCTCGGGCTGCGCTCGTTCGCCACGGCCGGGGTCTACATCGGGGGCGGCATCGCGCCGCGCATCCTGCCGCGCCTGCGCTCGCGCATCTTCCTCGACGCGTTCCGCGCCAAGGGCCCGATGCGGGCGCTGGCCGCCGACATGCCGGTCGTCGTGATCGACGCGCCGCACCCGGGGCTCCTGGGGGCGGCGGCGGCCGCCGCGGATCTCGCCGCGGAGCGCGCGGGGGTGCCCGCGTGACCGGCCGCCCTGTGGGCCGCTGCCGCTCGGCCGGCGGCCGCTGCCGCCGCGGCTCAGCAGACGGTGCCGAAGCCGAGGCCGCGCGCGCGCACCGCGGGAATCAGGCGGTCGACGGCCTCGATGGTGTAGCGTCGGTCGGCGGCCGGATCCTCATGGTGCCCGTCGTGCATGACGATGATGCTGCCGTCGGAGACGCGCCCCGCCAGGCGCTCGGCCAGACCCTCGGGATCGGGCCGCCGGTACCAGTTGAAGTCCCACAGGCTCCAGCCCCAGCCGACCAGGACGTGGTCGATGGCGGCGAGGCCCGCGAACATCTGGCCGCTCCGGGCGCCCGCGTGCGGCCGGAAGGCGCGGCAGGGCCGGCTCCCGGCGAGCCGCTCGATGCGCGTCGCGGCGGCCGAGAGCGTGGCCGCGACCTCGGTCGGCGTCATCAGCATCAGGGCCCGCGTGTGCGAGTGGAGGCCCACGGCGTGGCCCTCAGCGAACATGCGCCGGACGAGGGGCGCCGTCTCGTCGTTCAGGTGGCGGTCGATGAGGAAGAACGTCGCCCGCACGCCGTGGCGGCCGAGCACGTCGAGCAGGTCGGGCGTCGCCGTCGGGTTCGGGCCGTCGTCGAAGGTCAGGT
>JAPOVI010000359.1 GCA_026708265.1 Acidobacteriota bacterium
CGATCTGGCGCGTCCCCTCGCTGAGCGAGCGCGTCTGCACCAGCAGGTCGCCGGTCACCAACTGGATGGAGAAGCCCGCTCCGCCCGCGTTCGGGATGTCGACGCCGGCCAGGCGCGGGTTCTCGCGGATGACCTGCGCGGTCTCGCCGACCGGCAGCGACCAGGCCTTCTCGCCGGTGTTCATCCGGTAGGCGGTGAGCTGGTTGTCCATCGGCTTGTAGAGCCGCAGGCCGTCGATGCGCGGGAGGCCGGACACCGAGACGAACGGCTCCTGCTCCGCGGTGGGCCGGCGGAAGCCGCCCGGCAGCCACGCGGCCACCGTCGTGCCGGTGGTCGGGGTGGAGTTGGGCGTGGCGCCGCCGGGGCCGGGCCGCGCGTACTCCGGATTGTCGTCGTCGACGCCGCCCGTCGGCCGCATGAACGACGGCGCGTTGCAACTCCGGCGGTGCGAGTTGAACATCATGCCCGTGCTGGGGTCCGCGACCGGCGGATGCGGGATGACGTTGCCGCCGCCCTGGCAGCCGACGTTGTTGTAGAAGCCGTTCGTGTGGTCCTCGGGGAGCGCCGGCACGTAGAGGCCGCCGACACGGTAGTGCTCCAGGATGGCCAGCGCCTCCTGCTTCAGCTCCGGCGTGTAGTCGATGACGAACTCCTCGGTGAGGCCCGTCAGGATGATGGGATCGACCGGCTCCGGGCGGGTCGGATAGGACTGGCGGGGCGACGTGTAGTTGCCGGGGACCTCGGTCTGGATGACCTCGCGCTCCTCGATGGGCCAGATCGGCTCGCCGGTCTCCCGGTTGAACGCGAAGACGAGGCCCTGCTTCGTGTTCTGGATGAGGGCCGGGACGCGCTCGCCGTCCACGGTCAGGTCCATCAGGATCGGCGCCGTCGGCAGGTCGTAGTTCCACTGATCGCTGCGGTGGATCTGAAAGTGCCAGCGCCGCTCGCCCGTCCGCACGTCGAGCGCGAGGACGCAGCCGCCGAAGAGGTTGTCGCCCGGCCGGTGTCCGGTGTAGCTCTGGACGGTGGACGCGTTCGAGACCAGGTAGACGAGCCCCAGCTCGGGGTCGGCCGACGCCGGTGCCCAGGTCGACATGTCGCCCGACCACTCCCACGCGTCGTTGTGCCACGTCTCGTGGCCGAACTCGCCGGGGCGCGGGATCATGTGGAACTTCCAGAGGAACTCGCCCGTGGCCGCGTCGAAGCCCATGATGTCGCCGGGGACGTTCTCGATGCGCGTCTGGCCGTAGCTCGGCTGGTGGCCGACGAGGACGACGACCACCCCGTTCACCACGATGGGCGGCGCCGAGCTGGTGACCATCCCCAGCTCGCGCGGGATGCCGTAGCCCGGGTCGTAGCTGGCCGACCGGTCCAGCCAGCGACCCCAGTCGGAGACCAGCGGCGGAATCAGGTCGAGGCCGCCCGACGGAGGAAAGCCCTCGAGGGGGATCGAGCCGCCCCAGTCCTCCAGGGGGCGGCCGGTCTCCGCATCGAGCGCCCACAGGAAGAAGGCGGGGCTGGTGAAGTAGATGACGCCGCGCCCGTTCACCTCGGCGTAGGCAACGCCCTTTCCGTAGGCCTGCCGCGGCGAGCGGAGGTGCCGGATGGTCTCCGGCTCGCGGAAGGTCCACAGCGTCTCGCCCGTGGCCGGGTCGATGGCCACCACCTGACGCCGCGGCGAGGCGATGGTGTAGACGACGCCGTCGACGTAGATCGGCGTGGCGCGGTTGAAGTAGTCGAGGTTCGGCCCGAAGTTGTCGCCCCTCCAGATCCAGGCCACCTCCAGGTCGGAGAAGTTGTCGCCGTCGATCTGGTCGAGGGCCGACGAGCGAGTGTGTCCGGCGTCGCCGCCGAGGTAGCGCCACTCGCCGTTCTCGGTACCGGTCAGGCGCTGCGCCACCACGGGGGCGGCCGCGAGCAGCACGACCGCGCACGTGACCAGGGCGACGGTGGACTGCGATGCGATCTGCGATCTGAGGATTCCGCGCATGATGGGACCATTCAATCACATCCCTCGCGCATCGCTCGACTGCGGCGAGGGTCGGGTGGGGCGGATGGCCGACCGCCCGGGATAGGCCCGGCGAACGCGGGCAGCGACGCCGTCGCGCCCCGCGGACGAGCGGCCGGCGACGTCGCACGGGCTATGATGCCGGGGTCGACGAACCGGCGACGCGGCGGCGGGGGTGGAGCACGCGAGTGGCGGAGGTGATCATGAACGGAACTGCAGCGGTGTCGAACTCGGGTCGCGCAGGCGCAACGAAGCGCCCCGCGCAGAGATGCGGGCGCACCGTCGCGGCAGCATCATCCTGTTCGTGTCCATCCGGGCCCATGCTGGGCTTGCTCGTCGCCCTGGCGCTGGGTGCCGCCCCCGCCATGGCCCAGGAGGCTCCCGGTGCGCACGGCGCCTCGGACGCCGCGGCGGAGGTGCTCGCGCTCGAGCGGCAGATCGAGGCGGCGGTCCTGCGGGCCGACGTCGCCTTCCTGGACGGCGTCTGCGCGACCGACTTCACCTACACGCACGGCGACGGATGGATCACCGGCGGCCCCGTGCTCGGAGTCGACGAGCGGGACGCCTGGCTGACGTCGCTCGCGGGTCGCTACAGCGAGCGCGAGGTCGACTCGCAGCAGATCGAGCTGCACGGCGATGTCGCCATCACGATGGGGCGCGTGCGGGCGCGCAGCGGCGCCGCGGACGACCCGCCGCGTGCCTTCAGCTTCTGGTACGTCCGCGTCTATGCCCACCGCGACGGAGGCTGGCAGTACCTGTCGCACCGCACGGTGCACGGGCCCGTGTACGAAGAGTGACGGCGGCGGGCGACGATCGCCCGGCGACGAGCCCGTCGGCCGGCGTCTCACCGCCAGGCGCCGGCGCCGCGAAGCGTGCGATGCGGCAGCGCCGCGCGAGCGCGGACTCCCAACGCGACGGCAAGGTGGAGCGAGGCCGCGCTGGTCGCGCTGGTCGCGCTGGTCGCGCTGGTCACGCGCGCTCGACCTCGAAAGCGGTCACGTTGCGCGCGTCCCGGCTGAACTCGACGGCGACGAGGTAGATCGGCTGCCCCAATGCACGGTACTTGTCCGCGTAGCGCCTCGCCTTCAACTGCGTCATTGCGGCGCCCTCGCCTGCCGTCTCCACCACCTTGAGCTCGAACAGGTAGACGACGTCGTTGAACCGCACCGCCATGTCCAGTCGGCCGTGGCTGCTGCGGTCCTCCACCGTGACGTCGAGCCCCAGCGCCGCGAAGTACGAGTAGAACACGCTCGCGTAGTAGCCCTCGTAGCGTGCGATGTCGTTGTTCGTGTACCGCTCGTAGGGAATGCTCGCGAAGAACGCCTCGAACAGCGTCCGCAGGCCGGTGAAGTCGTTGGCCTCCAGCAGCCGGTACAGGCGGACGCCGTTGGCCGCCTGCGCCGACGCGTCCTGCACGAGGTGGCGCAGCAGGCTGCGGTTCAGGCTCTGCCGGACTTCCCGGTTGGGGTAGCCGAGGCGGTAGAGCTGCTCGTCGCCGAGGGTCTCCACGTCCCGGATGGTCAGATAGCCGGTCTGGAACAGCAGCGCCTCAGTGGCGATGGCCCCCACGTCGAACGCCGAGAGCAGGTCGCGGCTGGCGACCAGCTCGCCGAGCGCGGGGGAGCTGACGTGCCGCTCGCACAGCGTGCGAACGAGGAACGTCGGGGTGCCGGTCTCGAACCACCAGGCTTCGAAGCGGCGGCTGTCGAAGAGCAGCAGGATGTCGTAGGGGTTGTAGACGCGTTCCCCGCCCAGCCAGCCGTAGCCGTTGTACCAGTCGCGGATGGCCTGCCGGTCCAGGTCGAACAGCTCGGGCCCGAACACCGTGTCGACGTCGGCTTCGGTATAGCCGCAGATCGCCGAGTAGCGGGGATCGAGCGTGATGTCGCGGAGGTTGTTGAGTCCGGAGAAGAGGCTCACCTTCGAGAACTTGCTGACGCCGGTCAGGAACGTGAACCGGATGTGCGCGTCGCTGGACTTGACTGCGGAGTACAGCTCCGCCAGGTAATCGCGGTTGGCCCGGGCCATGTCCGGAGAGTCCAGGGCATCCAGGATCGGCTTGTCGTACTCGTCGACCAGCACCACGACGGGTTGTCCGGCCTGCCGCCGCAGCGCAGCGATCAGATGCCGGAAGCGGACCGGAGCAGAGTCGTAGCGCGACTCGACGCCGGCCGTCTCTGCTATGTCGTCGAGTTGCGCCGTCACGTCCTCGTGCAGTCCTCCCGCCTGCCGGTAGCTTCCGCTGCCGAAGTCGAGCCGCAGCACGGGATGACGCACGGACCAGTCCCAGTGGTCGTGGACGGCGAGCCCCTCGAACAGCGCGCGGTTGCCTTCGAACAGCTCTCGCATCGTGTCGAGGAGGAGACTCTTGCCGAAGCGCCGCGGGCGCGAGAGGAAGTAGTGCTTCCCCTCTCTCAGGAGCCGCTGCACGTAGGCCGTCTTGTCGACGTAGTAGCAGCCCCGTTCCCGGACATGGCGGAACGTCTGAACGCCGATGGGAAGCCTGCGCCTGGTCATGGTCGCGCCGGCGGCCGCCGCCTTGCCCCGCTCATGGCACAGCGTCCGGGGTAACGCGATCGAGGCCCGGCAGCTCGTCGAAGTGCCGGTCGTAGCTCACGATGGTCCGTATGCCCGTGCGACGCATGACGGCGACGTGGATGGCGTCGCGGGGCCGAAGGGTCTCATGACGCGCGAGAATCCGACGACACTCCCACAGGTCCTCGAGCACGATTGGATGGAAGAGGCGAACCGCCGTGGCGAACCCCTCGAACACGACCGAGCCGTCCGTCGCGCGACCCACCGCGCGGTACCGATGCAGGATCTCCTGCAGCACCTCGACATCGCTCACCGCGTCAACGCGGCGCCGGCCAACCGCCATCATGAAGTCCGCGGACGGGTCCTTGAAGGGATGGTTGCGGCCCGCCGCGTACATCGGGACGTTGGCGTCGACGAACACCCTCATGGGTCGAGAGCGCCCCGGAGGATCTCATCTTCGAGCTGTTCGGGATCACCCACTTCGTCGTTCAGATTCACCAGCTTCTCCACCGCCTCGATCCGCGCCGACTCCCCGCCGGCGCCGTAGCGGATCATGGCCGCTTCCCGAACCAGCTCTCCCACGGACCGTCCCTGGAGGCGCGCCTCGTCCTCGATTTCCTTGTACAGCGCAGGCGGGAAGAGGATTGTCGCCTTCTTGGTCATGCGCTCAGCCATATCCGTATCCTCATCAGGAGACCACTCCCACGCTAGCGCGCGTTGCGCGAGGAGGTCAAGCCCGTTCCGGCCGAGAGGACGGGTCGTGTGTCGGGATGAGGAGGGAGGTCAGCATGAGCATCCGCATAGTCCGATTCGGGGACCGGCGGCGGAAGGTCGAGGGGCTCCGTGTGGGAACGGTGAGGTTCCCGCCGCGTGGCCTGCCGAAGGGCAGCCTGTACGACACCTGGCTCCCGGAGCTGGCGCCGAGCCGGGAGCTGTGGCGTGAGATTCGGGAAGAGCGCATCGCGTGGCGGCAGTTCGAGCGGCGCTACCGCGCAGAGATGAAGACACCGGCGGGCCGGCACCTGCTGGCCCTGCTCGCAGCGCTCTCGCACAGGACGAACCTGTCCGTCGGGTGCTACTGCGCCGACGAGCAGCACTGCCATCGCTCGATATTGCGTGAGCTGTTGGTGAAGGAGGGCGCCGAAGTCGTCGCGTGATGGCCGGTTGCCGATCCGCATCCACGGGCTCATCGGCTCACCGCGGTCCTCCGGCGCCTGTCCGGGGCGACATGGGAGCTCGACGGGTGCTCAGAGATCGTCGAGGATTCGCTTTCCCGCGACCGCGCGCACGCGCCTGGCGAGGGGAAAGCTGTGCTCGCCGGCGTGGATGACGTCCAGGCGGCTCAGTCCGAGATCCTCCATCGCCGTACGCATCGAGCGGGTCAGGGTGGGGGCGCTCGTGCGCTTGATCTCGAAGCCGCGGAGCCGGGAGCCCCGTTGCACGACGAGGTCGATCTCGGCCCCCGAGTGGGTTGCCCAATAGTGGCACTGACGAGCGTCGACACCGAGCGTTCGTATCAGGTTCTCGATTATGAAGCCCTCCCAGGACGCGCCGATCTTGGGGTGGCGCTCGAGCTCCGCGCGGGTGGTCAGGCCCAGGAAGTGGTGCACGAGGCCAGAGTCACGAATGTAGACCTTGGGCGCCCTGACCTGTCGCTTCTTCAGGTTGGCGCTCCACGGCTTGAGGCTCCGCAGCATGTACGTCGACTCCAGGGCATCGAGGTACCGCCGCACGGCGTGATGGGAGACGCCGAACGCACGCCCGAGCTCCGATCCGTTCCACACCTGCGCGTGATAGTGGGCGAGCATCGACCAGAAGCGCTCCAGGACGGAGCTCGGGATGGCGATGCCGAGCTGCGGAACGTCGCGCTCGAGGAAGGTGCGAATGAAGTCGCCGCGCCAGCGATAGCTGTCGGCGTGGGTGCGGGCCGTGTAGGATGGCGGGAAGCCGCCGCGGAGCCAGAGTCGATCGAGGTCGCGCGGCGCGACCTCGGGAAGCGTGAACCCGGGCAGCTCGTAGTGGGCGACACGTCCCGCCAGCGTCTCCGCGCTTTGGCGCAGCAGATCCGGCGAGGCACTGCCGAGGACGAGGAAGCGTGCGGGCCGCCGCGGGCGATCCGCGAGTACCCGCAGCGTCGTGAAGAGGTCGGGACGTCGCTGAACCTCGTCGACGACGACCAGGCCGCGGAGCGGTGACAGCGTGAGCAGCGGATCCGCGAGGCGCGCGACGTCGGCGGATGACTCGAGATCGAAGACGTGGGTCGGTCCCCTCCGGCGGCCCGCGATCTGGCGCGCCAGCGTCGTCTTGCCGACCTGGCGTGCTCCGAGGAGGGCGACGACGGGAACACGGATCAGGAGGCGCTCGATGGCGCCGCGATGCCCGTCGCGGGGAATCATCACCCACGATACCAAGAAAATTGGACGCCGGGCGTCCAGTTTTCACAGAACACGGGTGGCGGCGCGCGGGCGCCGCGACCCTCCGTAGGCACCGGGAACTCCAAAGCGGAAATCATGCTGGACACGCTGATACGGGACGTGCGGTACGGCCTGCGCTCGCTGCTTCGCTCGCCGGGGTACGCCCTCACCGTGGTGCTGACCCTCGGGCTCGGCATCGGCGCCAACACCGCCATCTTCAGCCTCGTCGACGGGGTCCTGCTGCGGCCGCTGCCCTACGCCGACGGGCACGAGCTGGTGCTCGCCCGGCAGCAGGCGGCGCGGGCCGGCACGGCCAACATCCCCTTCTCGGTGAAGGAGATCAGCGACTACCGGGAGCAGCTCGCCACGGTCGACGGGTTCGTCGAGTACCACGGGATGTCGTTCACCCTGCTCGACCGCGGCGAGCCGGACCGCGTGCTGACCGGGGTGGTGTCGGCGAACTTCTTCGACGTGCTCGGCGTGCAGCCGCTCCACGGCCGGACGTTCCGCGACGCCGACGACGACCTCGGGGCGGAGGCCGTGCTCGTCCTCAGCTACCCGTACTGGCAGCAGCGCTTCGGGGGCGATCCGGGAATCGTCGGCGAGGCGCTGGAGATGAACGACCGGCCGCACACGGTGGTCGGGGTGCTGCCGCCGGTGCCCCAGTACCCGCGGGAGAACGACGTCTACATGCCGACGTCGGCCTGCCCCTTCCGAGCCGCCGCCGAGGCCCGGATGGAGGAGGACCGCACCGCGTTCCGCGGCATGACCGCCTTCGGCCGGCTCGCCCCCGGCGTGGGAGTCGACCGCTTCGGGGCGGAGCTGGCCACCGTGGCGGGCCGGCTGCAGCGCGCGCATCCGGAGACCTATCCGGACGATTCGGGATACACCGCAACTCCGCTGCCGTTGGCCTCCGAGCTGACGCGCGAGGCCCGTCCCACTCTCCTGGTGCTGCTCGCCACCACGCTCCTGGTGCTGCTCATCGCGTGTGCCAACGTCGCCAACCTCACGATGGCGCGCATGACCCGGCGCGAGCGCGAGCTCGCCCTCCGCTCGGCCCTCGGGGCGGGGCGCGGGCGCCTGCTGCGGCAACTGGTCACGGAGTCGAGCCTGCTGGCCGTCGTGGCCGGCGCCTTCGGCCTGCTGATCGCGTGGCTGAGCCTCGACCTCCTCGTGGCGTTCGCGGCGCTGTTCACGACCCGCACGACGGAGGTGGCGGTAGACGCGCGGGTGCTCGCGTTCACCCTCGGGCTGTCGCTCCTGACCGGGGTCGCGTTCGGCGCGGCGCCCGCCGTCGCGGGGCGGCGCAACGTGGCCGCGGCCCTCAAGGAGGCCGGCGCGCACACCACCGACACCCCCGCGCGGCGCCGCGTTCGGGGGCTGCTTACGGCGTCGCAGGTGGCGGCCGCCTTCGCGCTCCTCCTCGCCACCGGGCTGCTGCTGACCAGCTTCTACCGCCTGCAGCAGGTGGACGCAGGGTTCGACGCCGAGCGCGTGCTGACGGCGGAGGTCTTCCCCAACTGGTCGAAGTACACGACGCCGGAGAGCCGCCGGCAGCTCTTCACCGACGTCCTCGCGCGGCTCGAGGGCCGGCCCGGGCTGACCGCGGCGGCGGTCGCCAGCGGCTTCCCGATGGCGAGCGAGGTGGGGCAGCAGCAACGGTTCGCCATCGAGGGGCGCACCTACGAGGATCCGGATCTCAGGCCCGAGCTGGAGACGCGCGTGGTCAGCCCGGACTACTTCGCCGTCGTCGGCGTCCCCCTGCTCTCGGGCCGGGGCTTCACCCGGCTCGACGACACGGAGACGACCCCGGTGGCGGTCGTCAGCCGCTCGCTGGCCGAGCGGCACTGGCGCGACGGCGGGACTCCCCTCGATCAGCGCGTCACCCTGGACGACGGCGAGACCTGGGTGACCATCGTCGGCGTCGTCGGCGACGTGCGCGACCACGGGCTCGACCGCGAGCCCCCCGATCAGCTCTACCGGCCCTTCCTCCAGGGGGCCGGCTCGCCGACCCGCGTCCTCGTCCGGGCGCAGTCCGACCCGCGCGCCCTGAGCGGCCAGGTGCGGGACGCCGTGCACGCCATCGATCCCGAGCAGCCGGTCGAGAACTTCCGGACCCTGGAGGAGACCCGCGCCGGGGCGACGGCGACGCGGCGGCTGTCGGTGCTGCTGCTGAGCCTCTTCGCCGGGCTCGCCCTCGTCATCACCGTCAGCGGCATCGCCGCCGTCATCGCCACCTCCGTCAGCCACCGCACGCGCGAGTTCGGCCTGCGGCTGGCCCTGGGGGCCGAGCGCCGCTCGATCCTGGCCATGGTGCTGCGGCAGGGCCTGGTCCTGGTGCTGGCCGGCCTCGTCATCGGCGCCGCCGTCGCGGCGGCCCTGTCGCGGGCGCTCTCCAGCTTCCTCTACGAGACCGAGCCCACGGACCCCGGCGTCTTCGCGGCCGTGTCGCTCGTCTTCGTCCTGACCGGCCTCGCCGCGTGCTACGTCCCCGCGCGCCGGGGGATGGGCGTCGATCCGCTCGTCGCGCTACGGGAGGAGTAGCGCGCGGACTCGGCGTCTCGGGGTCGCGATCCGTCCCGATGCGGGGCGATGGCCTGATACGCTGGCGCGGTGATGCGCATCACGCTCAACGACGACGACCACGTCTTGGCCAGCGCGAGGGCCTTGGCCGCGGAACGGGGGATCTCGGTCGATGCCGCCCTGTCCGAGCTCGCGCGGCGCAGCCTGCGCGCGCGCCCGGTGGCAACCGAGCGGAGCGTTCCCGGCTTCGCGGTCGACCCGGACGGACCGCTGATCACGCCGGAGATGGTGCGCGCCGCCAACGAAGATTCGTGACGCCGCTGCGCGAACGTCAACGTGCTGGCGGCCCTCGCGTGGCCCAGGCACGTCCGTCACCACCGCGCGGTGGCCTGGTTCTCGGACCATGCGCCGGCGGCCTGGGGCACCGCCCCGATCACCCAGGCGGGCTTCATCCGGGTCTCGTCGAACCGCAGGGTTCTCCCGGACGCCAGATCCCCGGGCGAAGCAGCGGGAGTGTTGCGCGCCATGACGGACCTCGCGGGCCACGAGCTCTGGCTGGACGATGTCGACTTGGTCCGCGAGTGCGCAGGGACTTTCGACCGCCTGCGCGGTTACCGGCAGGTGACCGACGCGCACCTTCTCGCGGTGGCGGCACGCCACCACGGCCGTCTCGTAACCTTCGACGCCGCCGTCGCCGACCTCACGGAAGACCGCGCCCGGGTGACCGTCCTGCGACTCTGACGGCGGAGCTGGGCCGACGGGTCGTTCGTCGGAGCACCGGCGGCGTGTCCGCGTGGCTCGTCGCCTGCCTTGGCTCGGGGCGATCTTCGGCGGGCTGGTCACCTTTCCGGCGGATGACGGCCGTGCGGGAGGTAGCGACGGGAGACTGGACAGGCGCAGTATGATGCGGCGGAAAGGAGATACGGCATGTCCAAGTTCCGTTTCGGCGTGCTGCTCGTCGTCGTTCTGGGCCTGAGCCTGGCGGTGGCCGGGGTCCGGTCGGCCGCCAACTCCGAGGCTACGACCGGCGAGTCGCCGGAGTTCCAGTACATCGGCAAGCTGGCGTTCGGTCCGGAGGGCGTGGTCTTCGCGGCCGACACCCAGGATGTTTCCATCACCGCCCTGCACCTGGGCGACGCGCTGGCCGGCGGCGTGCCCGGGACGCAGGACGTCCCCGCCATCGACCAGAAGGTCGCCGGGCTGCTCGGCATCGACGCCGGCGACCTGCTGATCACCGACATGGTGGTCGACCCGCAGTCGCGCAACACCTGGCTCTCGGTGATGCGGGGCATGGGCGCGGACGCCATGCCCGTCCTCCTGCGCGTGGACGGCGCGGGCGAGATCGAGGTCGTCTCGTTCGAGGGCGTCCGCTACACGCGGATCGGGGTGCCCAATCCGCCACCGGACGCGACGCCGCTGGAGCTCGTCGGCGGGCGGTCGATCCCGGTGCCCAACTACCCGGACGCGGTCGACCCCGCGGGGCTGATCGGCGTGCAGACCATCACCCACATGGCCTTCGTCGACGGCAACCTGTTCGTGTCGGGCCTGTCGAACGAGGAGTTCGCGTCCAAGATGCGCGTCATCCCGTACCCGTTCCGGGTGGCGGACGCGGGGACGAGCGTGGAGATCTACCACGGGTCCCACGGGCAGCTCGAGACGTTCTCGCCCGTGTTCACGTTCGTGCCCTACGAGATCGACGGCGAGCCGTCGATCGTGGCCAGCTACCTCTGCACGCCGCTCGTCAAGTTCCCGATCGCCGCGCTGGAGCCCGGCAGCAAGATCCAGGGGACGACCATTGCGGAGTTCGGCAACCGCAACCGGCCGATCGACATGATCGTCTACGAGAAGGACGGCGCGGACTACATCCTGCTGTCGAACAACCAGCGCGGCGTGATGAAAGTGCCGACGGCGCCGTTCGGGGCCGCGGACGCCATCGCGGAGGCGATTCCCGACACGGCCGGCGTGCCGTTCGAGACCATCGCGTCCCTCGACGGCGTGCAGCAGCTCGACAAGCTGGACGACTCGCAGGCGATGCTGCTCGTCGCCGCCGCGGGCGGCGGGCTGAACCTCGAAGCGGCGGCGCTGCCGTAAGGCGACTCCATCCGATGCGGCAAGTGGCGAGGGCCGCCGCCCTGGTGGCGGCTTTCGCGCTCGTGCCCGCTTGCTCGCCGCCGGGCGGCCCGGCGCCGGGACCCGCCCCGCGTGCGTTGGGCGACGGGGCGCCCCAACCCGCCGCGGGCGAGCCGGGCATCCATCTGGCCGCCGCGCCCTCCGGGGAGCGGACCATCGACGTCGCGGGGCTGCCGGCCGCGGACCTCGCGCACCTCGAGGGCGCCGCGCTCACGCGCGAGGCGTGGCAGGCGCTCCTGCGCGTCCGCGTCGCGCCGGCGGACCCGGCCTCCGCGGAGCTTCCGGCCGTGCTCGGCGACTACGCCGTCGACGGCGGCAAGCTGCGCTTCACCCCGCGTTTCCCGTTCCCGGCCGGTCAGCGCTACGAGGTGGTGTTCGACCCCTCGTCCCTCCCGTCCGCGCGCGACCGCTCCGCGCCCACCCCGCCCCGAACGCTCCGGACCACGGTCGAGGTCCCGGCTCCCGACCTCGAGCCGTCGACCCGTGTGGCCGCGGTCTATCCGACCGGCCCCGAGGTCCCCGAGAACCACCTCCGCCTCTACATCGTCTTCTCGGCTCCGATGGGCCTGGGTGCGGGAGGTCCGTACATCCGGCTGCTCGACGAGCACGGAGAGCCCGTCGCCGACGCGTTCCTGCCGCTGGACGTCGACCTGTGGAATGCGGACCGCACGCGCTACACGGTGCTCTACGACCCGGGGCGCGTAAAGCGCGGCATCCGGCCCAACGCGGAGCTGGGCCGCCCCCTGGCGGCGGAGCGCACGTACACGCTGGTGATCGACGGGTCCTGGCGCGACGGGGCCGGACAGCCGCTCGTCGCGCCGTTCCGCCGCGAGTACCGGGTGGGCCCGCCGCGCGAGCGCGCCCTCGATCCGCACGCCTGGCGACTCGATGCGCCGGCCCCGACTACGCGAGACCCGCTTGCCGTGCGCTTCCCCGTGCCGCTGGACTACGGCCTGCTGCAGAGCGCGCTCCACGTGGCGACCGGCGACGGCCGGCCGCTGGCGGGCGAGATCCGGGTGGCGGAGGGCGAGACGCGCTGGACCTTCACGCCGCGCGCTCCGTGGCAGCCCGGCGAATACCGGCTCGTCGCCGCGGCGACCCTCGAGGACACGGCCGGCAACCGCATCGGGCGGCCGTTCGAGGTCGACGCGGTCGATCCCGAGGTCCCCGGACGCGCCCGCGGCGCCGTGCTCCCGTTCCGGATCGGCTACGCGGACCCCGCGTGGTAGCCTGGGCGACGAGCCATGGGCGGGAACGCCGGTGGAGTGTTGCGTGCCGGTGCCCGGCGGATCCAGAAAGAAACGGCAGAGCGCGAAGCCCGGTTGACAGCGGCGCGGGAAGCCGCTCGCGCAGGCATCGCCGACGTCGACGCCGGGCGGTTCGAGGCCTTCGACTCCACGGTGGATCTACGACGGCACCTGGCTGACGTCGCCCGCCGGACTGTCTCCCTGCCGGACCCGGCTCCGTGACCGGGCGGCGCCACGGGCGCATCCGGGTTGTCAGCGCCCGCGGAAGCCGTACTCCTCCGTAGCCGCGAGATCGAGCGTTCTACGCCCGCGACAGGTCGTGGTTCTTGATCGGCAGATTCCGCACCCGAATTCCCGTGGCCGCGTAGATCGCGTTCGTGACCGCCGGCGCCACCGGCGGCACGCCCGGCTCGCCGAGGCCGCCGAGGCGCTCGCCGGAGTGGATGAAGTCCACCTCGACGTGCGGCGCGTCGGCGATGCGGATCATTTCGTGATCGTGGAAGTTGCTCTGTGCGACGCGGCCCTGGTCGATGGTGATCTCCGCGACCATGGCGGCGGAGAGGCCGAAGACCACCCCGCCCTCGATCTGGGCCACGGCGCTGTCGACGTTGACGACGTCGCCGCAGTCGACGGCGGCGTAGACGTTGCGGACCCTGACCTTGCCCTCCGGCGAGACCGCCACGTGGGCCACCTGGGCGACGATGGACCCGAAGCTCTCCGCGATGGCGATGCCGCGGCCCTCGCCCTCGGGGAGCGGGCTGCCCCAGTCGGCCATCTCGGCGGCCCGGACGAGGGCGGCGCGGAACCGCGGGTGCTCGTCCATGAGGTCGCGCCGGAACTCGTAGGGATCTCGGCCTGCGGCATGGGCCAGCTCGTCGATGAACGACTCCTTGAAGAAGCCGTGCTGCGAGTTCAGGACCGACCGCCACGCGCCCTCCCGGACGTGGTGCGACGCGCTCCGGCCGTCGAAACGCTGGTCGGGGATGGCGTAGGGCAGGAACAGCGACTCGCCGTCGCCGCCGCCCGCGTAGTGCGCCCCCACGGCGAGGGGTCTTCCCTCGGCGTCGAGCGCGCCGGCATAGCGGCACATCGCCGCCGGCCGGTAGTAGCCGTGCTGCATGTCGGTCTCACGGCTCCAGACCATCTTGACCGGCGTCGGGGACATCGCCTTCGCGATGCGCGAGGCGATATCGACGTAGTCGAAGGAGAATGGCAGGCGCCGGCCGTAGCCCCCGCCGAGCATCAGGTTCGTGAGGTGGACCTGGTCGGTATCGAAACCGAGGGCGCTGGCCGCCGTGGAGCGGGCGTTCAGCGGATCCTGGGTGCCCGCCCACACGTCGGCGCGGTCGCCGTCGACGCGCACCGTGCAGGCCATTGGCTCCATGGTGGCGTGGGCGAGGAACGGGACACGGTAGTCGGCCGCGACCACTTTGGCCGCCTCCGCCGGCATCTCCGGGGCGGCGCCGAGCGCCTCGTCGAACGCGGCGAAGATTGTCTCGCTCGACACGTCGCCGTGCCCGGCATCGTCATAGACAGGGCTGAGGGCCGCCAGCGCCTTGCGCGCGCGCCAGTAGCTGTCGGCGACGACGGCGACCGCCTCCTCGAGCTCCACCACTTCGTGGACGCCGGGCATCGCCTTGGCCGGCGCGGGGTCGACCGACACCAGCCGGCCGCCCTGCACGGGCGCGATGTCGACGGCCGCGTAGAGCATGCCGGGCAGCGTGAAGTCGATGCCGTAGCCGAGGCTGCCGTTGACCTTCGGCGGAATGTCGAAGCGCGGCGGGGACGTGCGCCGGATGGTGTACGTGTCGGGATCCTTGAACGGCGGATTGGACGGGGCGGGGATGGCCGCCGCGGCCTTGGCCAGATCGCCGAACGTCGCGCTCTGCCTCGACGCCTCGTGGGTGACGTGCGACCGGGCCGCCGTGCACTCGTCGGGGCGGACGCCGAAGCGCTCGGCCGCCGCCATCAGCAGCATCTCGCGCGCCGCCGCGCCCGCGATGCGCATGCCGTAGCCCGTGCCGCGCACCGCCATGGAGCCGCCGGTGGCCTGCGTGCCGAACCAGCGCGCCAGGCGGTAGGCGCCGTAGTCGATGGCGCGGCCGAGCGGAGCCGGCATCGATTCGCCCGTGAACGCGCGGAGCATGTAGGCGTTGGCGTAGGCGTCGAGGGCCGGAGCCTCCTGGATGCGCACGAGCTCCCAGTCCGCTTCCATCTCCTCGGCCGCCATCATGGCGAGCCCGGTCTGCGACCCCTGTCCCATCTCGCAGTGCGGAATCAGGATGGTGACGAAGTTGTCAGGCGTGACGGTGATCCAGGTGGTCAGCTCGCCCTTGTCGATCGCGTCGGCCGAGACGACGCTGTGGCGGCCGGGCGAGAAGGCCACGCCGGCCACGCCGAGGACGAACCCGCCGCCGACGAGGCTGCCGGCGCCGATGAAGGCGCGTCGCGTCCACTTACCCATGACGCTCCTCCTTCTTCTCGCCGGCGGCCTTCCGGCCGTCGGCCACCGCGTGAATCGCGCGCCGCACGCGGACGAACGTGCCGCAGCGGCAGATGTTGGTGATGCTGGCGTCGATCTGCTCGTCGCTCGGGTCGGGACGCTGGGCGAGGAGCGAGGAGACGGCCATGATCATGCCCGACTGGCAGTAGCCGCACTGCGGCACCTGGTGGTCGATCCAGGCCTGCTGCACCTCGTGCAGCTCGCCGTCCTGCTCGAGCCCCTCGATGGTGGTGATCGGCATCCCCGCGGCCGCCGAGACCGGCAGGGTGCACGTGCGGACCGCCCGCCCGTCGAGGTGCACGGTGCAGGCTCCGCAGGCCGCGATGCCGCACCCGAACTTGGTTCCCGTCAACCCCAGCGTGTCCCGGAGCACCCACAGCAGCGGGGTGTCCGGCTCCACGTCCACGGTGCGGGTCTCACCGTTCACCGTCAGCGTGATTGCCATCCCGTCCTCCCGTCGCACGAACCGAATGTCGGATCGTACCCCATCCCCGCGCGCGCGGCCCGCCGCGGCACTGCTGGTGTCAGACGAACTCCGCCCATCGTCCGTTCCATCGCGGCAAGGCCGCCACGTACGCGCCGTCCTCTGACTGACGCCGCCGTGCACGCGTATTACGGTATTACCCATGGTGACCATCTCCTTCAAGGTGAGCGAGGAGGAAGCCCGGCTGATCCGATCGCGGGCGCGGAAGGAGGGTGTCACCGTCTCGGAGTATCTCCGTCGCCGGGCGCGCGTGCCCGCGTCCGGCCCTCGGAAGCCGCGTCTGGTCCGTTGCCGCTACACCGGAGCGATGATCTTCGCCGCACCTGACGGTGAGCCGCCGCTCACGACCGCGGGGGTGCGCGAGCTTCTTGCGGAGTTCCCGTGAGGTTCCTGCTCGACGTCAACGTGCTGGTGGCGTGGGGATGGTCCGATCACGTCGACCACGAGCGGACCGTTGCGTGGATCGCGGCGACCCGCAGGCAGCGCGCATCGCGGCTGCTGACGTCTGCGATTCCGGAGCTGGGATTCGTCCGCGTGCCCGTGCAGCGCACCGCGGGCAGCGTGACCGTCACGCAAGCCGGGAGCACGCTGGCCGCGATGTTGCGCCGCCTGGGTGCGTGTCACCGCTTCCTGCCCGACGACAGACCGGCGGCCGACCTGCCGGAGTGGTGCGAGCGGGCGTCCCAGACGACGGATGCTCACCTGGTGGCGCTGGCGGCGGCCCACGGGGCCGAGCTCGCCACGCTCGATGCCGGGATCCCTGACGCCTTCGTCGTGCCGCGTCTCGAGGATTGATCGCTCAGTCGACCGGCGCCAGTCGGACGATGCGGTCGTCGCCGGGGATTGGCTCGCCGATGCCGTCGCGGTTGCCGGTCGCGACGTACAGGGCACCGTCGGGGCCGGCGACGACGTCGCTCAGTCGACCGAGCGGGCCATCGAGCATCCGCTCCGTGGCGACGATGCGGCTCGGGTCGGCAGGGTCGAAGCGGATGCGCAGCAGGTGCGCGCCGTCCAGGGTGGCCAGGAAGAGATCGTTGCGGAATCCGGGGATCGCGGTCCCGGAGTAGAAGGCGGCACCGCTCGGCGTGGCTGGCGGTGAGAGGCTGAGCAGCGGCGCTCGCATACCGGGGAGCGGGTCGAAGCCGCCGGGGTCCGTCGCGATGGGCCACCCGTAGTTCGCTCCGACCCCGATGCGGTTGAGCTCGCCCGCGCCTGCCCCGCCCGGCTCCGCGAGCCAGAGAGCGCCCGTCAGCGGATGCCAGTCGAGCGCCCGCGGGTCGCGGTGGCCCCACGAGTAGACCGGCGACAGGAAGGGGTTGTCGCGCGGCGTCGTGCCGTCCGGCCGCAGCCGGAGGATCTTCCCGCCGTACGCGGCGAGGTCCTGCGCCGCGTCGCTGTCGTGGGCGTCGCCGACCGTGACGTAGAGCAGGTTGTCGGGGCCGAAGCGGAGCCGCCCTCCGCCGTGCAGGGAGGCGGGCGGCAGGCCGTCGAGCAGGGTGCCGGTCGCGACCAGGGCGTTGCCTCCGGCGCGGTAGCGGACCAGGCGTGCCGCCGGAGCGCCACCGTACCGGTCGTCGGTCTGCAGCAGATAGATGTAGCCGTTGCTCGCGAACTCGGGATCGAGCGCGAGTCCCGAGATGACCGGCCAGCCCGTGGCGCTGGCGCCGGTGAGAGCGAAGGCGGGCTGCGGAAGGAGCCCGGTGTTCGACAGGATGCGAACGCGGCCCGGGCCCTCGGCCAGGAACAGCCGGCCGTCGGGAGCGAACGCCAGGCTCCCCGGCGCCACGAGCCCGGTCGCGACCGTCTCGATTCCGAACTGCATCCCGTCGGCCGCCGTGATTACGATGCCGTCGGGTGACGCCGCGGCGACCCGCGGTTCCCTGACGGGGTCCGCCGGCTCCTGGTTCGGCGCGGACGGCAGCCCCGCATCCCCGAGCCCTGCGGCCGCGGCGGCACCCCCGAAGCCCATCCCGGCGGCCGGCGACGAGACCCCCGCCCCGCCGGCGCCGGCCCCGCCGGTCAGTTGCGCCCCGTGCAGGGGGCGGCCGTAGAAGATGAGGTCGTTGCTGAAGAGGCCGCCGGGATTCTGCACCTGCAGGAAGTGCATCCCCGGCGACTGCGGGAGCTGGACGAAGAGGATCTCCCGCTCGCAGTCGGGCAGCTCGCCGCTTCGGCACCGGACGCTGCCGGTCACACGCCGGCCGTCGACGAAGAGTCGGGCTCCCGCCTCGATGTGGCGCCCGCTGACCATCATGGTTCGGTCCTCCTCGGTGAGGACCTGGAAGATCTGCCTGCCCCGCTGCTCGTGCATGGGGCCGGGCGTCCAGAGGGCGGGCTGCGGGTGGTCGGGGCCCGTGCGGGGCCCGAGGCGACCCGTGAAGGTGCCGACGAACGTGCCGCCGGTCGCCCTGGAGATGAGCTCCGTCCGACTGAACGATCGCAGCCGGTCCGCGCTCCGCTCGACGTAGGTGCTGCCGTCGAACTCCAGCGCCACCGGCGTCGCCTGGTCGCCGTCGATGAACACACCCTCGCCCTGCAGCACGACGGCGCCCTCGCGGTCGCCCAGCTCGAGGGCCTCGAGCAGCTTGGCCGTCAGCGCGTGGGCGGGGGACGACGGGTTCAGCGTGACCTGGCGCGCGAAGGCGCCGGAGAAGCCGGTGCTGCCTTCCTGAACCATGTCCCAGAAGTGCCGGCGTGCGGGCAGGGAGGCGCCCCACATGCTCCGCTCCGGGAATCCGGCGTTGCGTTCCCATTCCCCGCGCAGGTCGATGACGTTCCAGCGCCCCTGGGGCAGAATCAGCCAGCGGTCGTAGGCTCCGCGCCACGTGGGGGCGTCCATGCCGGTGCCGCCGGTGTTGGTGCTGGTCCAGAACGGCATCCGGTGGCAGTTGCCGCAGACGTTGACGGCCGGCGGGTCCCCGTCCGGCACGCCGTCGACGTGGAACGCCTCGAAGCCGTCCACCGCGTCGTCGGAGAGCTCGTTCGTGAAGGAGCGCCGCCGCGAGGGCGGGTACGGCACGTTCAGCAGGAACTCGGCCAGGTCGTCGCGCTCGGCCCCGCTGAGCGCGCCCGCCTGGCCCTCGTCGTTCACGCCGCACTCCCCCACCGCGCACATCGTGGACCCGAGCGTGCTGTCCACCAGTTGCCGCGTGCAGCTCCGCGGATCGTCCGCGTCGCAGTTCGCCTCGACGTCGCGCCGCGTGCTGGCCGTGTTCACGCCGCCGTAGGGGTCGCCGGGGATTCCGTCCCAGTGGTAGGGGGCGGTGTCGCGCAGGCCGCGGACCGGCATCGTCGACCGCGGCGGGATCTGCGTGCAGCCGTCCCGGTCGCAGATGGGCGTGTCGAGCACCCAGACGAGCTGATCGGTGTGACCGTCGGGATGGCAGCTCTCGCACGAGAACGTCCCGGTCGACGAGGCGTCGGCGTCGTGGAACGCGATGCGCCCGCGCTTGATGATCGCCGGCGTCGGATCGGCGAGGATCACCGTCGCGACGACGCCGGGAGACGCGGGCGTGGAGACGTCCACCAGCGACACGGTGTTGGCGACCGCGTTCAGGACCCAGGCCCGCGACGGCGCGCCGTCGGCGTCGGATTCGAGGGCGATGCCGCGCGGCACCGCGTCGACCGCCGTCCGCCCCAGCACCTCGCCGCTCGCCGCGTCGACCGTGAACAGCTTGTCCGACCCGGCCGCGGAGACGACGAGCGTCGCGTCGTCGTCGCTGATGGCGATCGCGAACGGCGTCGCCAGCGCCTGGCCCGCCTCGGGATGCGCCGGCGGCAGCGGCTCGAGCTCGATGAACTCGGGGTCGCCGCACGAGCCACCGCCGCAGTCGATGCGCGTGATCCGGTTCAGGAATGCTCGGTTCTCCAACTCGGCCAGCCCCTCGCCTTCCGTGCCGGCGCGCCCGTTGGCGTCGTTGCGCGCATCGGCCTGGGCCACGAAGACCTCGCCCCCGGAATCGACCGCGAGTCCGTAGAGGAGCGTGCCGACCGAGTCGACGACCTCGACCAGCGCGTCGGTCGTCGTGTCGAACACGTAGAGGTCGCGGTCCGGGACATCGGGGTGCTTCACGACGTCGACGGTGATGCCGAGCGACAGGACGTTGTTGTTGTCGACCACGTGCTCCTGCGCGTCGAAGGTGCAGAGCTCGCCGTCGATCTCGCCGCGGCAGCCGGAGATCTGGGTCCGGTTGTGCGACTCGAACGGGATGACGTAGAGACGCTCGCCGCGGACGGCGAGGGCCCGCGGGTCCTGGGCCCTGATGTCGATGTAGCGGGTAACCCGCCGCGCCGCCACGTCCACGATGGCGACCTGGTTCTCCGACGAGAGCGCGACGTAGGCCTTCTCGTCGCTGGCGAAGGCGATCCCCACCGGCTCGTCGAAACGGGTCGCGCCGCTGAAGGTGCCGATGTCCTGCACGGTGGCGATCACCTGCAGGTAGGTCAGGCTGTCGGGATCGGCGTCGATGACGCTGACCGAGTCGGAGACGTGGTTCGCCACCCACACCTCCTTCCCGTCCGGCCGCACCGCGAGTCCGACCGGGTCGATGCCGACGCGGATGCGGGCGGTGACCGTGCGGCTCGCGTCCTCGATCACGTCGACGGTGTCGGCGGGCGTGTTCGCGACGAAGACGGAGCCGCCGGCGACGGCGATTGGCGACGCGTGGGGGCTCATGAAGGTGAGGTGGCCCACGTCGTCGGGTACGGCGCCGGGGGCCAGAGAGCTCGCGGCCTCGATGAAGCGGGACGCACCGGGTGCGCGTCCGATCGGCCCGTCGAAGTCGCCCTGGCGCCCATGGGAGACCGCGAACGCACAGACGGCGAGGCCGGCGGCGAGGGTCACGGCTCGCCGGCGCTGTCGGACGCGCGGCATGCTCCGGTTGTCCGCCATCCGTGTCATTGTCATCCCGCCGAGCTCCCCGGAGCGCTGCCAGCGCAGCACGGAGAGTGCGTATTGTCGCGGGGGCGTTCGCGCGTGGCAAGCGTGATCGCGCAGCGTCGCCGCCATCGGATTGGCACGGCGCCGACTCCTGCGTCCGGCGCCCTCGGCCTGCCTGCACGGGCGCCGAGGGCCTCTCGGCGGCGGTCGGCGCGAGCTCCGGCCCATGAGCACGGCAGGTAGCGCATCGGCTGGAGGCGGGGCCTCGAGGCCGGCTGCCGCGTAGTACGATTGCCGCCGGCATGCGGGCTCGTTCATGACGCGCACTCGAAGCCTCTTGGGATCTCGTGTGACCGCGCTCGGTTTCGCCGCCGCTCTGGCCGCCGCATTCGTGGTCGAGGCCTCCGGCGTGTTGACCGCGCGGGAGGCGGAGGCGCGGGCGGTCGCCTCGCACGGCACCGCCCTCGCCGACGCCGCCCGACGGGGCGACGCCGAGGCGGTCCGGGCGCTGTTGGCGGACGGGGCGGATGCCGATGCGCCCCAGAGTGACGGAGCGACCGCCCTCCATTGGGCCGCCTACCGCGACGACGCCGAGATGGTGGCCGCCCTGATCCGGGCCGGGGCGGACGTCCGGCGTGCGAACCGCTACGGGGTGACGCCGCTGGCGCTCGCGGCGCGCAACGGCGCCGCGGAGATCATCACGCAGCTCGTCGCGGCGGGCGCCGACCCGAACGACCCGCGGCAGGCGGTGCGGGCCGGCGAGACGCCGCTGATGCTGGCCGCGCGCTCCGGGAAGGTCGCCGCCGTCGAGACGCTGGCGGGCGCGGGCGCCGACGTCGACGCGCAGGAGACCTGGAACCGGCAGTCCGCGCTGATGTGGGCTGCGGCGGAAGGGCACGCGCCGGTCGTGGAATCGCTCCTCGGGCGGGGCGCCGACATCGAAGCGCGCTCGGGCAGCGGCGCCACGGCGCTCCTCTTCGCGGCCCGCAAGGGCTGCCTGGACTGCGTCCGCGCCCTGCTCGCGGCCGGGGCCGACGTGAACGAGCGGCGGCCCGACGGTGCGACGCCGCTCCTGGTTGCCGTGGTCAACGGACACGAGGACCTCGTCGACCTGCTGCTCGCGCGCGGGGCGGACCCGAACGCCGAGGGCGGCTCGACGCGGCTCACCGTGCAGGGCATGCGGGCGCGCGCGGTGCCGTTCCGGATCCGCAAGCTCGGCTACAGCGAGCGCGAGTCCGAGGGGATCGTGCCCGGCAACGTCTTCGGGCGGCCGCTGCAGGCCGCGGTGCACGTCGCCAACTGGCACATCAGCGACCAGTTCATCGTCGTGCGCCTCGACCGGATGCGGGTCCTCCGGTCGCTGCTGGCCCACGGCGCCGACGTCAACGGCCGGAACTCGATGGAGGAGCCCCGCTGGTCGGGGGCCCGCTACCGCCGCCACATGACCGGCGCCACCGCGTTCATGCTGGCCGCGAAGGCGGCCGACGTCGAGGTGATGCGCCTGCTCCTCGAGCACGGCGCCGACCCGACGATCGACACCGAGGACGGGATCACGCCGCTGATGGCGGCGGCCGGCATCTCGTGGGCGTCGAACCAGGACCGCGCCGGCGAGGCGCAGGTGCTCGCGGCGGTCCGGCTGCTGGTGGAGGCGCACGGCGCCGACGTCCATGCCGTGAGCGACGTCGGCGAGACCGCGATGCACGCCGCCGCATACCGCGGCGCCAACAGCGTCGTGCAGTACCTCTTCGACCGGGGCGCCGCGCTCGACGTGGTGGCCCTCGACGGCCGCACGCCGCTCCGCGTCGCCGACGGCGTCGAGTACGGCAACTCGTTCGCGGCCCACCCGCACACGGCGGCGCTGCTGCGCGAGCTCGGGGCGCGGGAGATCGAGTGTCCGGCGCCCTGCGCGGCGGCCATTCCGGAGGAGGCGCTCGGGCGATGAAGGACCGACGGACGTCGGCGGGGACGAGACGGATGGGGTGCGCCGGCGTCGCCGCGGCGGGACGTCGGCGGGTGTCCCCCTCGGGGTCGAAGGCGCGGGTCGGGCGGCCCGCCGTCGCGCTGGCGCTGGCGATGGGACTGGTCGCGACCGCCTACGGCGGCCCGGTGCGCGGCGCCGAATCCACCGCGGAGGCTGCCGGAGAGGCGCTTGCCGCACAGCCTCTCGGACCCGGTGAGGTGCCGGCTGCCCCTGGCGAGGTGCCGGCTGCCTCTGGCGAGGTGCAGGCCGCGGCGCGCGGCGCGCCGGCGGCGCCGCCGCGAGACGTGCTGCAGCGGTACTGCTTCGCCTGCCACAACGGCCGCACCCGGACGGCCGGGCTGGCCCTCGACACCTTCGACATGGCCCGGGCGGGCGAACACCCCGAGGTCTGGGAGGCGGTGGTCCGCAAGCTCCGGACCGGCGCGATGCCCCCCGCGGGCCGGCCGCGCCCGGACCGGCCGACGTACGATGCCGTCGTCGACTGGCTCGAGACGGCACTCGACCGGGCCGCAGAGGCGCGCCCCGACCCCGGCCGGCCGACGCTGCACCGCCTGAACCGGGCCGAGTACCGCAACGCCGTCCGCGACCTGCTGGCCGTCGAGATCGACGTCGGGCTGCTTCCCGCCGACAACGCCGCCTACGGCTTCGACAACAACGCCGACGCGCTCACGCTCTCGCCGGCGCTCACCGAGCGCTATCTGGGCGCCGCGGCGCGGATCGCGGCGCTGGCCCTCGGGCGCCCGCGGGGCACGCCCGCCCCCGAGACGATCCTCATCCCGACGGACCGCGACCAGGGCGTCCGCTGGAGCGACGAGCTGCCGTTCGGCTCGCGCGGCGGCGGCGCGTTCTCCTACCACTTCCCGGCCGACGGCGAGTACCTCTTCGAGATGCGGCCGAAGGAGAGCGGCGTCGCGGGCGGCTTCCTGGGGGTGACCGACGAGCCCCACCAGCTCGATGTGAGCATCGACGGCGAGCGGGTCTGGAGCGGCGTCGTCGAGCGGCCGGGGGGGGTGCGCGGCGACGAGCGCAACCGGCGCATCCTGGAGAGCATGCGCTTCCGCGCTCCGGTCTCCGCAGGTCCCCGCCTGGTGCAGGTCTACTTCGCGGCGAAGACGTCGGCCTACGTCGAGGACCTGTTCGACCCGGACCTGCGCCGCGACCCTTACCGGGCCGCGAGCGGCGAGCCGGTCGTCTCCAGCGTGACCATCACGGGGCCGTTGCCGGAGACCGCGGCGCCGGGCGATTCGCCCAGCCGCCGCAAGCTGCTCGTCTGCACCCCTGCTCCCGTGCCAGCGTCGTCTGCCGCTGCGGCGCCGTCCGCCACAGCGACGCCGTCCGCCGCCGCCTTCCCGCCTGCTGCGGCAGCGCCGCCTGCCGTGGCTCTCCCCGCTGCTTCGGCAGTGCTGCCTGCCGCGGGTGCCCCCGCCGTCCGGCCTGCCGCGGCTGCCGCAGCGTCGACCGCGGACGTTGCGGCCTGCGCGCGGGAGGTCGTCTCGACCCTGGCCCGGCGCGCTTACCGGCGTCCGGTGACCGACGCGGACCTCGAAGTGCCGCTCGCCCTCTACCGCGAGGGCGCCGCCCGGGGCGGCTTCGAGGCGGGCATCGAGCTCGCGGTGCGAGGCATCCTGGTCAGCCCCAGCTTCCTGTTCCGCTTCGAGGATCAGCCGGCGTCGGCGGAACCCGGAACGCCCTACCGCATCTCGGACCTCGAGCTGGCCTCGCGCCTGTCGTTCTTCCT
>JAPOVI010000323.1 GCA_026708265.1 Acidobacteriota bacterium
CCGGAGTGGGGCCCGGCGCCGGCGGCGGGACCGGTGGCGGCCCGTACCGGCCGGGGAGCGGCATCGTGCCGCCGAGCGTGCTGCGCGAGGTCCGGCCGGACTACACGGAGGCGGCGCGCCTCGAGGCGGTCGAGGGCGACGTCCTGCTCGAGGTGATCGTGCTCGCGGACGGCTCGGTCGGCGACGTGCGCGTGGTCCGCGGCCTGGGGTTCGGCCTGGACGAGCGCGCCGTCCGGGCGATGCGCCGGTGGCGCTTCCATCCCGCCGAACGCCGCGGCGTGCCGGTGAGCGTGGTGGTCGAGGTGGCGATGTCGTTCCGCCTGTTGTGAGGAGGAGGCGCGGTCCATGGAGCTCATGCTGGCCCTGCTTGCCGTCGTCGCGCTGCTGATGACGCTGGGAATGGGAGCGGTGACGTGGCGGCTGCTGCTCGATGAGCGCCGCCGTTCCGACGCCCGCGTCGCGGCCCTCGTTGCTGCCCTCGACGGCGACCGCGGCGCCACGGCCTCTCCCGGGAGCCTCGCCGCGCTCCCGGGCGGGGGCCCCGCACCGGGGTGGCTGGCTCGGGTCGCCGGCCTGGTGGCCGCGGCGGGGCTGGTGCTGGCCGTCGTGCTCGTCGCGGCGATCGGGTTGCGGGAGGCCGGCGGCGAGGGAGCGCCGTCCGTGTCCGCGACGGCGGCCGAGCCCGCCCCGATCGAGCTGCTTGCCCTGGAGCACGAGCCGGCCGGGGGCATGCTGGCCATCCGCGGGTCGGTGCGCGCCGCGGATGCTCCGGTGCCGGGTCCCCTCGCGGTGCAGGCGACGGCTTTCGACGCCGACGGCGGCGCCGTCGCCAGCCGCCGGACCGACCTCCCGGCGCTGGCCCCGGGAGACGTGTGGCCCTTCGCGGTCGAGGTCCCGGCGGCGGGCGTCGCCCGCTATCGGGTCCGCTTCCTGCGCGACGAGGCCACCGTTCCGCACGTCGACCGGCGCGCCTCCGCTCGGGTCGGCGCGGCCGCCGGGGTGCCCGGCGATGACGGAGGTGCGTCGTGAGCCGCGGCCCGGCGGCGATGGCGCTCGTCTGCCTCCTCTCCGTTGCGTTCGCGCTCGGGCTCGGCGCGCCGGGGGCCGCGGCCGGCCCGGGCCAGCAGCGGGACGAAGACCGGCCGGCGTTCCGCTTCCGGACCGGCGTCGCCCTCATCAACGTCAGCGCCACCGTCACCGATCGCCGGGGAAGATTCGTCGCGAACCTCGAGCGGGGCGACTTCCGGGTCTACGACGACGGCGCGTTGCAGACGATCAGCCACTTCAGCCGCGAGCGGGTGCCGGTCAGCCTCGGCATCGTGCTCGACACCAGCGGCAGCATGGAAGGGGAGAAGATGCGCGCCGCGCGCGCGGCGCTCGATCGCTTCCTCTACGACCTGCTGGGCCCGGACGACGAGGTCTTCCTCTACCGCTTCAGCTACCGGCCCCGACTGGTCCACGGTTGGACGCGGGACCGCGATCGGCTGAGCCGCGCCCTCGGCGGCATTCGGCCGACCGGCGGCACGGCGCTGTACGACGCGGTGGCGGAGGCGGTCAGCCTGGCCGAGGAGGGGCGCCACCGGAAGAAGGCGGTGGTCATCATCTCGGACGGCAACGACACGAACAGCGAGACCGACCCCGAGTGGCTCCGGCGCCGGCTGCGGGAGACGGACGTGCTCGTCTACGCCATCGGCATCGACGGCGACGCTCCGTCGCGGTTCGGACGCGGCCGGCGCATGCCGGCGCCCCGGCAGCCGCCGGTGCGGCTTCCCTTCCCCGTGCCCGGCGGCGGCGGCCGGGCCCCGCTCCCGACCCCGATTCCGTTCCCCGGGGCCCGCATGGCGCTCGGCGACGACGGGCGCGTCAACGTGTCGGCTCTCCGGGACCTCACCGACGACAGCGGCGGCCGCACGGAGATCATTCGCGATCCGCGCGACCTCGAGCCGGCGACCGCCGGCGTCGCCGACGAGTTGAGCCGGCAGTACTTCCTCGGCTACGTGGCCCCGGGCCACGGCGACGGGCGCTGGCACACCATCGAGGTGGAGGTCAGCGACCCCCGGCTGCGGGTCCGGGCGCGCCGCGGGTACGTCGCGTCGCCCTGACGTCCCCCTTGCCGTTGCACTGGGCTGTTCCGCGCTCCTGCCGCACGGAGGGCGCTCCCGGGCACCGCAGCCTTGCCATCGTCGCCGGGGGCCTCGCGCAGGGTCCGTTGCGACTTGCCGGAGCCCGTCGGACGCGTGCCGGCGGCCCGCGGGGCGGGTGTTACACTCCAGGCGCCCGATGGCCGAGAAGGCGCGCCTCTTCCTCATCGACGGCAGCTCCCAGATGTACCGCGCGTATCACGCGATCCGCGGGCTGACGGGGCCGGACGGCAAGTCGACGAACGCCGTCTACGGGTTCGTCACCATGCTCCGCAAGCTGATCGCGGATCACGAACCCGAGCTGATCGCGGCGGCGTTCGACCTTCGCGGCCCGACCTTCCGCACCGAGCTGGCCGCCGACTACAAGGCGAATCGGGCGCCCATGCCCGCCGACCTCGCCGAGCAGGTCCCGTGGGTCCACCAGGCGTGCGAGGCGCTCGGCGTTCCGATCCTGACCCACGCGCAGTACGAAGCCGACGACGTCATCGGGACGCTGGCGGAGAGAGCGCGGGCGGATGATCTGGACGTCGCCATCGTCACCGGGGACAAGGACTTCTTCCAGCTCGTGGGCGACGGCATCCGCGTGTTCAACCCGCGCGACGACGGCGCCTGGTACGACGCCGGCGGCGTGCAGGAGAAGTTCGGCGTGGCGCCGGCGCAGGTCGTCGACGTGCTCTCGCTGATGGGCGACTCCATCGACAACGTCAAGGGGGTGCCCGGAATCGGCGAGAAGGGGGCCCGCGAGCTCATCGCGGCCCACGGGACGCTCGACACGCTGCTCGCCAACGTCGAGAAGGTCACTCCGACCCGCTACCGCAAGGCGCTCGAGAAGAATGCCGACGACGCGCTCCGCAGCCGGGACCTGGTGCGCATCCACACCGACGTCCCGGTCCCTTTCGACCGGTCGGCCCTCCGCTACCGCGGCCCGACGCGCGAGCGCTGCCTGGAGCTCTTCTCCGCCCTCGGGTTCCGCTCGCTCCTGATCGACTACGCGCCGACCGCGGCGACGGTCGAGAAGGACTACGCCGTCGTGCGCACGATGGCGGATCTCGACGCCCTGGCCGGCGCCGTGGCCGGCGCGGGCCGCGCCGGAATCGGCCTGCTCACCGGTTCCGAGCGCGCCATGCGCGCCGGCGTGGTGGGTATTGCGCTCTCGGCCGGGCCGCGGCACGCGCGCTACGTGCCGCTCGGGCATCGGGCGCTCGGGGACGCCGGGACGGATTTCGATCCCGCCGCGGCGCTGGCGCGGCTCGCGCGACCCCTGGGGGACGCGGCAGTCCGGAAGGTCGGGCACGACCTGAAGACGACGGCCCTCGTGCTCGCCCGCCACGGCGCGCCGCTGGCCGGCCTCGACCTCGACACGCTGCTGGCCAGCTACCTGATCGACGCGACCCGCTCCGCACACACGCTGGGCGAGCTCGCGCTGGAGCTCGTCGGCTATCGCGCGATCCCCGACGAGGAGGTCGTGGGCAAGGGCGCCCAGGCGCGCAGCTTCGCCGACGTCCCGGCCGAGGCGGTGGCGGAGCTGGCGGGCGAGCGGAGCGACCTGCCGCTGCAGCTCGCGGATCCCCTCGCCGCGAGCCTGGCGTCCGAGGGGCTCGACACCCTGTACCGCGACATGGAGCTGCCCCTCGTCCCGGTGCTCGTCGACATCGAACGCACCGGGGTGCTCGTCGACACGGAGGTCCTCGCGGCCCAGGCGGCCCGGCTCCAGCAGGAGCTGGCGGCGCGGCAGGACGAGATCCACGAGCTGGCGGGCGAGGCGTTCAACATCAACTCGCCGAAGCAGCTCTCGGCCATCCTGTTCGACAAGCTGCAGCTTCCCGCCCGGCGGCGGACGGGGAAGACGCGCGTGGCGTCGACCTCGGTCGACGTGCTGGAGGAGCTGGCCCTGGTCCACGACCTGCCGCGGCAGGTGCTCGAATGGCGCTCCCTGCAGAAGCTGAAGGGGACGTATCTCGACGCGCTCCCGCAGCTCGTCGATCCCGACACCGGCCGCCTGCACACGTCGTTCAACCAGGCGGTCGCGGCGACCGGCCGCCTCAGCAGCAGCGACCCCAACCTGCAGAACATCCCCATTCGCACCGCGGTCGGCCGCGAGATCCGCCGCGCCTTCGTCGCCCGCCCGGGCGCTCTCCTGATCTCGGCGGACTACTCGCAGATCGAGCTGCGGGTGCTGGCGCACCTGTCCGGCGACGAGAACCTGTCGGAAGCGTTCCGGCGCGGCGAGGACATCCACGACCGCACCGCGCTGAGCGTCTTCGGCGCGGCGAGCGGCCTCGACCCGCACGAGCTGCGGCGTCGCGCCAAGATCATCAACTACGCCCTGCTCTACGGGAAGACGGCGTTCACCCTCGCGCGGGACATCGGCGTCGCCCCGGCCGAGGCGCAGGCGTTCATCGACGCCTACTTCGCCGGGTTCCCGGACGTCCGCGCCTACATCGACCGCACGATCGCGCGCGCCCGCGAGACCGGCGTCGTCACGACGATGTTCGACCGCCGGCGCCGTGTCCCCGAGCTGGCGAGCCGCAACGGCCAGATCCGCAGCGCCGCCGAGCGCGTCACCGTGAACCTGCCCATCCAGGGCACGGCGGCGGACATCCTGAAGCGCGCCATGCTCGATCTGCACGCCGTCCTGCCCGCCGACAGCCCGATGATCCTGACGGTGCACGACGAGCTGCTGCTCGAGGCGCCGGAGACCCGCGCCGAGGAGATCGCGGCCCTCGTCCGCGAGCGCATGGAGGGCGCGGTGGAGCTCTCGGTGCCGCTGACCGTCGACGTGGGCATCGGTCGCACCTGGAAGGACGCGAAGGGCTAGCGGACGACGTGGCCGCACCCACCATCGTCTCGCGCGCCGACCATCCCATCTCCAGGACGCGCATCGATCCCGATGCGTTGCGCGTGCTCTACCGCCTGCGCAAGTTCAATCACACCGCGTACCTGGTCGGCGGCGGCGTCCGCGACCTGCTGCTCGACCGGAGGCCCAAGGACTTCGACATCGGCACCTCGGCCCACCCCCACGAGGTGAAGCGCATCTTCCGCAACTGCTGGATCATCGGCCGCCGCTTCCGCCTCGCCCACGTGAAGTTCGGGAGCAAGACGATAGAGGTGGCGACCTTCCGCCGGCAGGTGGAGTCGCCCCCCGCCGCTCCGCCGGGCGCGTCCCCCGCTGCCCGGTCCGCCGCGGTTCCGCCGGAGGCGCACGCCGCGGCTCGGTCCGCCGCACCGCCGGAGGTGCCCGCGGCCGAGGGCGGCGTCGCGCGGCGGGCTCCCGTGCGCCGGGACAACACCTTCGGTACGCCCGAGGAGGACGCGTTCCGCCGCGACTTCACGATCAATGCCCTCTTCTACGACATCGCCACGTTCGCGATCATCGACTACGTCGGCGGCATGAAGGACCTGCGGAGGCGTCTCATCCGCTGCATCGGCGAACCCGGGGAGCGCTTCCACGAGGACCCGGTGCGCATGCTGCGCGCGGTGACCTTCGGGTCGCGGCTGGGCTTCCGCCTCGACGCCCCGGTCCGGGAGGCCATCGCGGAGCACCACGGCCTGATCGCGCAGGCGGCGCCGGCCCGACTCCTCGAGGAGCTCTACAAGATCCTGCGCGGCGGCCTCGCCGCCCGGACGTTCGGCTCGCTGTCGCGGCGCGGCCTCCTGCAGCACCTGGCGCCGGAGGTGGAGCGCCGCCGCAACTCGCGCCGTCTCCGGCGTTCGCTGCTGGCCCTCGACGCCTGGCGCGCAGGCTTCGACGCGGCCCCCGACAGCCTGTCGAACGCGATCCTGCTCGGCAGCCTGACCGTGCCCGTGCAGGAGATCGACCTCGCGCCGCGGCCGCGTGAGGACCGCACGCCGCGGCTCTCGCTCGGGGACCTGCCCGTGCCGCGGCGGGACATCGAGCGCCTGCGGCAGATCCTGCTGCTGCAGCCGAGGCTCGTCGATCCCCGACTCCCGGCCCGGGCCGCCCGCGGAATCCTCACGCGGGAGTGCTTTCCCGACGCCCTCACCTGGCTGCGGATCCACGGGGAGGATCCGGAGGCGGTGGCGCGCTGGGAGGACCTGGCGGCGCAGGGGCCGGGCCAGTCGCGGCGGCGGCGCCCCGGACGCCGCCGCCGCGGACGCCGTCGGCGGCGTTCACGGACGGATGAACCGCAGCCCTGAGCGCGCCTCCGCGCGGTCCGTCGAGAACGCGATCATCGTCAGCGACGTGATGGTGTCGTTCTACACATGCCTGGACCGCCCGTGGCAAGGCCCGTTCGACCTGCCGGACGGGCGCGGCGAGTGGGAGGGTGGTCCAGCGATCAGCGCGGACGCCCCTCACCCCACCCTTCGCGAGCGAGCGGAGAGGCGCCCGACTGATCGTCTGGCGTGCGACGCCGTAGCTGCTACCGCGCGAGCGGGTGCGGCCGCATCTGGAAGCGTACGATCTCGCTCGTCGCTCCCTTGCCGCCCTCGAGGTGGAACGGCGAGCCGGTGTTGAAGCTGGACCAGACGCCGCGCCCCTTCCAGCCCGCGTCCGGGTCGTCGATCCGTCCGTCGAGGCCGCGGCTGTAGAAGCCGAGCGGGTACGGCACGCGCATCACGACCCACTCCCCGGAATCGGGCTCGAGGGCCAGCAGCGAGTCGGACGACGTGCCGTTGGCGATCGGGACGTTCGCGCCGAGGCCGAGCGTGTCGAACTGGTCGACCCAGTTGTAGTAGTGGTAGTCGGCGTTGGCCGAGCCCTCGACGCCCTTGAGCCGCGGACCGGGCGTCGAGTAGAGCGTCCAGCCCTCGCGGCAGTGCTGGCCGGTGGCGGTCGGGCCGCTCCGCACCGTGCACTTGCTGCGGTCGAAGCTGGCGAGGTGCCCGCTGCCGCCGAGCGCCGTCCAGATCAGCCCGTTGCGGTCGACGTCGATGCCGCGCGGACCGAATCCCCACTCGGCCGGATCGCCGTTCGGATCGTAGGGCGGCTCGTAGACCTCCGAGATGCAGGTCTCCGGCGGACTGTCCCCGAGGTCTAGGCGGATCAGCCGGCCCGGCACGTCGAAGCGCCGCGTGATCCAGACCGAGCCGTCCGGGTGGGGTATCACCCCGTAGGCCCGCTTGAACTTGTCGAGGCTGCCGATCCGCGTATCCCGTGCAGGGTCGATCTCGACGTCGCCGTTCCAGTCCGGCTCGTTCCACGGCTTCGTGATGCGGCCGTCGCCGTTGGTGTCGATCACCGTCGGGCACCAGCCCTGCGACACCTGCTCGTCGCCGGTCTCGTCGTAGAGCCGGGTGTTCAGCCAGCCGACCGCCTCGGTCGAGCCGCTCAGCCAGAGCGTGTCGTCCGCGTCGTCGGCGAACTGCAGGTGGTGCGTGAAGTAGCAGGTGTCGATCAGCTCGAACTCGCCCGTCTCCGGGTCGTAGTAGGAGAGCTGCCGGGACTCGTCGCGATGCTGGATCGGGTAGTACTGCGCCGACGGGTGGTCGGAGCCCTCCAGGCACCAGCCCGGGACGTCGTTGGGGCGGACGTACTGCGTGATCCAGAGCCGTCCCCGATCGTCCAGCATCGGGTTGTGCGCGCTCCGGCTCTGCAGATTGACCGGCTCGTCGCCCCAGTAGAGCGACGGGATCGCCGTCGACGACCCCTGGTAGGAGTCGCCGCGCCGCGGGCGCTCGATGCGCGTGGGCAGATCCATGCGGACCGACTGGTGCGTGCGCGGATCCGTGATCACGAGCCCGGCGCCGCCGACGCCGTAGATCGGGCCGTTGGCGTTCAGGAAGGGGTTGCGCTTGTCGGTGGAGATCTCGTCGTGGACCATGCCGCGGGGGTGGCCCCACGCCCACATGCTGAGGACGAGGTTGCGCTCCTTCCCCTGCGGCCGCGGCGGGGCGGGCGGCAGCTCGCCCTCCGCGATCCGGTCGCTCCACTCCGCGTAGAGCTGGAGCGCGCGCGGCCGGCCCATGCGGTTGATCTCCACCGCCATCGCGGGGCCCGCGCCGCCGGCCCGGAGGCGGTATTCCCACGCGTCGGCGGTAGAGTCGAAGTCGTCGAGATCGAGCATCGGCATCTCGCGCGTCGCCTGGTTGCCGAGCTGGTGGCAGAGCTGGCAGCCGTCCTTCAGCCGGTCGATCCAGTCGGCCTGCGTCCGCATCGCGACGCCGATGCCGTTGCCGCGCGGCCCGGTGCCGGGGAAGTCGCTCGCGGGCGGCACCTCGAGCAGCGAGTACCAGTAGCTGGCCGGGTAGATCTGCGCCGCCTCGTGCGGATCGGCCACCGTCGCCGTCAGGGCCAGCTCGTCGCCGGGCCGGGCCGCGGTCTTCGGGGAGTCGCTGAGCCCGTAACCGCGCACCCACACCTCGTAGGCTGCGTCCGGGAGGTCCGGCACCACGAAGCGTCCCTCGTCGTCGGTCACGACGATCTTCCGGAAGCCGGTGTCGAAATCGCCCGTCTCGGCGATGACCCAGACGCCCGCCTCCGGGCCGGCGGCGCTCGTCACGACGCCGCCGATGTCGGCGTCCTGCGCCGCGGCAGGGCCGCCCACGCCGCCCAGCCCCGCCGCCAGGACCAACGCCGCCGCGCAACCGGTCGCCGCACGAAGCCACTTGGGCATGTCTCCTCCATTCATCCGCTGGGGCTATTCTGCCCGCGCCGCCGTCGCCGCACAACCGTCCCGTTCGGCAGCGGTTCTCGCGGCCGGACGCCCATGCCGCCGGAACGCGCGGGTCTACCGCCCGGAAGGCCGCGAGGGAGGAGTATCGCGCCGGCGAACTCCACCGCACCCGCAGGGCGCGCGGAGTCCCGGCCTTAGCCGGGGAGCAGGATGCGGGTGACGTTGACGAACGAGAGGCCGACGCCGACCAGCGTGGCGGCAATGAACGCCAGCGACGCGATGAGCAGGGCCGTGCTCTCCCGGCGCTCGTCGATGAACCCCATCAGGCTCGCGGCGACCCATCCGCCGGCGAAGCCGCCGCCGTGCGCCCAGTTGTTGATGCCCGGCATCAGGAACCCGAAGATGCCGAGGATGATCGCCCACTGCCAGAGCTGGCGAGTCATGAGCGAGCTGCCGCGCTTCCGGCCGTAGACGATGAGCGCCGCCAGCAGCCCGAAGATGGAGCCCGATGCCCCGATGGTGGGCGCGCCGGACATGGCGTTCGACACGAAGAAGCCCGTCGCCCCGGCGACGTTGAACAGCACGAACATCCGGGCCGGCCCGAAGGCCTCGGCCGCCGCTGGGCCGAGGTTCCGGATCCACATGACGTTGAAGAAGATGTGCAGCAGGCTGCCGTGCAGGTAGATGGCGGTCAGCAGCGTCCACCACCACCCCAACTGCCAGGCGACCGCGCCGGTCATCCCGAGCATGTAGAGCGCGCGGGGGCCGGGGGAGAGCAGCGAGAAGAACCCCTGCCCCGCGAAGATGGCCTCCGGCTGGAGCAGCAGGGCCAGCGCGTAGAGGGTGACGCACGTGCCGACGATCAGCGGGATCAGGTCGAGGCGGTTGCCGACGACGGAGCGCAGCACCGGCGCCCACCCGAAGAGCCCCGGCCGCCACGCCCCGCAGAACGGGCAGCGCTCTTCGTTGATGCCGACGAGGTTGTTGCAGCCCGCGCAGACGATGGAGCCCTGAGCCTGACGCACGGGTCCAGCGTAGCAGTACCCGGGCCCAGCCGTGCCCGTGCGGGTCTCGACGGCGGGCCGTCGGCCTCGTCCTGAGCAGCGCGAGGCCGCGAGGCGTTCCTCGACCCGGGGCGCCCGGGGCGCGTCAGCGGCGATCGACCGGCGATACTCGAGCCTCCGTCGCGCCGCCGCGGCCGAGGTGCAGGTCGCACCACCGCAGCATCTCGGCGACGACGTGCAGGACCGATTCCCGCGCGACGTAGCCGTGCGACTCGTGCGGCAGCGTGACGTAGCGGACCGTGGCGCCGTGCCCGGCGAGCGCCGCGAAGAGTCGTTCGGACTGGAGAGGGAAGGTGCCGGAGTTGTCGTCGATCGCGCCGTGGGTCAGCAGCAGCGGCTCGTCGATGGCGGGGGCGTGGAAGAAGGGCGACATCGCGCCGTAGACATCGGGCGCTTCCCAGAAGGTCCGCCGCTCGTTCTGGAAGCCGAACGGGGTCAGCGTCCGGTTGTAGGCGCCGCTCCGCGCGATGCCGGCCTGGAACAGGTCGGAGTGAGCGAGGAGGTTGGCGGTCATCAAGGCCCCGTAGCTGTGCCCGCCGACGGCGATCCGCTCGCGATCCGCGACGCCGAGGTCGACCACGGCGTCGATCGCCGCCGCCGCGCTCGCCACGAGCTGCTCGACGTAGGTGTCGTTGGCCGTCTCGCCGCCGCCGACGATGGGCATGGCGGGTCCGTCCAGGATCGCGTACCCCTCGGCCAGCAACAGCAGGTGCGAGGCACCGCGAACGTCGAGGAAGCGCTCCGACGAGCCGCGCACCTGACCGGCGGCGGCCGCGCTCGTGTACTCCCGAGGATAGGCCCACAACAGCAGCGGGCGGCGCTCCCCGTCACGGTAGTCCGGCGGCAGGTAGAGCGTGGCCGACAGGGCGACGCCGTCGGCGCGCGTGTACGTCAGGCGCTGTCGCCGTACCTGCCGGAGCAGGGGAGCCGGATCGGCATACCGCGTCAGGGCGCGCTCCGTGCCTGCCGCAACGTCGCGCACGAAGTAGTTCGGCGGCTCGGAGCGGCTCTCGCGCCGGGTGAGCAACGTCCCGCCGTCGCTCGCCAGCACCGCCATCGCGCGCTCGTAGCGACCCGCGGGCGATGCGAAGAGCCGCTCGCGGTCGAGCGTGAAGATGTCGAACCGATCGAGGAACGGGTGGTCACCCTCCGGCGACGCCCCCCGTCCGGTCAGATAGATGTGGTCGCCGTCCTGCAGGATGGGGCCCGCCGTCCCGCGGCCGGGGCGGCGGAGCGGCGTGCCCGGATCGGCGTAGGCGTCCTCGGCGCTGCGGTCGAAGACCAGCCGCGGGTCGCCCGCGCCGGCGCGCAGCAGCCACGTCCGCCGCCAGCGGGTGGCCCGGTCCGCGGTGTCGACCAGCGCCGTGCCGTCCTCGGTCCACGCGACGCCGGTGACGCGGTGCTCGGTGCGCAGCAACTCGTCCGGGGCCCCGTCGAACGGCGCCTCGAGCGAGAGCACCCGGTCCCGTTGCGCCGCCTCCCGCTGCGGATCGCCACCGTCCTGCGCCTCGATCCACACGACCGTCGCGGGCTGGACGGCGTTCCACCGGTGCTCGCGGGGCCCGGTCGGGACCCCGCCGATGGGCACCGTGTCGGCGATGTCACGCCGCGCGATCTCGATCGCGTCCCCGTCGGGGGTCCACACCTGGATCGACCGGGCGAACCGGGAGGCGGGCACGGACCGCGGATACGGCGCCTCGACGCGCTCGACCAGCAGATGGCGGCCGTCGGGCGCGGCTGCGACCCGCGCGAAGAGCCCCGGCCGGCCGATGTCCGTCCGGCGTCCCGTCGCCAGCGCCACGGTGCCGATCTGGCTGGTGAAGTGGTAGGTGAAGAGCGCGTCGTCGTACGGATCGCGCAGCAGGTCCTGGTAGGTCCGGACGGGCGCGGGGCGGCCGCCGCTCTCGCGCACGAGCGGTCCGTCGGGGGTGCGGGGCGGCTCCGGCGGCGCGCCGCGGGCGGATCTCCGGAAGCGGCACAGGACGCCACTGCTGTCGGCCAGCCAGGTGCACGGCTCGCCCCAGGTGGCGTTGAGCGACGCGCTCGTCAGTGGTCGCGGCGTGCCGGTGGCGACTTCGACCACCCACTGCTCGACGCCCGTGTCGCGCAACACCGCGTAGGAGAGGTGACGCCCGTCGGGCGCGAAGCGCGGCCAGCCGAGCGTCGTGCGCCACGGAGCGACGACGCGCGCCGGCTCTGCCTCGGGATCGAGCGGCTGCACCGTGATCGCGGCGATACCCGGGCTCCGCCACGGGGCGCTGTTGCGCGGGTCGATGCGGTAGCCGGCCAGCCGGTGCATCGGCCGCGCGAGCTCGGCGATGCCCGGCATGGAGCGCCGCTCGATCAGGGCGACGACATCCCGATTCGGCCCGACGAGGACGTCCGGCGTCCGCCGGGCGTCGAGAATGTCGACGATCTGCGGCGCCGGGGTCAGCCACGCCGCGGACGCCGGAGCGCGTTCCTGCGCGACGGCCGGTCCGGACTCCGCGCCCAGCAGCGCCAGCGCCAGCCCCGTTCCGGCCAGCCCCGGTCCGAATGGTCTTCGTGCGCGGCGAACGTCCCGCACCGGCCTTCGCTCCTTCCGACTCCCAGGCTTCCTGCCCTAGCGCCGCCAACCCGTCGCAGGCTCCGGGTCGGCCCCAGCCCCCACCGGCCCAGGAGCTTGCGCCGCGGCACGCACTCCGTTGGCGTTCTGCGGCGCAAGCTCCTAGGCCGTGACGAGCTCCCGTTCGACGGACGGAGCGGCCGGCGGGGCAGGCGCCTGCGGGAGGTCGCCCGCGTCCTCGCGCAGGTACTTCCAGTAGCCGGGCTTGATCGAGGCGAGGAGCTCGGCGCGCGACTTCACCCGGATCGGCCGGCCCTTGTACAGCCTTCCCGTCGCGTACAGCATGTTCTCGGGGAGGGCGCTGCAGAACATCATCATCGGCCAGGTGAAGTGCGGGCCGTTCGTCTTGCGCAGCCGCGTCGCCCAGAGGGCGACCCCGCCGATCTTGAACGACAGCGGGCCCCACCAGCTGTAGAGCCCCGGCCGCATGTTCATCTTCCAGCAGCGCATGATGAGCTGCCACTGCAGGCGCGTCAGGTTCCGGGTCTCGGTGACGCCGGTGTCGTGCTCCATCCGGGTCCCCTCGAGCGGCGTGAACACGGAGGGGACGAGGAAACCGAAGAGCCCGCGGCGCTCCATCTCGTAGATCAGGTCGAGCGTGGCCTTGACGTCCTCGTCGGTCTCGCCGGGGTTGCCGACCATCAGCGTCAGCATCGGGAACCAGTTGTTGGCGTTCAGGATCTCGAGACCGCGAATCACGACGCTCTGCCACTCGTCGATGTGGAAGGGCACGCCCTTGCTCGGCATCACCTGCTTGGCCATGCGGACCGAGCCGGTCTCGAGGCCGATGAGCGGCACGAGCGCCTTGCCTTCCGGGTGCGAGCTGAGTCGCTTGAGGTGGATGGGGCTCTTCGGCAGCAGGATGTCGGTGAGCTGCTCGATGAGCACGGGGTCGACGACGGCCGGGGCCATGGTCGAGTGGCTCAGGACGTGCTGCTCGACGCCCGGCGTCTCCACCACGTCGCGGTAGAGGTCGACGAGGGCTTCCCGGTTGGGGAAGAAGAACGGCGTATCGGTCCGGACCTGCCCCCAGATGAACATGTCCTCCGTCGCCAGCGAGATCTGCCGGTTGCCGTTGGCGACGTTGGCGCGTACCGCCTCCAGGATGCCCTGCCGCGGCAGATCGATCTGCGGGTTGAGGTCGGGCACGCAGAACTGGCAGCGGCGCCCGCAGCCGGTCGTCATCTCGACCACCCCGAACGTCGTCGGCTTCTCCGGGAAGAGCAGCGAGAGCCCGTCCGTCGGATGGGAGACCTCCACCTGCTGCGGCAGGTCGCCGCCCTCGACGGCCTTGTGGAAGAGGGCGATCGTCTCCGCCGACTCGCTGCGGCCGTCGATCACGCAGTCGATCCCGAGGCGTTCGTACGAGTTGGTCTGCGCAATCTGCCACGCCCCGGAGCCGCCGAGCAGCACCCGGAACCCGCCGCGGTGCGGGTTCGCCTGGATCCGATCGAAGAGCAGCTTCGCGTAGTGCGAGTTGATCGGCTCGCGGGAGCTCCCGAAGATGGACGTGTAGACGCCCGCCGCGAAGGTCACGCCGAGCGGGTTGTGGGTCGAAAGGGCGACGATCTTCGTCTCGGGACCGATGAAGGCGTCGATGTCGTCCGGGTAGCAGACCACGACGTCGTCGGCCCCGAACTCCTGCGCCATCACCCGCTCGAGGACGCGCAGTCCGGCCGGAGCGGCCTGGGCGGACCCGTCCTCGAAACGCTTGACGTTGCGCCATTCCGGGTACTTGCGGTCCATCACCCACTCCATCCAGATCGGGATGGACGCCATGCCCATCTGGATGAAGTAGCCGGCGTGGTCGATCATCTCCGTGAACGGAGCCGTCAGAACGATGCGTTTGCCACGACTCATGAGTCGTCCGCCTCCGCAGATTTGTAGGCGCGCGTGCGAGCCAGAATCTTCAGAATCTATCGCACCCGCCGCCAAACGCCAAGACTGAGGCGCCCGAGCGGGGGAGGCGCGGCCCCGGGACCCGCTCCCGTCCGCCGCGGGCCGCCGCGAGGAGCCCGCCGTCGGGTTCCGTCAGGTGGTCGAGGAGCCTCCGCCTGTGCGCCGGGCGGGCGCCGGTATGCTCGTGGGGATGCTGTCGGCACGAGTCCCCGCGCGGTGGCGGCCGAACCGCATGTCGCGCACGCTGGCCCGCCTGCGCGCCCGCCCGGGCGCCGTCATCGATCTGACCGAGTCGAATCCCACGCGCGTGGGCCTGGACTATCCGCCCGGCATCCTGGATGCGCTCGCGGACGAATCCGGCCTCGTTTACGATCCGCAGCCGCGAGGGCTGGCCGGGGCCCGGGAGGCGGTGGCCCGCCACCTGGACCGCCAGGGAGTGCGGGTCGACCCCTCGCGCGTGGCGCTGGCGGCCGGGACCTCGGAGGCCTACTCGCGCCTGTTCACGCTCGTCTGCGACCCCGGCGACGAGGTGCTGGTGCCCCGGCCGGGGTATCCGCTGCTCGACCACCTGACGCGGCTCGACGGCCTGACGCCGCGGCCGTATTCCCTCGTCTACCACGGCGACTGGGAGATCGACGGCGACGCCCTCGAGCGGCAGGTGACGCCCCGCACCCGCGCCCTCGTCGTCGTCAACCCGAACAACCCCACCGGTTCGTTCCTCTCGCCGGCGGACCGCGCGCTGGTTCGCGACGTGTGCCGGAGGCACGGCCTGGCGCTGATCGCCGACGAGGTGTTCCTGCGCTACGGGGGGCACGCCGGGGCGGCGGGAGGCCCGACGCCGGCGCCGGCCCCGCCGGCGGGCCGCAGCGTGGTCGGCCGCATGGACGGGGTGTTGACGTTCGGCCTCGGCGGGCTCTCGAAGGCGGTCGGGCTGCCGCAGCTCAAGCTCGCCTGGATCGTGGTCGACGGCCCGCGCCGCGGCGTCGCGCGCGCGCTCCGGGCGCTCGACTTCGTGAGCGACGCCTACCTGTCGGTCGCCTCGCCGGTGCAGCTCGCGGCAGGCCGGCTGCTGGAGGACGGCGACGCGGTGGCGCGGAGCATCGCCGCGCGCGTCCGCCGCAATCGGGCGGCGCTCGGCCGACGGGTGGCGGCGCAGCCGGTCCACACCCTGCTCCGCGCCGGCGGGGGGTGGTACGCTGTGGTGCAGGTGCCGGCCACGCGATCCGAGGAGAGTCTCGTCCTCGAGCTGCTGCAGCACGATCGCGTCGTCGTGCATCCGGGCTACCTCTACGACTTCCCGCACGAGGCATTCGTCGTGCTCAGCCTGCTGCCGGAGCCGCGACGCTTCGAGTCCGGCGTGGCCCGCGTGCTGGCGCGCGCGTCCGGCGCCGCGGCATGACCGGCACTTCCGGCACGCCGGTCCTGAAGGACTTGGTCCTGGTCGGGGGCGGCCACAGCCACGCCATCGTGCTGCGCCGCTTCGGCATGCGCCCCATGCGCGGCGTGCGGATCACGCTCGTCGCCCGCGACCTGCACGCCCCGTACTCCGGCATGCTGCCGGGCCTGATCGCAGGCCACTACGACTTCGACGAGGCCCACATCGACCTCGGCCCGCTGGCGCGCTTCGCCGGCGCCCGGCTGTTCCACGACACGGCCACGGGCCTCGATCTCGGGGGGCGGCGGGTCCTGTGCCGCGACCGGCCGCCCGTCCCCTACGACGTCGTGTCGATCGACGTCGGCATCACCCCGGCCCTCGACGTCCCCGGCGCGAGGGAGCACGCGGTCCCCGTCAAGCCGATCGGCTCGCTGGTGGCGCGCTGGGAGCGGCTCCGGGAACGGGTGCGCGCGAGCCCCGACCGCCTGCGGCTCGCCGTCGTGGGCGCGGGCGCGGCGGGGGTCGAGCTGACCCTCGCCATCCAGCACGCCCTGGGCCGCCTGGCCGCCGCCGGCGCCCGCTTCCCCGAGCCCGCGTTCCATCTCTTCGGTGCCGGGGGGCAGGCCCTGCCGACCCACAACCGGGGGGCGCGCGCCCGCTTCGCCCGGGTCCTCCGGGAGCGGGGCGTCCACGTCCACCTCGGGCGCCGGGTGGTGCGGGTCGAGGCGGGCCGCATCGTCGTCGAGGGGGGGCGCGCGGTCGAGGTCGACGAGGTGATGTGGGCCACCGCGGCGGCCGCCCCGCCCTGGCCGCGCGAGTCGGGGCTCGACGTCGACGAGCTGGGTTGCATCCGGGTCGCGCCCACGCTGGAGGCGCTCTCGCATCCCGGAGTGTTCGCGGCCGGCGACGTCGCCGCGGTGACGGGGCACCCGCGCGAGAAGGCGGGCGTGTTCGCCGTCCGCCAGGGCCCGCCGCTGGAGGCCAACCTTCGCCGCGCCCTGCGGGGAGAGGCGGCGCGGCCGTTCCACCCCCAGCGCCGCTTCCTGAGCCTGATCAGCACGGGGGACCGCTACGCGGTGGCGTCGCGCGGGCGCTGGTCGCTCGAGGGCGCGTGGGTCTGGCGTTGGAAGGACTGGATCGACCGGCGGTTCATGCGCCGGTTCAACTGCCTGCCCGAGATGTCGGACGCGAGACCGACGGACGACGCCGACCTCGGGCGCCTGGCCCCGCCGGAAGTCGTGCGCGAGCTCTCCGTTGCCGCCATGCGCTGCGGGGGGTGCGGGTCGAAGGTCGGCGCGACGGTCCTCGACCGGGTGCTGGCGCGTCTCGCCCCGCTGCGGCGCGACGACGTGCTCGTCGGACTGGACGCGCCCGACGACGCAGCGGTGGCGGAGGTGCCGCCCGGCAAGGTGGTGGTGCAGACGGTCGACGCCTTTCGGGCCCTGGTGGACGACCCCTACCTGTTCGGCCGGATTACCGCCAATCACTGTCTGAGCGACCTGTACGCCATGGGGGCCGAGCCGCGGTCCGCGCTGGCGATCGTCACCGTGCCGTACGGCTCCGAGGCCAAGACCGAGGCGCTGCTCGACGACCTGCTCGCCGGGGCGGTGGCGGAGCTGAACGCCGCCGGCGCGGCGCTCGTCGGCGGGCACACGACGGAGGGCGCCGAGCTGACGCTGGGATTCTCCGTGACGGGGGTCGCGGAGCGCGAGGCGCTCCTGCACAAGGGCGGCATGCGTCCCGGCGACCGCCTCCTGCTGACGAAGCCGGTCGGTACGGGCACGCTGTTCGCGGCCGACATGCGGCGGCGGGCCAAGGCGCGCTGGATCGACGGCGCCATCCGGACGATGCTGCAGCCCAACCGGGAGGCGTCCGCGGCGGTGCGCCGCCACGCGGCCACGGCGTGCACCGACGTGACGGGGTTCGGCGTCCTCGGCCACCTCGTCGAAATGACCCGGGCCTCCGGCGTCGACGCGCGGCTCGCGCTCGACGCGATCCCGATCCTCGACGGCGCGCGCGAGACGGTGGCAGCGGGCCTGCTCAGCTCGCTGCAACCGCACAACGTGCGGCTGCGCCGCGCCGTCGCCAACGCGGCGTCGGCGGTGTCCGACCCGCGCTTCCCGATCGTCTTCGACCCGCAGACGGCCGGCGGCCTGTTGGCGAGCGTGCCGGGGCCGTCCGCCGGGGCGTGCCTGACGGAGCTGCGCGAGCTCGGCTACGACCGCGCCGCGATCGTCGGCGAGGTGGAGCCCCGCAGCGAGCGGGAGGCGCCCATCCGCATCTCGGCGCGGGAGCGAATCCAACCGGAGCAGGAGTGAGGAGGACCCAACGATGATCGAAGTCGGTGCGGCATCGCCCACGTTCGACCTGGAGAACCAGCACGACGAGAAGGTGAGCCTGGAGAGCCTGCGGGGGCAGTGGGTGGTGCTCTACTTCTACCCGCGCGACGACACGCCGGGCTGCACGAAGGAGGCCTGCGAGTTCACGGAGGGCATCGAGCGGTTTCGCGGTCTCGACGCCGTGGTGCTGGGCTGCAGCCCCGACGGCGCCGCCGCCCACCGGAAGTTCATCGCGAAGCACTCCCTCGACCTCACCCTGCTCTCGGACCCGACGCACGAGACGATGGAGCGCTACGGGGCCTGGGGCGAGAAGGTGCTCTACGGCAGGAAGTCCGTGGGCGTCATCCGCTCCACCGTGCTGATCGATCCCGAAGGCAGGGTGGCCCACCACTGGAAGAAGGTGCGCGCGGCCGGGCATGCCGACCATGTGGCCAGACGGCTGGCGGACCTGCGGGCCGCACGGGAGACGGGCTCGTGACGCGCCCCGCGGAGGGGCGTGCCGGGAGCGCCATGCTAGACTCGAATCCGATGCTCACGCGGCTTGCGCGGCTCCTCGTCCTCGCGGGCGCCGCGATCCTGGCGACAGCATGCGGGACGGCGGTTCCGGCGGCGCCCCGCCCGGCGGCTGTCGAGTGGGAAGCCACGGACGCCGCCGACATCTTCCTCGAGCCCGACTACCGCATCGTCGAGGAGACGGTGCCGCGCCGGTCGACGCTCGCAGACCTCCTCGAGGCGCACGAGTTCGACCGCAACGCCGCGAGCGCCTTCGTCGACGCCGTGCGCACCGTCTTCGATCCGCGCCGGCTCCGGAGCGGCAACGAGTACCGTTTCGTGATCGGGAACGACGATGCCTTCCGGCGCTTCGAGTACCACGTCGACGAGGACGCCTTCCTGCGGGTCACCGGCCGCAGCGCGGAGTGCGCCGAGTACTGCGCGGAACTCGTTCCGTACGCCAAGACCCGCGAGGAGACGGCTCTCCGCGGTGCCATCGACGCGTCGCACTCGTCGCTGGTCGCGGCCATCAACGGCGGCGGCGAGAACGTGCTGCTCGCCATACAGATGGCGGAGATTCTGAGCGGCGAGATCGACTTCAACAACGACCTCCGGCGCGGCGACCGCTTCGACGTGCTGTTCGAGAAGGTCTACCGCGAGGAGCACTTCTCCGGGTACGGCGACGTGCTCGCGGCCGAGTTCGTCAACGACGGGCGGGAGGTCCGCGCCTTCCGCTTCCACGTGCCCGGCGAGACCGAGGCGCAGTACTTCGACGCGGAGGGGCGGTCCGTCAAGCGGCTGTTCCTCCGTTCCCCGTTCCGCTTCGAGCCGCGGATCACGTCGCGCTTCTCGTACCGGCGGCTGCATCCGGTGCTGGGCGGACATCGGCCGCACCTCGGGGTCGACTACGGGGCGCCCACCGGCACGCCGGTCATCGCCGTCGCCAACGGCAGCGTCGTCTCGGCGGGCCGGAGCGGCGGCTCGGGCAACATGGTGCGCCTGCGGCACACGAACGGCTACGAGACGTACTACCTGCACCTGTCGGCGTTCGCGACCGGCATCCGGCGGGGCGCGCGCGTCACGCAGGGTCAGGTCATCGGCCGCGTCGGTTCCACCGGGCTCTCGACCGGACCGCACCTCGACTACCGCATCCGGAAGAACGGCACCTTCGTCAATCCGCTCCTCGAGCACCGCAACCTGCCGCCGGGCGACCCCGTGCCCGACGAGCATCGTTCGGAGTTCGAAGAGGTGCGGGACGCGGTGCTCGCCCGGATGCGGGCCGCGCTGCCTCCCGCCGGTTCCACCGGCGAAGGGACCTGACCGGCCCGGGCGAATCCGGAGTCCGACTTCCCACACCGACGGAACCGTCAGCTCGTGGCAACCATCCGCCCGTTTCGCGCGCTCCGCCCGGTTCCGGAAACGGCCTCCGCCGTCGCCTCCGTGCCCTACGACGTGGTCGACGCGGCGGGGGCGCGCGAGCGAGCGGCCGGCAACCCGCTGAGCTTTCTCCGCGTGACGCGCGCGGAGGTAGACCTGCCGCCCGGAACCGACCCGTACGCGGACACCGTCTACCGGCGCGCCGCGGTCAACCTCGGAGAGCTGGTCCGGCGCGCTCCGCTCGTCGTCGACGACGCGCCGTCCCTGTATCTGTACCGGCTGCGGGCCGGCCGCCACGAACAGACCGGCGTGGCAGGCTGCTTCTCGCTGGCGGAATACGAACGGCACGTCGTCAGGCGCCACGAGAAGACGCGTCCGGACAAGGAGGACGACCGCACCCGCCACATGCTGGCCCTCGGCGCGCAGACCGGCATCGTGTTCCTGGCGTATCGCGCCGCCGAGGCGGTCGATGCGGTGGTGCGGCGGGGGACCGCCGCGCCGCCGCTCCTCGACGTCGCCGCCAGCGACGGCGTGCGCCACACCGTGTGGCGGCTCGGTCCAGCGGACACGGCCGCGCTCGTCGAGGCCTTCGCAGCCGTGCCGTCCCTCTACATCGCCGACGGCCACCACCGCGTGGCGAGCGCCGCGCGCGCCCGCGACGGGCTCGGCCCGGCCGTCGCCGCCGACGCCGAGGCGCCCGCGCACTTCTTCCTCGCCGCGGCCTTCCCGGACACCGAGACCCGCATCCTGCCCTACAACCGGACCGTGGCCGATCTCGGGGGCCGCACCCCCGAGGCGTTCGTCGAGGCGGTGCGAGCCCGCTTCACGGCGCGGGCGGTGGAGCCCCCGGCCAACGTGCCGCCGCCCAGGGGGCAGGTGGACATCTATCTCGCCGGGCGCTGGCACCGCGTCGGTCTGGGGCCCGGGAGCGAGGCCGCCGGCACGGCGGGCCAGGCCGCCGGCCTCGACGTGGCGCGACTGCACGACCGGCTGCTCGGCCCGCTGCTCGGGATCGGCGACGTGCGCAGCGACCCGCGCATTGCCTTCGTCGGCGGGGCCGGCGGCACCGCGGCGCTCGAGCGGGCGGTCGACGGCGGCGCCGCGGCCGTGGCCTTCTCGCTCGCGCCGGTCACGCCGGCCGAGTTGCTGGCCGTGTCCGACGCGGGCGAGATGATGCCGCCGAAGTCGACATGGTTCGAGCCGAAGCTGCGCGACGGACTGCTGATCCACCGCATCGGCGGAGCGGCGCTCGACCCGCGCACGGGGGGGCGCGGAGGCCCGGACCGATGAGTGGACCCGCGGAGCGCGTGTACAACTTCGGCGCCGGTCCGGCCGTGCTGCCCGAACCGGTGCTCCGGGAGGTGCAGGAGCACCTGCTCGCGCTCCCCGGCGCCGGCATGTCGGTGCTGGAGATCAGCCACCGGTCCGCGGCGTTCGAGGAGATCCTGACCTCGGCGGAGTCGGGCATCCGGGCGCTCGCGGGCGTGCCCGACGGCTACCACGTGCTGTTCCTGCAGGGCGGCGCGACGCAGCAGTTCGCGATGGTGCCGATGAACCTGCTGGCGGCCGGGGCCACGGCCGACTACGTGGTCACCGGATCGTGGGCGCGCAAGGCGGCGGCGGAGGCCCGCAGGTTCGGGACCGTCCGGGTGGCGGCGACGACCGAGCCGGACGGCTTCACGCGTGTGCCGGCCCCCACGGAGTTGGCGCTGACCCGCGGCGCGGCGTACGTGCACCTGACGTCGAACAACACCATTGCCGGTACGCAGTGGGCCGAGACTCCCGACACCGGGGACTCGCCCCTGGTCGTCGACGCGTCGTCGGACATCCTGAGCCGGCCCATCGACGTGGCGCGGCACGGCCTCATCTACGCCGGGGCGCAGAAGAACCTGGGGCCCGCCGGGGTGACGGTCGTCATCGTCCGGGACGAGCTCGTGCGGCGCGCGCCGCAGGGGCTGCCGACCCTGATGCGCTACGAGACGTTCGCGGAGAGCCGCTCGCTCCACAACACGCCGCCGGTGTTCGCGATCTACGTCGTCGCCCTCGTCACGGCCTGGATCCGCGACGCGGGAGGTCTCGACGAGATGTCGCGCCGCAACGAGCGCAAGGCGCAGGCGCTCTACGACGTCATCGACGCTTCGTCGTTCTACCGGGGGACGGCCGAGCCGGCGAGCCGCTCGCGCATGAACGTGACGTTCCGTCTCCCGACTCCGGAGCTCGACGCGCAGTTCGTTCGCGAGGCCGGGGACGCCGGGCTCGCGGGCCTCAAGGGCCACCGTTCGGTCGGCGGACAGCGCGCGTCGATCTACAACGCGTTCCCCGAGGCGGGCGTGGCCGCCCTGGTCGACTTCATGCGGGAGTTCGAGCGAACGCGCTCCTAGGACGGAGGGGGCTGGGGCCGACCCGGAGCCTGCGACGCCAGCCGCGGAGCCGCCAGGCGACATGCCGGGCCGGGTCCCCGGACAGGATAAGATGGAAGGCTGAACTCGAAACCCGACACTCAGACAGGGAAAACGCGCATGTCAGCAAGCACACATGAACTGACCGACGGCAACTTCGCCGAATCCGTCATCGAGTCGCAGAAGCCCGTGCTCGTCGATTTCTGGGCCGAGTGGTGCGGCCCCTGCCGCATGATCGCGCCGACGGTCGCGGAGCTGGCCACCGACTACGCGGGGCGGGTGACGGTCGGCAAGCTGAACGTCGATGCCAACCCGGCCACGGCGGGTCAGTACGGGGTACGGTCGATTCCGACGCTCCTGCTCTTCAAGGGCGGTGAAGTGGTCGAGTCCGTCGTCGGGCTCGCGGACAAGGGGCGTCTCAAGGCGATCATCGACAAGCATCTCGAACCGGTAGCGGCCGAGGTCGAGCGCGCGAGCTGAGGGGCGGTAGCCGGCGCTCGAACCGCAGGATCGGCGCTGCGCGCGGGATGCGATTCCCGCGCGCATGCCGTGGTGGTGGTGGGGAAGTGCCGAAGCCTCCTCGCGCGGGGCGCCGGCACCAGCGTAGAGTCCGAGGCGGTGCCTACCAGCGCGGTTCGCGCCGCCCGCCGCCGTAACCGCCGTCCATGGGTCCCGGCCCGGACCCGGAGTCCATGGGCCGCGGAGCACGCGGGCGGGCTTCGTTCACCGCCAGACGCCGTCCCTGGAACTCGGTCTGATCCAGGCTGCTGATCGCCTTCTGGGCGTCCTCGTCATTCACCATCTCGACGAAGGCGAAGCCCCGCGGGCGGCCCGTGTCGCGGTCGGTAACCACGTACACGGAGTCGATCTCGCCCACTTGCGCGAACAAGTCCCGCAGGTCGGCCTCTCCCGCCGAAAAGGGGATGTTCCCAACGTACAGTCGTCGACCCATTCACGTACTCCTTCTCTCCAATACGCCTAGCCGAGCGCGTCAGCACTCATCGCTGCGGAACCACCTGAGACGGGGGAGCGCGCTACGGGGTCTCTTCGGCTCTCGATGCGGGTGAAGCGAGCAGGCTGGCAACCACGAACCGGGCCAGACTACCTTGAGACGCCACGGATTGCAAAGGGAATCTCGGAGTCCTCAGGGCCCGCCGACCCAGCTCTCGCTCAACGCGTCCCGGTCGACGGCGGCGCCGCGCAGGTAGACGGCCTCGATGCGCCGCGTGTTCACGATGTCGTCGAGCGGGTTCGCGCCCAGCACGACGAAGTCGGCGCTCCGGCCGGGCGCCACGGTGCCGGCGTCTTCCAGGCCGAGGAACGCGGCGGAGGTGGAGGTGGCCGCCACGATGACCTCGTGCGGGGTCATGCCCGAAGCCACCATGTCGGCCATCTCGACATGCGGGCTCCAGCCCGCGTTGCCGTCCGTGCCGAAGGCTATGCGCATGCCCTCGGCGTTCAGCCGCGCGAGGTTGCGCGCCTGGACGGCGAAGCCCGCCTGCGCCTCCGGCCGGTCGACGAAGCGGGCCTGGATCTCCGCCAGCTCGTCGGCGGGGATCGTGCCGCTCAACCAGCCGAGGTCCTCGGCGACGCGGTCCCCCTCGACGACGAAAGTGGCGCCCTCGATCGGGTCGCTCCCGTCGCCGACGATGACCCGCGCGCCGACGAACGCCGTGACGGCGGCCGCCTCCTGCGCGCCTTGCGAGGCTTCGGCTCCCGCGGCGAGCGGCCCCGCGGCCGCCGCGACCGCGAGACCGAGGGCCGCGGCCGCGGCTGGCGTGGTGACACGCCGGCGTGCGCGCCCCGTGCGTGCGTCTCCTCCGTCGTTCCCCGCTGTGTCCGTCCGGCTGTGCATGGGAACCCTCCCGCGTTCCGGATTCTGTCGCACCCGCAGCGTGCCGTCCAGAACGACCGTGCGCGGATGACGCGGCTACCCGCGCCCGCGCCGGCGCTCCCGACGCGCCACCGCCTGGAGTAGGCTCTAGGAGCTTGCGCCGCAGAACGCCAACGGAGTGCGTGCCGCGGCGCAAGCTCCTGGG
>JAPOVI010000377.1 GCA_026708265.1 Acidobacteriota bacterium
TCCGCGCGGGCGGCCTGCGCGAACTCGACGGTGACGATGTACTCGCCGTCGGCCGGCAGGTGGCTGCGGATGAGGGCACCGCCGCGGGTGCCGAGCGGCAGGCCGTCGAGGTGGTGGTCCTGGATGAGGTCGCGGTCCAGCTGGTAGCGGTCGACGATGGGCGGCAGCGTCGTGTCGCCGAGGGCGAGGCGGCTGATCCTGCGCGCCGCGGCCAGGTAGCGCTCCAGCGTCGCCGGCGAGACGAACAGCAACTCGGCCAGGTTGTCGAAGCCGCTCGTGGCGTTGTCCGCGGGCAGCAGCGTCGAGACGTCGAATTCCTTCGGGAGATCGTCGAGCGCGAGCAGGTCGCGGACCGCGTTGCGGTACTCGGTGCGGCTCAGCCGGTGCAGGGCGGGCCGGCGGCCGGGATTCGGCGCCTCGGCGGCATGGCGGTCGAGCGCCGTCTCCAGCCAGGACCCGACCGCCTCGTAGGTCTCCTCGTCCGGGCGGGGGCGCCCGACCGGCGGCATCGTCCGCGACTCGAGCTTGCGGACGACCCGTTCCCAGACGTCGGTGTGGTCGCCGAGGTCCGCGAGGTCGAGGGTGTCGAAGGCGAGCCCGATCTCGCGCAACTGCGAGACGAGCATCGACGGCGCCGTGCCCCGACCCTCGACCACGCGCTCGCTGTGGCACGTGACGCAATACCGATCCAGGGTCGCCGCGACGGTGGCGGCGGTGGCGACGGTTGCCGTCGAGGCGCCTTCGTGGGGGGCCGCCACACCGGCGACCGGCCCGCTGGCGACCGCCAGCGCAAACGCGGCCAGCGGCCGCCACGCCGTCCGTGTGCCGCGACGCCTCATCATCGATTCCCCCTCGGTCCCGGCCGGAGCGACGCGCCGACCCGGTTCGCAAACGCACGGACCCGATATCGGCGCGCAGCGCACACCCCGGACGATCCTGCATTTCTACGCTTCTCTCCCGAGGTTGTCAACGAGGGGCGCTAATCCGAAGGGAGTCGCAGGACGATCTGGAACACGGCCGCCAGCACGAGCAATTGCAGGCCGAACAGGCTCCCGAGCATCCACCGGAGCACCCGCAGCTCGGTCGCGATCTCGCCCGTCTCTTCCGCCGCGGCCAGAGCGGACTCTGCATCCGCGCCCGCTGACACGTGCGCCGCGTAGGTCTTCGAGGACGCCATCTTCATTTGGGACTCCCCCAGTAGTCTACCGGTCAGGACACCGACGACGTGCGTGTCCGCTCACGCGTCTCCAAGAACATGCCAGAAGCGTTCCAGGCCGCTGGCGCGCGTCCTCTACCCAACCGGGACACCATGCGGTACGATGCGCGGACGGTCGTCCCCGGTTCCGGACGAGCCCGCGAGGAGGCTCATGACGATGGGTGGGATTCGGATTGGGCACCACGCGGAGTCAGGCGACGAACGGCGGGCCAGGTTTCGGTCGCCAAAGTGGACGGCCATGGCCATCGCCGCTGCCTTCGTGACGCTGGCCGGCACGGCTTCGGCGGGAGCCGCGCCCGCTGGCGCGGCCGCCGAGAGCCCGCTGATTGCCGCCGCACGGGCCGGAGACGCAGACCGCGTCGGCATGCTGCTCGAGCAGGGCGCCGACGCGCGGGCCGCATCGCCGGACGGCACGACCGCCCTGCACTGGGCAGCGCGGGCCGCGCAGGCTGCAGCCGTAGAGCTTCTGCTGGCCGCCGGCGCCGATCCCGCCGCGGCCAACCGCTACGGCGTGACGCCGCTCGCGCTCGCGGCCGAGAACGGCGACGCGGCGAGCGTCGCCGCGCTCCTCGCGGCCGGCGTCGACGCGAATGCCGCGAGTCCCGACGGCGAGACCGCCCTTCTGCTCGCGGCGCGGACGGGCCGGGTCGAGGTGCTCGACCTGCTGCTCGCCGCCGGCGCGGAGGTGGATGCGGCAGAGCAGTGGCGGGGGCAGTCGGCGCTGATGTGGGCCTCGGCCGAAGGCAACGTCGGCGCGGTACGGCGCCTCGTGAACGCGGGGGCCGACATCGAGGCGCGCTCCGCCGGCGGGCTGACGCCGTTGCTCTTCGCCGTGCGCGAGGGACGGATCGACGCCGCGCAAGCGCTGCTCGCAGCCGGCGCGGACGTCAACGCGGGGATCGACAGCACCACCGCCAGCACCGGCGCCTACACCCCGTCCTCGAGCGGCTACACCTCTCCCCTCGCCCTGGCGATCGTCAACGCGCACTTCGAGCTCGGCGCGCTCCTGCTCGCGCGGGGGGCCGACGCAAACATCCCCGACGCCCGCGGCTCGGCGCTGCACGCCCTCGCCTGGATCCGCCGCCCGGGGTCGGGACGGCCGCCGCTGCCCACCGGCGCCGTCGACAGCCTCGCACTGGCCCGCGAGCTGCTCGCCCGCGGCGCCGATCCCAACGCGCGCATCGACTGGCGGGAGATCCCCTTCGAGGTCGACCTCGGCATCGTGAAGCCGCCGCCGAACATCTCGGTCGGGCGCAACTTCATCAGCTTCATCGGCGCCACCCCGTTCTACCTCGCCGCCAAGCATGCCGACCTCGACCTGATGAGGCTGCTCGTGGACCACGGCGCCGATCCCCGGCGGCCGACCGACCAGGGCGTCACGCCGCTGATGGCGGCGGCGGGGCTCGGCTTCTGGGACGGCGAGAGCCCGGGGCCGTTGAACGGGACGTCCGAGGAGGTCCGGCTCGAGGCGGTCAAGCTGACGCTCGACCTTGGGAACGACCTGCACGCGGAGACCGACTTCGGCGACACGGTTCTCGAAGGCGAGGGCGTGGAGCTGCTGCTGCGCCACCCGTACAACCTGCTCGAGTTCGATCCGCAGCGCGACCGGGGCGACATGCGCTGGGGCGGCTCGACGGCGCTGCACGGCGCCGCGATGATGGGCTCGAACGTCGTCGTGCAGTACCTCGTCGAGCGGGGCGCAAACGTCGACGCGCGCAACGCGATCGGCTGGACGCCGCTCATGATCGCCGAGGGCGTCTTCGTGGCGAACACCGAGAAGGCGTGGCCGGCCACGGCGGCCCTGCTGCGCGAGCTCGGCGGAGAGGCGGTGAACCCATGACGATGATGATGATGAAGGCGACGAGGACGAACCGGGGACGGCTGGCCGTTCTGGGCGCGGTCCTCGGGGGCGCGGCACTGGTCTTCTCGCTGGCGGGCTCCGCCGCTCGCGCGGCCGACAACGACGGCGTGATTCGCGGCACGGTCACGAGCACCGGCGGACCCGAGGCCGGCGTCTGGGTGATCGCGGAGACCGCCGACCTGGAGACCGTGTTCCGCAAGATCGTCGTCACCGGCGACGACGGGCGCTACGTGCTGCCGGAGCTGCCGGACGCCACCTACGACGTCTGGGTCCGCGGCTACGGGCTCGTCGACTCCGAGCCGGTCGCCGGGCGGCCGGACCAGGAGCTCGACCTCACCGCGGTGGTGGCGGCGACCCCGCAGGAGGCGGCCCAGGTCTACCCGTCCACCTACTGGCTGTCGCTCATCGAGCTGCCCGCGGCGCACGAGTTCCCGGGCACGGGCCCCGAGGGCAACGGCATCAACCCCCTGATGGGCAGCCAGAGCGAGTGGATCAACAACCTGAAGGGCTGCCAGCGCTGCCACCAGGTGGGCAACCAGCGGACCCGCGAGATCCCCGACCTCGACGACTTCGACTCGGCCCGTTCCGCCTGGGACGACCGGGTGCAGCGCGGCCAGCGCGGCTCGCTGATGAACAGCTTCGTCACCCGCTTCGGGCGCGAGGCCGGGCTCGACATGCTGGTCGACTGGTCCGGTCGGATCGCCGCCGGAGAGGCCCCGCCGGCGCCGCCGCGACCGCAGGGCATCGAGCGGAACGTCGTCCTCACGATGTGGAACTGGGGCAACAACGTCGCCTTCGTCCACGACGAGATCGCGACCGACAAGCGCAACCCGCGCGTCAACGCCTACGGCCCGCTCTACGGCGTCGACATCGGCAACGACTTCCTGCTGGTGACCGACACCCTCGAGCACCGCTCGGAGATGATCAAGATCCCGCTCCGGGACGACGACCCGAAGGTCCCGTCGATGTTCACGACCGAGGGCTTCAAGCCGTGGCGCGACTTCGGGGCGGAGGCGGTCTGGAACGACCCCGCCAACCCCCACAACCCGATGATCGACGCCGTCGGGCGCGTCTGGCTGACGACGCGCATCCGCCACCCGGACAATCCCGACTGGTGCCGCGAGGGGTCCGACAACCGCTACGCGCAGTACTTCCCGATCGAGCGCGCGGGGCGCCACACGGGGTACTACGATCCGGCGGCGGAGGACTTCGTCCTCATCGACACCTGCTACGGCACCCACCACCTGCAGTTCGCCGAGGACGCCAACGACACGCTCTACTTCAGCGGCGGGGGCGCCGTCATCGGCTGGCTCGACACGAAGGTCTACGACGAGACCGGCGACGAGCAGCTCGCCCAGGGCTGGTGCCCGACCGTCATCGACACCAACGGCGACGGGGTGATCACCAGGCCGTGGAACGAGCCGGCCCCGCGCGGCAGCCGCGAGGAGCCGCCCTTCGACCCGGCTCTCGACACGCGGGTAGTGGTCGGTGCCTACGGCATCATCGCCAATCCGCTCGACGATGCCGTCTGGATCGTCTCGGACGACTTCCCCGGCCGCATGCTGCGCCTCGAGCGCGGCGACAACCCGCCCGAGACCTGCATCAGCGAGCTCTACACGGTGCCGGTGGAGAAGGGCTACCGGACGCGCGGCCTCGACGTCGACCGCAACGGCGTGCTGTGGACGGCGCTGGCCGGCAGCAGCCACTTCGCCAGCTTCGACCGCAGCCAGTGCGACGTCTTCGGCGGGCCGGGGGTGCGGGACGGGCGGCAGTGCGACGACGGCTGGTCCTTCTACAAGGCGCCCGGCCCCAACTTCCGGAACACGGACATCGGGACCGACTTTCACTACTACAACTGGGTGGACCAGTTCAACACGCTCGGCCTCGGCGAGAACATCCCGATAGCGAACGGGTCGAGCTCGGACTCCCTGCTGGCCCTCGACCCGGAGACCGGCGAGTGGACGATCCTGCGCGTGCCCTATCCGCAGGGCTTCCACAGCCGCGGCCTCGACGGCCGCATCGACGATCCCGACGCCGGCTGGAAGGGCCGCGGCGTGTACGCCACCTACGGCGCCGACGCCGCCTGGCACGTCGAGGGCGGCCCGGTGGAGCCGGGCAACCTGGTCAAGTTCCAGATCCGCCCCGACCCGCTGGCCCACTGAGTATCGACGTGACGGGATTGCCGTGGGAACCGTCCGGTCCGCCGGGTCGGACGGTCCCGCGCCGGTCTGCAGACGCGCCCGGGTTCCGCCCATCAGTCCCGCCCATTCCGACCCCGCAGCCGTACGCTTCCTCGTTCCACCCGCACTTGTGGTGGATACGTGAGGGCCTTCTGAGCCCCGCGAAGGATCGCAAGGTCGTTCGAGGGCGGCCGCGCCGCCTCTGAAGCCGATCTGCGGTCCTTCCCGCCCCCAACCCGTCGCCATTCACCACTGCAACGAGTGCCTTTGGGCGCTGCACGCTACGGTTCATCGTCCGGCATCTCGCTGCACAAGGGGCGCCGACGCCGGCAACGCCGTCGACCCCTACGGGGCGTAGCCCCGGCCCGGCGATTCGACAATTGCGTAGGAACTGTGCGAGACTTCAATGTCGGTTGTGACACTGCCCGCTCATGAGTGTCACGGGTGACGGAACACGTTCGTCCCGGTCGGGCCGGCCCTCGGGAGAGGCTCTCTTGGCCGCCCGGCCGGAGCACTGCTCGCCGATCGGTAGCCACCCCTCGGGTTCGTCGCGCCGCCGGCGCCGATCCCACCGACGCATCGTTGATCGACCGAGGTACAGGAGGACCGCATACGATGATTCGCTCACTCTGCCTGGGCGCGCTGTTCGCAGCCGCCATCGGATTCGTCTACACCTCGGTCACGGCGTCGGGCTCGATCGGGCCCGGCCCCGGCAAGATCAGCCCCCGCGCCGCGTACTCGCAGGGCAAGAAGCTGACCTTCGACGCGCTGGCGTGCGACGGCTGCCCCCTGCAGCGCAACGAGCTCGACGCCGACCGCGCCCGGAGCCTGACGGCCAGCCTCGAGGCGGCCTACGAGGGCGACCGGACCGGCTCGCGGGACGACGACGCGGTCCAGGCGCTCTGCGGCCCCGGCGTGGACGACTGCGATGTCCGCATGGAGGTCGTGCACTACTTCCTCACCCGCCGCTTCAAGCTGTAGGACCCGTCTCGCCAGCGCAGGACGTCCGGCGCACGCGTCCACCGGAAAGCCAAGGAGACATAGCATCATGCACATTCGCAACCGGGTGGCCGTCGCCGCCTGCTCGGGTTTCGTGGCGTGCCTGTCGGCCCAACCGGCCCTGGCGCAGGGCTCGCCATGGATCGCCGAGCCGGGGACCGGCAGCATCAACATCTCGTACGTCAACCAGAACGCCCGCGAGTACTTCCGCGAGACCATCAAGGGGACGGGGGCTCTCGGAGCGACCGACGCCAACCTGGCCCAGAACACGGTCTGGATCGGCGTCAACTACGCGCTGCACGACGCCGTGGCACTCGATGTGCAGTCGGCCTGGGCCCAGAGCTTCGTGGCGGGAGCGGTCGGCCCGGCCGGTGGCCAGGAGAACTACAGCGGCCTGTTCGACTCCAACATCGCGATCACGTGGCGCATCGTCGACGAGCTCATAAGCGACGCACCGAGCGTCGCCGTGCGCGTCGGGGCGATCCTCTCCGGCAACTACGACACCGGCTACATCAACTCGCTGGGCGACGGCGGCAACGGGGTCGAGGCGTCGCTCCTCGTCGGGAAGTTCTGGGACGCGGCCGGGGTCTCGGCGGAGATCGGCTACCGGAACCGCACGAGCACGGAAGTCAATCCGATGGCCGTCGGCGCGGGCATGTCGGTCGCGGAGATGGTCGACATCCCGGAAGACATGTTCTTCAACCTGGGACTCTTCATCCCGACCGGGAGCCGGGTTACGATCGGCGTCGACTACCGGCTGGTCAACGCACTGTCGGGCATCCAGCTCGGCGGCGAAGGGTTCTCGCCGAGCCGCTTCCCCGGGCTCGAGGAAGACAACCACATCGTCGGCGGGCGGGTGATCGCCAACGTCACCGAGTACGTCAGCGTGAACGGCTTCTTCGGGCAGGTCGTGGCGGGGCGCAACACCGCCGCCTCACGCATCGTCGGCGTCGGCCTCAGCTACGGGTTCGGCGGCAGCTTCTGAGGACACCGATGACTTTCGTGAAGCACCCTGGCAGCAGGCGCATCTTCGACTCGGCACGGCTCGGCCCCTGGGCGTTCACGGCTCTCCTCGGGTTGGGCGCGGCGTCCTGCGCCGCTCCGTCCGCCGACGTGTCCTGGGCCGACCACGACCCGACCAGCACCGAGCAGGTCGACCACGCCGAGTGGCAGGCCTTGCTCGACGACTATCTGATCACCGACGACCCGTCCGGGGTCCACCTGGTCGACTACCCGAAGCTGCAGACGAATCCCGCCGACCAGGAGCGTCTGGACCGCTACATCGACTACCTGGAGGGGTTCGACCCGCGGCGCCTCGCCAAGGACGAGCAGATGGCGTACTGGATCAACCTCTACAACGCCGTGACGGTGAAGGTGGTGCTGGGCGAGTACCCCGTCGACTCGATCAAGAACATCCACGAGGGCGTGATCCCCTGGACGGGGCCGTGGGGCGACATCCACACCAGCGCGGCCGGCCAGCCCCTGACGCTCGACAACATCGAGCACGACATCCTGCGCGCCATCTGGCGGGACCCCCGCATCCACTACGCCGTGAACTGCGCCAGCATGGGCTGCCCCAACCTGCTGCCCGAGGTCTTCACCGGGGAGAACCTGGAGCGGCTGCTCGAGCAGGGGGCGCGCGAGTACATCAATCACCCGCGGGGCGCGGAGCTTCTCGACGAGGCGTTCGGCGTCGTCTCCAGCATCTACTTCTGGTTCCCCGAGGACTTCGGGAACTCCGAGGCCGGCGTGCTGGAGCACCTGCGGAAGTACGCCGAGGGCGAGCTGGCCGAGATGCTCCAGGACTTCGACGGGTCGCTGGACCACGAGTACGACTGGAGCCTGAACGCGCCTCCCGCGTCCTGACCGGAGCGGCGGCGCAGCACGCGAACCGCGCGGCGGACGCGACGCGCCGCTCGGCCGCAGCCGGGCTCCGGGGCGCAGCGGCCTGCGCGTGACGACACACCCATGAGGGTGAGGCGGGCCGCAGGTGGGCGGGCGGGGCGACCTTGGCGGGCCGGGATCGTGGGCACCGTCAGGGAGCGCCAAATCGGCGCCCCCCCGAGCGCCCGCTGCCCAGTTGCCGCCAGCGCAGCCGGGCGATCATCGACAGGATCCCGGCGCTGGCCCCGGCTACGCCGCGCACCGTGCCGCCGACCTTCGACCGGCCGAAGCGCCGCCGCAGGGCGTCCACCGGCACCTCGGCCACCTGCAGGCCGTGCTGGATGGCCTTGATCTGCATCTCGACCGTCCAGCCGTAGGTGCGGTCCCGCATATCGAGGCGCCGCAGCGCCTCGGCGCGGATGGCGCGGTACGGACCCAGGTCAGTCACCTCCATCCCCCACAGCAGCCGGATCAGCAGGCCGGCCACCCGGTTGCCCGCGATCTGCGGCGCCGACAGGGCGCCCGGCTCCCGGTGCCCGAGCACCCGCGAGCCGATGGCCAGGTCGGCCCCGCCGGCGATGGCCCCGAGCAACCGGAGGCCCTGCTCCGCTGCGAACGAGCCGTCGCCATCCGTGAACAGGACGACGTCGACCGGATGGAGCGCGGCGAGGGCCGTCAGGCAGGCGATGCCGTAGCCGGGCGCGTCCTGGCGCACCACCCGCGCGCCCGCCTCGCGCGCCCGGGCCGCCGTGGCGTCGGTCGAGCCGTTGTCGCAAACGACGAAGTCGTCGATCACGGACACGCCTCGATCGTCACGGAGCGCAAGCAACCCCGCCACTACCGGACCGATGTTGCGCTCCTCGTCCCGCGCCGGCACGACCACGCCGACCGTCATCCCGGCGTACATGGCGAGCGGGGCTACGCGCCCCCCGGCGCGCCGTCTGCCGGACCCCGGCGCGCGGATCGCACGACGTCGCAGGCCATCGCCAGGAGGATCAGTCCGTACTCCAGGGGACGCACCCAGGCCGGATGTCCGAAGGGGTCCATCTGCAGGTCTTCCAGGTTCAACCCCGTCACGTACGCCAGGAGCACGGCCACCGACGCCGTCCAGGCCCACGCGCTCGGTCGGATCGCCGCAAAGGGCAGCAGCCAGAGCAGATACCAGGGGTTGACGACCGGCCACAGGGCCAGCAGCGCGCCGTAGACCCAGTCGCCGCGCGGCACCGTCGCCGGCTCCTTGCGGTAGCGCGCATAGTACCAGGCGAGGCCGCAGGCGAGCGCCGCCCCGCACACCGCCCGGGCGAGCGGCGCGGGCATCCAGGGCGACAGGAGCCCGAACACGGCCGCGTTGAACTCCCATTCGCGCGCGAACACCAGCAGGGTGGCGAGGTCCGTGCCGCCCTGCCAGACGAAGGGCGCGTAGAGCGCTGCGAGCACGGCCGCGAACACCGCCCAGTCGGAGGGGCGGGCGCGCGCGAGGACGAAGGGCACCAGGAGCGCCGCCAGCACCTTGGCCCCGACGGCCAGCCCCAGGCAGACCGCTGCCGCCCGCAGGCGGTCCCGCCGGCCCAGCACGACCGCGGCGAGCAGCAGGGCGACCGCGGCGATGTCGGGATGCGCCGTGAAGGCGACCTCCTTGACCACCAGCGGGCACCACGCGTAGAGCAGGACCGCCGGCCGAGGCGCGAGGCGCAGGAGCAGGCCGATCACGACGAGATCGACGACGACCAGGAGCGCCTGCAGCGCCGCCACGCTGCCCGGGCGCAGACCGTAGGCGGCCAGGAAGAGAAGCTCCGTCACCGGCCCGTAGATGGTCGGGAGCTCCGGGTAGTTGACCTGATCGAGGATGCGCTGGAACGTGGCGGGGACCGAGGGATCGGTGAAGAACGCCTCCGGCGCCACCCCGTAGGGCGTGCCGGCCTGCGCGAAGCGGTATCCGTCCCAGAGGTAGCGGTAGAAGTCGTCCTCGTAGAGCGGTCCGCCGACGAGGCCGCAGAGGCGGAAGACGACGGCCCAGCCGAGAAGGCGGCCCACCGTGAGCGCCCCCGGCGGCCGGCGGCGCAGGTACGCATACAGGCCGAACGTCAGGAGCGAAGCCCCCGCGGCGATGCCCAGGAAGGACGCGAGCGGCGGCTCGCCCGGCTGGCGGGCAAGCCAGGCCAGCCCACCGTAGGCCAGGGCGCACCCGAGCCCCGCCGCATCGACCGGGCTGAGTGCCCGCGTCGCGCCCGCCGGAGACCGCTCGCTCCGCATCCCGCGAACGTAGACACGCGGCCCGGCTTCGTCAAGGTGTCCCGTCACGCTGCCCGCGACAGGGGCATCGCCCGCGGCCGGGCGGCCGGAGGCGCGCGCCGGTTGGTCGTCGCAGTAGAATCGACGCCGGGCCGGCCGTGGACGTTGCCCCCGGCGGCGGGTTGGCGTCCGGCCGGGCGGCGAGCTGGTCCCTGCCGCGCGCGGCCCGACGGCCCGGTACTGGCGTCAGAGAACGGGAGGTAGAGAGATGCGCAAGTGGAGAATCCTCGCGATCGCGGGCGTGATGTTCGGCCTGCTCGGCTCGGGTTGGGCGGTCGCGGAGCGGCAGCGTGCCGCGTCGCAGGTCTACGAGCTGCGCATCTACAAGACGCAGCCCGGCCAGCGCGAGGCCCTGGCCGACCGCTTCCGGGACCACACGTCGGGGATGTTCGAGCGGGCCGGCATGACCAACGTCGGCTACTGGAACGCCGTGACCGGCGACGACACCGAGAACACCTTCATCTACATGCTGGCCTACCCGTCCCGCGAGGCGCGCGACGAGATGTGGAGCGAGCTCGGCACCTACGAGGACTTCCAGGAGCTGATCATCGCCGTCGAACGGGACGAGGAGCGCCGGCTGGTCGCCTCGATCGACGCACGCATCCTGGAGCCGACGTCGTACTCGGCCCTGAAGTAGGCCGCGGCAAGCCGGGCCGAAGGCCACCGAGCGGCGACGCATTCGGAGACGATTCGATGGCACAGAGCAGCAACCACCTTGGGCGGCACGCACGACTTGCCGGAGTCCTCGCGGCGGCGGTGACGCTGGCCTCGGCCGGCTCGACCCTCGCGCAGCAGGGCGTCAGGGGAGAGTGGCGCGTCCACGGCGGTGACGCCGGATACACCCGCTACGCGGCGCTCGACCGGATCGACGCCTCGAACGTGGGCGACCTGGAGATCGCCTGGCGCCGCGCGTCCGTCGACGCGTCGCTCCGGGAGCGCTGGCCCGAGCTGCGCTACTCGAACGAGCTCCGCTCGACGCCGATCATGGTCGACGGCGTCCTCTACGCGTCGAACGGCATCGGCCTCGTCGAAGCCTTCGATCCGGGCACGGGCGAAACGCTCTGGGTGCAGGACGCCGCGTTCCTCGGCGAGGCCACCCCGCGCGGCGCCGCCAACCGTGGCGTGGCCTACTGGGCGGAGGGCGACGACCGGCGGATCTTCTCGATCCGGCCGCCGTACCTGATCGCCACCGACGCCGCCACCGGCCGGCCGGTCGAGACGTTCGGGAACGGCGGCCGCGTCGACCTGACCTACGACACCGAGGCGGGCTACCGCGGGACCTCCCCGCCCCTGGTGGTCCGCGACGTCGTGATCCTCGGGAGCGCGATGGCCGACCATCCCTTCACGAAGGAGCAGCACCCGGGCGACGTCCGCGCCTTCGACGTCCGGACCGGCGAGCTGCGCTGGACCTGGAGCCCGATACCGCGGGCCGGGGAGCCGGGCGTCGAGACGTGGCTCGACGACTCCTGGACCTACTCGGGGATGGCCAACGTCTGGACGATGTTCAGCGCCGACCTCGAGCTGGGCTACGTCTACTTGCCTACCGGCGCGCCGACGAACGACATGTACGGCGGTCACCGGCCCGGCAACAACCTCTACGCCAACAGCCTCGTCTGCGTCGACGCCGAGACGGGCGAGCGGGTCTGGCACTTCCAGATGGTCCACCACGACCTCTGGGACTACGACAACAACGTCGCGCCGATCCTGATGGACCTGGAGGTGGAGGGACGCCCCGGCATCACGCGGGCGGTGGTGCAGCTCACGAAGCAGGCCATGGCCTACACGTTCGACCGGGTGACCGGAGAGCCGATCTGGCCCATCGTCGAGCGCCCGGTACCCGGCTCCGACACGCCCGGCGAGTGGATCTCGCCGACCCAGCCCTTCCCCACGAAGCCGCTGCCGTTCGACCGGCACGGCATCACGGAGGACGATCTGATCGACTTCACGCCGGAGCTTCGGGCAGAGGCGGTGGAGATCGTCGAGCCGTACATCCTCGGTGAGATCTTCACCCCGCCCTCGGTACGCGGCGACGGCCCCGAGGACACGCGCGGCACCTTGCAGCTACCGGGCTCGGTCGGCGGCGCGGAATGGGGCGGGGCCGGGTTCGATCCGGAAACCGGAATGCTCTACGTGCCCTCGGTGACGGGCGCATTCGCGGCGGATCTCACGCCGGGCAATCCGGATCGGATGAACGTCCGCTACACCCGCGGCACGCGCGCGTTCCCGCAGGGGCCGCAGGGCCTGCCGCTGACCCGGCCGCCCTACGGCCGCATCACCGCCATCGACATGAAGACCGGCGAGCACGTCTGGATGGTCCCGAACGGCGACGGCCCGCGGAACCACCCCGCCATCGCCCACCTCGACCTGCCGCCGCTCGGCCAGCCCGGCCGGTCGATGACGCTGCTCACGAAGACGCTCCTCTTCGTCAGCGAGGGCGACCCGATCATGGTGCGCACACCGCCCGGGGCCGGCCCCGACGCCGGCCGCAGGCTCCGGGCCTACGACAAGGAGACGGGAGGGGTGGTCTGGGAGACGGAGTTCCCGGCCGGCACCAACGGCTCGCCGATCACCTACCTGCACGGGGGCCGGCAGTACATCGTCGTGCCGATCGGCTCGCTCGATCACCCGGGCGAGTGGATCGCGCTCGCGTTGCCGTAGCGCGCGCCCCGACGTGCGCGTCGGGAGTCTGCGCAGCGCGAGACTACCCCGCGCGGGTCCCGCGGCGGTGACTCCAGGTCAGGCGACGGCCCGGCCGTCGAAGAGCTGGATCTCGCGCTGGGCGTGCTCGGCGTAGCGGGGGTCGTGGGTCACCATGCAGATGGTCGATCCTTCGTCGTGCAACGTCCGCAGCAGGCCCATGACCGCCTCGCCGTTCTTCGAGTCGAGGTTGCCGGTCGGCTCGTCGGCGAGCAGGATCGACGGCTGCCCCGCGACCGCGCGCGCGACGGCCACGCGCTGCTGCTGCCCGCCCGAGAGCTGGCTCGGCAGGTGCTTCGCCCGATGCGCCATCTCGACCTTCTCGAGCGCCTGCTCGACGCGCGCGCGGCGCTCCGCCGGCCGCATGCCGCGGTACGTGAGCGGCAGCTCGACGTTCTCGTAGACGGTGAGGTCGCCGATCAGGTTGAAGCTCTGGAAGATGAATCCGATCTCCCGGTTGCGGGTCCGCGCCCGGTCGGCCTGGCTGAGTTGCGCCACCGGATAGCCGTTGAGCGTGTAGTCGCCGTCGGTCGGGGTATCGAGAAGGCCGAGGATCGAGAGCAGGGTCGACTTGCCGCAGCCGGACGGCCCGGAAATGGCGACATACTCGCCCGGGTGGATGTCCAGGGTGATGCGGTCGAGAGCGTGGGTCTCGACCTCGTCGGTGTAGAAGATCTTCGAGACGTTCTGCAGGTGGATCAAGGGGGCCAGGTCGTCCATCTCGTCCCTCCGTCTGATGCCCGTCGTGCCGGGTCCGTCCCGCGTCAGGGACCGGGGAACGCCTCCAGGACGCGGCCGATCGCGGTCGCCATCCGCGTCCAGTGGGCGGTCTCGTCGCCGAGCCGGCGTCGTCCCGCCGCCGTGAGGGCGTAGAACTTCGCCTGCCGGTTGTTGTCCGTGCTGCCCCAGGTGGCCGCGAGCAATCCCTGCTGCTCCAGGCGGTGGAGAGCCGGATAGAGCGACCCCTGGTTCACCTGCAGCACCTCCTCGGAGGTCTGGCGGATCCGCTGTGCGATCCCCCACCCGTGGAGGGGGCCCGGCGTGAGCGTCCGCAGGACGAGGAGGTCGAGCGTACCCTTCAGCAGATCGGCTCTGGCCCCGGTCATGCCCTCTCCTGTCGATGCCCTACAAGAGCGTGCAACGGGAGGACCGTTCCTGTCAAGGGCCGAGGGGCGGCCTGCTAGCGCCGCCAAACCCGTCGCAGGCTCCGTGTTCGGCCCCAGCCCCCACCGGCCTAGGACCGTGCGACCGCGGCACGCACTCCGTTGGCGTTCCGCGGCGCAAGCTCCTAGAATCGCCGAATGGCGGCGGACCCAGGCTCGCGGGTCGTTACCGGGGTGGCCGAGGTTGCGCTCAACGTGCGCGCCCTCCCGCGCATGCGGCAGTTCTACGAGGAAGTGCTCGGCTTCCCGTTGCTCTACCTGGGGTGCCACGAAAACGGCCCAGAGCCGGACCCGGCCGGGGAGCCGACGATCGCCTTCCTCACGATCGCGGAAGCCGACACGCCGCTCGGGCGCGGCGGCCATCCGCAGATCCTCGCGCTCATCGATTACCGGCGGCACGCCTTCGCGCAGGGGAGGTTCCGCGGCCACGAGCCGTCGAGGTCGACCTTCAACCACCTGGCGTTCGAGATCCCTACGGAGCGGTACGAGGGTGAGCGGGCGCGTCTGGCCGCGCTCGGGCTCGAGCCCGACGCCCGCTCGCTGCCCGGCATGTCCGCACGATCCCTGTTCTTCGACGACCCGGAGGGGAACCAGATCGAGCTCATCTGCCCCGATCCGGGGGCCTGATGCCGGCTCCGAGGAGTACGTGATGCTGCGCTGGATCGTCCTAGGGACGGTCGTGTGGTGGCTCGGTCGGACGGCGCTCGACGGCCTGCGCCGCGCCGCCAACCGGCCCCCGCCCCCTCGCCGCCGCTTCGACACCTTCACGTTGATCGCCATCGCCGTCGTGTTGCTGTGGGCGCTGCCGATTGTGGTCCCGCTCATCCGCGACCTGCTGCAATGAACCGGCGCCCCGCCCCGCGGGCGGTTCGCGTCGCCTTCGGGCTTCGACCGGCAGGTACCGCCCGATGGCGGCACCGACATGGGATACGTCGGAGGGGCGGACGGAGTTCGGAACCCGGCGAGCGAGTGGAGGGCGCCAAGCGCCGCGGAGGGCGGATCGCGCGACGCTCCCGCGGGAGCGAACCGCGGGAAGTAGTGGGGCGCGCCTGGCGTCGTGGAGGTCGGCGCAGCTACTGCTCGACGACCGGCTCGGTAGCACCGAGGCGGCGGAGGAGCGTCGCCGTGCTCTCGGAGGGCGCGTTGGCGTAGCCGTACTCGACGGTGTAGAGCGGGGTACGGCCGCGACCGTCCTCCGCGTTGACGTCCGCGCCGTAGTCGACCAGGAGCTGGATGACGCCGTCCTCCCACATCCCGGCGGCGCCGTGCAGCGCGGTCCGGCCGCCGAGGTCGACGGCGTCGACGTCCGCGCCGAGGCTGAGAAGAAGGCGCACGGCCTCCTCCACGCGATGGTCCGACGGGCGCCGGGCGTCGTTCTCGCCCAGGCCGGAGGCGACCATCAGCGGCGTCGTGCCGAACGCGTTCCGCAGCGTCGGATCCGCCCCCGCCTCGAGCAGGAGCCGCATCATCGGGAGGTTGGCCTGCTGGGCCGCCAGCCAGAACGGCGTGGCCCCCTTGTACGGGGCGCGGGAGATGTAGTCGCCGCGCAGGGCGGGAACGCGGTCCGTGAACACCGCGTCCACGGCGGCCCCCGCATCGAGCAGCGCGCGGGCCAATCCCGGGCGCCCCGTCTCGACCGACGCGTGCAGCGCCGTGCGGCCGAGGCGGTCCGCCGCCGTCACGTCGGCTCCGCGGTCGATCAGCAGCCGGGCGGTCGCCTCGTGGCCGCTCTCGAACGGGATCACGCGCCAGTCGATGCCGGCCAGGGCGTCGGTGCTGCGGCTCGCGACCAGCAGCGGCGTGCTCCCGTCGATGGCCCGCGCCTCGATGTCGGAGCCGGCATCGAGCAGCAGGCGCACGGACTCGACGTCGCCGGCCCGCGCCGCGAACATCAGCGCCGTGAAGCGGCGGGTCGTGCGCGCCCGGACGCCCGCCCCCGATTCGGCCAGGAGACGGACGACGCCGGCATGACCGCCGGCCGCTGCCCACATCAGCGCCGTCTGCCCCGCCTCGTGCTCGGCGAGTCGCGGGTCCGCCCCGCCCGCGATGAGCCGCGCCACCACGGTGCGCAACCCGTTGCGGGCCGCCGTCATCACCATGGTCTCGCCGGTCGGGAGCCGCGCGTGCACGTCGGCGCCCGCCTCGATGAGGCGCAACCCGATCTCGGTGCTGCCGTTGTCCAGCGCGATCCAGAGCGGCGCCACGCCGAGATCGTTCACGGCGCCGACGTCGGCGCCGGCCTCGACCAGGGCCCCGACCGTGGGCAGGTCGTTCCAGTGCACGGCCCAGTGAAGCGCCGTCGCGCCGTCGGGCTGTGCGACGTCCGGAGCGGCGCCCTCCCCGACGAGCGCCCGGACCGTCGCCCAGTCCTGCCGCTCGGCCGCCTCGACGACCCGGAGGTCGCCGTCGGACTCCGGCGCCGCGGCCGCGGGCGACGCAACCGCGACGGGCACCGCGAGCAGGCCCGCGACCGCGAGCGGCGCGACTGCGTACGAGGTGGCGAGGACGCTCGAACGTGCGTTCATGGTCGGTAGCCCCGGCTTCGCGCCCCTCCGGGCGTGTTGGGAGTCTGCGCTGGCCCGGATTCCTCTATCAGGCGTTGTGCGGTGAAGACTCTAGCGCCGCCAACCCGTCGCAGGCTCCGGGTCGGCCCCAGCCCCCACCGTCCCAGGAGCTCACGCCGCGGAACTCCACTGCGTTACGTTCTACGGCGCAAGCTCCTAGACGTCCGTCAGTTCCTTCAACTCGCCCGTGCTGTCCCCGAACGACTCCTGCGGCACGCCGAGCTTGGCGAGCAGGCTCAGGAAGAGGTTCGTGACCGGCGGGTCGTCGTCGTAGCTGAAGTGCCGGTTGCCCTTGAGGCTGCCCGCACCGCCGCCGGCGACGGCGATCGGCAGCTTGTGGTGGTTGTGGGTGTTGCCGTTGCTCATGCCGCCGCCGTAAACGATCATCGACTGATCGAGAAGCGACCCGTCGCCGTCCTCGGTCCGCGCGAGGCGGTCGAGGTAGTAGGCGAACTGCTCGGCGTGGAAGATGTTGACGTCGATCAGCTTGGCGATCTTGTCGGTGTCGCCGCCGTGGTGCGACAGCGGGTGGTGCGCGTCGGAGACGTCGATCTCCGGGTAGGCGCGGTTGCTCGTCTCGTGGGCGACCATGAACGTGATGACGCGGGTCAGGTCGGCCTGGTACGCCAGGACCTGGAGATCGAACATCAGGCGTGCGTGCTCGCGGAACGTGCCCGGAATCCCCGGCGGCTGCTCGAGCGCCACCGACAGATCGGTGAGCCCCTGCTGCTCCGCGAGGTGAATGCGGCGCTCCACGTCGCGGATCGCGGCCGTGTACTCGTCCAGCTTGGCCCGGTCACGCCCGCCCAGGCTGGCCCGCAGCCGCGCCAGCTTGCCGGCGACCGCATCGAGGATGGTGCCGTCCTCCCGCATCCGCGCGCGGCGGGCGGCGGCGTCGGTCGTCCCGCTGCCGCCGAAGAGCCGCTCGAAGACGACGCGCGGGTTGTTCTCCATCGGCAGCGGCGTCGTCTCGCCCAGCCAGTTCAGCGTGTTGGCGTACACGCAACTGTAGCCGGGGTCGCAGGCGCCGAGCGGCTCCTTGGAGTCGAGCGACAGCTCCAGCGACGCGAGCTGCGTCTCCTGCGCGAACTCGCGCGCCGCGATCTGGTCCATCGACACGCCGGCCCGGATGTCGGCGCCCGCCGTCTTCTTGGGATGCACGCCGGTCAGGAACGCCCCGGCCGCGCGGGCATGGTCGCCCGCCCCCTCGCCCGGCAGCGCGTCGCCGTGCTTGTTGGCGAGCCCGCTCAGGACCGTCAGCCGGTCGCGGAACGGCTCGAACGGCTGCATGACCGGCTTCATCTCGAAGCCGCTCCCCGTCGTGTCGGGCGTCCACTGGTTCATCACGATGCCGTTCGGTACGTAGACGACGCCCAGCCGCCTGACGGGGGCCGCGGCCGAGGCCCGGAGCGGCGACAGGGCCGGCACCATCCCGTCGAGGAGCGGCAGGGCCAGCGTGGCCCCGACGCCGCGCAGGAACGTCCGGCGGGGCAGATGGGTCTTCGTGATGATCATTGCTCTCGCGCCTTTCTCATCTGGAACGGCGTGCTCTCGACGATGCCGACGATCAGGGAGGACCAGCGGTAGCCGTCCCCCTCGGCGGCGTCGACGATGCGGCGAATCGACGGGTGATCGTAGTACTCGACGCCCCGGCCGAGCGCGTAGGTCAGCAGCTTCTCGGTGACGGTGCCGACGAAGTCCTCGCGGTTGGCGAGGAGCATCTCGCGCACGCTGGCCGGGCCGGTCAGCTCGCGGCCGCTCGGGAGCGTCCCCGAGGTCTGCTCCACCGGCAGCTCCCGGTAGCCGCCCACCGCGTCGAACGCCTCGAGCGCGAACCCGAGCGGATCCATCCGCACGTGGCAGCTCGCGCAGACCGGGTCGGTGCGGTGCCGCTCCATCCGTTCCCGCACGGAGCGGGGCCGGCTCTCCGGATCCGACGGATCGGCCACCGATTCCGAGTCCTCGAGCCCCGGCACGTCGGCCGGCGGCGGGGGCGGCGGCGCGCCGAGCAGGTTCTCGAGCACCCAGACCCCGCGCTTCACGGGCGACGTGCGGTTGGCGTACGACGTGGCCGTCAGCACGCTGCCCTGGCCGAGGATGCCGCGTCGCGTGTCGTCGGGCAGGGTGACGCGCCGGAAGTGGTTGCCGTGCACGTCGGGGATGCCGTAGTGCTCGGCCAGCCGCTCGTTGACGAACGTGTAGTCCGACGTCAGCACGTCGAGCACGCTGCGGTCCTCGCGGACCTGGCTCTCGAACCAGAGCTCGGTCTCTCGAGAGAACGCCTCCCGCAGGTTGCCGTCGAACTCCGGAAAGGCGATCGGGTCCGGCTTCACGCTCCGCATGTTGCGGAGGAAGAGCCACTGCCCCGCGAAGTTGTCGACGAGGGCGGCCGACTTCGGGTCGGCCAGCATCCGCCGCACCTCGGCCCGGAGGACGCCCGGCTCGCGCAGCATGCCCGCCTCGGCCAGTGCGAGCAGCTCGTCGTCCGGGAGGCTGCTCCAGAGGAAGAACGACAGCCGCGACGCCAGCTCGAGGTCCGAGATGCGGTACGGCGTCCCGGGGGGCGTCCCCGCCGGGTCGACCTCGATGCGGAAGAGGAACTCGGGATCGACGAGGATGGCCCGCAGGGCGAACTCGATGCCCGCCTCGAAGCCTCCGCGCGCCCGTCCGGCGTCGTAGAACGCCAGCAGCGCGTCGACGTCGTCGCTCTCGATCGGCCGCCGGAACGCGCGCCGGGCGAGCGTGCCGAGGATCTCGGCCGCGCACGCCGCCTCCGCTTCCGCGGACGGGTCGTCCGGCGTGCAGGTGAAGATGCGCTGGCGACTCGGCGTCGGGGCGGGTTCCGCGGACACGGCGGCGCCCGCGGCAGCGTTCGCCGACCCGGCGGCAGCCGGGGAAGGTGCGGCCGCCGCGGCCGGAGCGGTGCCCGCGGCGGGCGGCGCGCCTCCCTCGAACGGTCCTTCGATCTCGACGATCCAGACCGCCATCGGGGCGTCGCGGTCGCCCGCGTAGTGATAGGTCTCCGCGGCGCTGATCGGCTCGAGCACCCCCTCCGCGATGGCGCTGGTGCGCGGGAACGAAAGCGCGATCTCGTGCATCCCGGCGGTTACCGGGAGCCGCAGGCGCAGGTCCTCGTCGGCCTCGCGCTCGTAGGGGGTCAGGTTGAAGACGGCGCTCCATGCCTCCCGCTGGCCGTCGCCGCCGATCAGGAACTCGGCGACCTGGTGCCGGTCCAGCCGCACCTGGAGCCGGTTACGCCGCTGCAGCCCCTTGATGGCGTCGCCGTGCGTCCGCTCCAGCGTGACGCGCATCTCGTACTCGCCGTCGACCGGGAAGTAGTGCCGGGTGGCGAATCCGCCGCGCGAGCCGAACGGGTGCAGCTCGCTCATCCGGTAGTGCTGCCGCAGCACGGGGGAGGTGGCGTAGACGGCCGTCGTCTTGCGGATGGACGGGCTGCCGACGGCGAGCTGCGCGATCTTCCCGGCGGCCAGCATGTATCGCTCGAGGAGCGAGGTCGACAGCGTCAGCACGTCGGCGATGTTGTCGAAGCCGTAGCTCTGGTCGTCCGCCGGCAGCAGCTCCCGGCCGTCGATCTCGAGCGCCAGCAGATCGCGGATCGCGTTCGTGTACTCGGTCCGGTTGAGCCGGTGGATCGTCTCCGCGCCCGGGTTGGGATTCGCCAACGCGGCGACGTCGAGCTCGCCCTCGATCCAGTCGACGAAGCGGACGTACGTGGCGTCGTCGGGCCGGGGGCGCCGCGGGGGCGGCATCTCGCGCGCGCGCAGCTTGCGGATGACCTTCTCCCAGGTCTCGGCGCCCGCCCCGACGTGAGCCACGTCCAGCGACTCCAGCGTCAGGTTCGCCGTCCGCAGGCGATCGTTGTGGCACGCCGTGCAGTAGCGATCGAGAACGGAGCGGAACTCGGCCGCGTCCGCGGACGGAGCGCCGGGCGGGGCCACAGCGGGCTCGGCAGACTGGCCCGCCGCCTGCGCCGCGCCCGCGAGCGGCAGGGCGCCGGCGAACGCCAGGGCGGCCAAGTACCTCGGGGTGCGCCGCGGTCTGGATGTCGTCCGCACTGAGCCCTCCCGCGCTGCGGCGTGCAACGGCTCCGCGCCGGCGCGCCCCGGAGGCGCGCGCTGGCAGCCTGCGCCGGCGCGACTCCTGGTGCCGCAGGATCCGCGGCGCAGACTCTGGAATCCGGTATTATCGAAGCCGCGCGAACAGGGTGTCAAGCGCGAGAGTTGGGGCGCAGAGGCCCCGGCGTGCGTCGCGCCCCTTCCCGCTCCCCACGCGCCGGTGCTCATCCCCGCGCTCTCGCAGACCGATCACCCCGACGTTTTCGTGCGTCGACCGATTCCGTTACCGTCCCCCGATACGGAGGGCTGAACCATGCGTTTCGTTCGCACAACGGCACCCGGCCTGCTGCTTGCGGCGGCGGCCCTCTGGCCTGCATCGGCCGCGGCGCAGAGCGCGATCGGGGGCCAGGTGAGCGACGACACCGGCGGCATCCTGCCGGGAGTCACCGTCGAGGCGGCGAGCCCCGCTCTCATCGAGGGCCGCCGCGTCGCGGTTACCGACGGCCAGGGCCGCTACAGCATCATCAACCTGCGCCCGGGAATCTACAGCCTGACGTTCACGCTCGCCGGATTCGGCACCGTCGTGCAGGAGGGCATCGACCTGCCCTCGGAGTTCACGGCCGAGGTCGACGCCCGGATGTCGGTCGGGGCGCTCGAGGAGACGGTCACCGTCTCCGGCGAGGCCCCGGTCGTCGACGTGCAGCAGGCGGCGCGGGTGCAGGTGCTCTCCCGCGAGGTGCTCGACAACGTCGTCAACACCGGCAGCCCCTGGACGCAGGCGATGATGGTCCCGGGCGTCTCGATGGCGGGGATCGACGTCGGCGGGTCGCGCTACGTGAACGACCTGCAGCTCGAGGCGCGGGGCGCCAACGCCAAGCACACCACCGTCGTGCAGGACGGCATGACCCTCGACCTGCTGGCCCTCGAGGGCGTGCCGGTCATGTACAACCAGGACCTCGCCACGCAGGAGATGGCGGTCCAGGCGGGCGGCGGCGGGGGCAGCGCCGAGATGCAGGCGGGCGGCGTCGTGATGAACATCGTCCCCAAGGAGGGCGGGAACATCTTCAGCGGGCAGGGCTACTTCGGCCACACCGCGGGCGGCTGGATCGCCGACAACTACTCCGACCGGCTGCAGGCGGCGGGGACGACGCGGGCCGCCGACTTCAACAAGCTGTTCGACTACTCCGGCTCCATCGGGGGGCCGATCCTCCAGGACCGGATCTGGTTCCACGAGTCGATCCGCTACTGGGGCGCCTGGACGCCGGAGCCGGGCTGGCTCTTCGACGACGGCAGCCAGTTCTTCAACGAAGAGGACATCATCTCCACCGTCACCCGGATCACGTTCCAGGCGACCCCGATCCACAAGTTCAGCATCTCGCTCGACCGGCTCAACAAGCGGCGCGGCCCGTACATCGATCTGCCGCACGAGTCCCGCTACCGGGGCCAATGGCGGGCCGGCCCGGACTCGGAGTGGATCCAGTCGGCGCTCCTCATCCCCGGGCAGCGGGGCCCCGACCCCGAGACCGCCCGCGACTACCAGAACAAGGGGCAGGGCTGGCACCACGCGCCGTACTGGCAGGGCCAGGCCAAGTGGACGTCGACCGTCAGCAACCGGCTGCTCCTCGAGGCGGGCTACGGGAGCTCCGGCGTCGCCGACTGCTGCAGCGACCCGCAGCCCAACACGGTCTTCCCGCGCTGGTCGGACAACTGGCTGCAGTTCGTCCGCAAGGAGGACCTCGACCAGAACATCCAGTTCGACGCGGTCCAGGACTTCACCTGGAACCTGCCCAGCGAACGGGTGATGGCCGCCGTGTCGTACGTCACCGGCTCGCACAACTTCAAGACCGGCTTCTCGTACGCCTGGGGGACCGCCGAGCAGCACCGCTTCAACAACGGCGACATCGGGCGGATCCGCATCCGCAACGGCGCCGCCTACGAGATCCAGGCCGGCAACTGGCCCTGGATCCGGCTGAACTCGGTCAACGAGACCGGGTGGTTCGTGCAGGACGCCTGGACCATCGACCGGGTGACAGTCACCGGCGGCCTGCGGGCCGACTGGCTGAACGGGTCGGTCCCGCCGCAGTCGATGCCGGCGGGCCGCTTCATCGGGCCGCGCGACTTCGCGGCGGTCGACTGCGTGCCGTGCTGGGGCCCGGCGTGGTCACCCCGCTTCGGGATCGCCTGGGACGTCTTCGGCGACGCCCGGACGGCGATCAAGTTCAGCACCGGCAAGTACCTGACGCCCACCACCACGGCGCTCCCCAACCGGGTCAACCCGATGGCGATCCAGACCTTCAACCTGCCCTGGACCGACCCCAACGGTGACAGCATCGTGCAGGACGAGGAGCTCGACTTCACCCGGCTGCCGGCGAACTTCGGCACCCGGCGGCTCGACGACATCGACCCTGATCTGGTGCGGGAGTACAACATCGAGACGTCGCTCAGCGTGGAGCGGGAGCTCACCCGCAACGTCTCGCTCAGCGCCGGCTGGTACCGGCGGTCGTTCAAGGACATCCTCTTCACCGACCAGGGCTACGAGGGGATGTTCCTCTACAACCGGCACTGGGAGGCGCCGGGATCGTTCCGCGAGGTCGAGGTCGTGAACCCGATCAACGGCGAGGTCTTCAAGGTCTACGACATCGCCAGCAAGGACCTGCTGGCGCAGGTGGACAACGTCGTCACCAACCCCATCGGCCACGCCAGCGTCTACAACGGCTTCGAGCTCGCCCTGAACGCGCGCCTGCCGGGCGGCGGGCAGCTCATCAGCAGCCTGACGACGCAGCGCAGGATCACGACCGAGTGCGACACCCGGGGCGACCCCAACGGGGACCGCTTCTGCGACCGCACCGACGTCAACCGCTACAACGTCAGCCTGCCGGGAGGGGCGTCCGTCGCCTACGACGGCGTCGACTTCAAGCACGACTTCAAGCTGGGCGGCTTCTTCCCGCTGCCCTACGGAGCGCAGGTCAGCCTGGTCCTGAACAGCGTGACCGGCCGCCTGACGGGCGACATCCAGCGCGTCGACGAGCTGCTGCCGGTCAACTGGATCATCACGCCGAACTCGGTCTACACCGAGGACGGCGGCCCGACGGGGCGCCAGCCGACCTGCCGCGGCGCCGTCATCAACGGCCAGGAGTGCCGGCCGGGCATGCCGGTCATCCCCGACATGGTCCAGTCGTCGATCACGGTGCCCGTCGCGCCGGCCGGGACGTTCCACACCCTGCCGCGGACCAACCTGGTCAACGCCAGCCGGCAGCGCGTCTTC
>JAPOVI010000172.1 GCA_026708265.1 Acidobacteriota bacterium
CCGGCCTGGAACCTGTGGCGCTCGACCTCGGGCGCGGAGTGGTACGCCGCCGGCATGGTGACGCTGGCGGAGAGCAAGCTCGCCCTCGGCTACGACCCGGACTCGGGCCAGGAGATCCGCTTCGCCGACGGCACCGTGCGCGTGCTCGCCATCCGCGACATTGCCGTCTCGGTTCCCGCGCTGGAGGCGCGCGAGCGGATCCTGGACGAGCTGCTGGCGAGCGCCTGGCTCGGGCTGAAGGCCGGCGGCGGGCTGATCGTGCTGTTCCTTGCCGTCTTCTGGTATCGCGGTGCGCAGCTCGGCCGCCAGCGCCGCCTCCGGGGGGCCGAGCTCGTGACCGCGGCCGAACTGCGCCGCCGGGTGCGGCCGGTCCATCTCCGCCTGCTCGACCGCGCGCCGGGCGGGAAGAGGCTTCGACCCTACAGGATTGCCGGCATTCCCTATCCCGAGCGGACCGAGACCCAGCACACGATCGTCTCGGGCACCACCGGCTCCGGCAAGACCGTGCTGATCTCGGACCTGGTGGCCCAGATCAGGGAGCGCGGCGAACGCTGCGTCATCTACGACAAGATGGGCTCCTACACCGCGACCTTCTTCGATCCGGCCCGCGACGTGCTGATGAACCCGCTCGATGCGCGGGCGCCCCGCTGGTCGCCCTTCCTCGAGGCCAGGGGTCCGCGCGACTTCGACATGATGGCCGCGGCGCTCATCCCGCAGCAGAAGGACACCGTCGATCCCTTCTGGGTCACCGCCGCAAGGCAGCTCTTCGCCAACGGCGCGGGCGTGCTGCGCGAGAAGGGGGTCAAGGACAACAAGGTGCTGGTCGAGCACCTGCTCAAGACCGATCTCACCGCCTTGGCGCAGGCCATGGAGGGCACGGTCGCGCAGTCCATCGTCGACCCCGACAACCCCAAGACCGCGCTCAGCGTGCGCGCCATGCTCACCGCCAACCTCGCCGCCTTCGAGTTCCTGCCCGACGAGGGCGAGCCCTTCTCGATCCGCGAGTGGGTCTCGAACGAGGACCGGCAGGGCTTCCTGTTCCTCACGTCGAGGGGCGACCAGCATGCCAGCCTGCGCGGGCTGATCTCGACCTGGCTGGAGATCGCGGTCAACGCCATGCTGTCGCTCGGCCAGGACGACGGCCGGCGCATCTGGGTGATCCTCGACGAGCTGCCGACGCTCCACCAGGTGCCGTCATTGCAGCCCGGGCTTGCCGAGAGCCGCCAGTTCGGCGGCTGTTTCGTGCTCGGCGTGCAGGTCGCCTCGGCGCTCCGCGACCTCTACGGCCGGAACGGCGCGGAGACCATCTCGGGGCTCTGCGGCACCCGCGTCGTGCTGGCCGCGCCGGATCGCGACACCGCGCAGTGGTCTGCCGACAGCCTCGGCCGCAGCGAGATCGAGGAGATCGCCGAGGGCTACTCCTACGGCGCCAACACCATCCGCGACGGCGTGAGCCTGACGCCGCGCCGCGAGCTGCGCGCGCTGGCGCTGCCGTCGGAGATCATGCGGCTGGAGAACCTCTCGGGCTATCTCAAGTTCCCCGGCCCCTTCCCGGTCGCCTCCATCCGCCTGAAATATGTCGCTCGGCCGCAGGCGTCGGCGCGGTTCGCGCCGCGCGAGGGAGACGGGGCCGAGCCCCCCGACCGCGCGGACGACGCGGATATCGCGGCGTCAGCGCCGGCCGTCGAACCCGGCTGCGATGATGGCATTGCGATCCCGGCGCCGCCGGGCGAAGCGGGCGCGGTTCCGGGAAGGCCGTTGCTGGCGTCGGACGACGCGCCCGGCCACGGCCCGCTTCAGGGCGAGCTCGACCTGGTTCCGCTGCCGGCGGGGACGGTGGCGGTCGAGACCGACGTCGCGCCGTCATGCAGCGATGCCGATCCCGATGCCGCTGCCGCCGACGGGGAAGAAACCGAACGCCCCGGAGACGGGAGTAGCGAGTGCAAGGGCGAAGGGTCCGGGCAGGACGAGCCGGATGAACCGCCGGCGGCAATCGGCGGTCCGGCGAAAGCGGGCGGCGATTCAGCGTCACCGAAGCGAGGCAAGACCGCCATCCCTGCCGACAACACCGGCGAGGCCGGGGCAGAAGCGGCACCGGGGGACGCTGCTGCCGCCGCCGAGGGCGACGCGTCGGAGAAGGGTGCCGCACGCCCCGAGTGGTTCTGACCGGTGCTGTCGATCGGCGCACTGGCCTCGGCCTCGCAGGGCGCGTCCTATTACGAGCGCGACGGCTACTATGCGAAGGACGACCCCGAGCACCGCGAGGCCAGCGCCTGGGCCGGCAGGGGCGCGGAAGAGCTCGGGCTGACAGGGCCGGTCGATCCCGACACCTTCCGCGCGGTGCTCGAAGGCAGGGTGCCGGACGGCTCCGGACGGCAGCTCGGCAAGCGGGGCAAGGACGGCGA
>JAPOVI010000206.1 GCA_026708265.1 Acidobacteriota bacterium
GCGTGGGCGCCGCTCTCCTGCCTCTTCTCTCGCTGGCTCGTCGACCCCGCGGCGGCGCTCTCACGAGAGCGCCGCCGCGGGGTCGTTACCCTGTCGCGCGTGCCCGCTGCGCGTTCCCTACCGCGGGTCCTGCGCCTCGGCCATCGCGGCCGCCCGGTCGTCCTCCCGCGCGCCGCGCAGGATGTTCAGCAGCCCGTAGTTCCCCTCGTGGCAGGCATACTCGAACATCGGCACCTCGGAGAAGCGCATCGGGAGCGCGACCGTGAAGGGCCGGGTGAACGTCACCGGATCGTCCACGGTGTACTCGTAGAGCAGCGTGTCGGCGCTCACGCGCGTCAGCCGCTCGACGAGCCGCAGGTGCTCGCCCGACCCCATCGCCGACGCGACGGTCGGGTTGTAGCTCGGCACGAGGTCGCTGAAGTTCGTGCTCTCGATGACCAGCGTGTCGCCCTCCCAGTAGCCGCGGGCGTCGCCGTTCCACTGCCGCAGATCGCCCGGCAGGTGCGGGCGCCCGTCGAGGGGGACGATGCGCGGGTCGTGGACCATCTCGTTGAGGATCACGACGTGGTCGGGCGTCTGGAACACCTGCACGTTCTGGTTGTAGCCCCCCGGCAGCAGCGGCGGCCCGTTGGCGAAACCGAGGATGCAGCGCTCGGCGATGCCGCGGTCCTCGGGACCGTCCACTCCGGCCCCGCCGACGCGGTAGCGGATCGGCCGCTCGGCCTGCAGATCCTCGCCCAGGGAGCCGATCTGGTGCGAGACGCCCGGCTGGAGCGCCGGCAGCCGCCCGTCCGGCGGATCGACGATGAGCGACGTGCGGGTGTTGTCGACGAAGCTCGGCGTGTCGACCCAGAACCGGTTGTAGCCGCCGGTGCTCCCGGGGGGCGGCGGCCGGTCGACGTTCTGCTCGATGGCGCGGGCCTCGCGCTCGGCCGCCTGCTCGTCGGTGAGCACGTCCTGCTCGCTCAACTCCTCGGGCCGCTCGAGCGGCGTGATGGTGCGGAAGTCCCAGACCCCCCCGAGGTCCGGCGCTCCCCACGACGTCCGCGGCGGCTGGGCCGCCCCGGCTTCCTGCGCGACGGCCGGCGCCGCCAGCAGCGCGGCGACCGCGACCGCCGCCACCAACGCGACAACTCCCCGATGCTGCATCTCGACCTCCCTCCAACCGGCTGCCCGGATGGGACTGACTCGCGTACCGTCGTCACCCGCTCGAGTGCGGGCACATCATGACCCGACGATGTTACTCGACGCGCACCGCCGCCCTCAGGCCACGACCTCCCGCACCACGCGGGCCGGCTCCACCCCCGTCAACCGCGCGTCGAGCCCTCGGTGCCGGTACGTGAACCGCTCGTGGTCGATGCCGAACAGGTGCAGGATCGTCGCCTGGAGGTCCCGGATGTGCACCGGGTCCTTGACGATGTTGTAGGAGAACTCGTCCGTCTCGCCGTGCACCACCCCGCCCTTGACGCCGCCGCCCGCCATCCACAGGGTGAAGCAGCGCGGATGGTGATCGCGTCCGTAGTCGGTCGGCGTCAGCCGGCCCTGCGAGTAGATGGTGCGGCCGAACTCGCCACCCCAGATGACGAGCGTCTCGTCGAACAGCCCGCGCTCCTTGAGATCCTGGATGAGCGCCCACGCCGCCCGGTCGACGTCGCGCGCCTGGGCCGGCAGCACCTCCGGAGCGAAGGCGTGCACGTCCCAGCCCCGGTGGTAGATCTGCACGAAGCGCACGCCGCGCTCGACCAGCCGCCGGGCCATCAGCGCCGCGTTCTGGAACTTGCCGGGCTGCTTCGCCTCCTCGCCCCAGCGCTCGAAGGTGCTCTCCGGCTCGCTCGCGAGATCGGCCATCTCCGGCACCGACATCTGCATCCGGTAGGCCATCTCGTACTGCTGGATGCGGGCCAGGGTCTCGGGGCTGCCGAGCTGCTGGTGCTGCATCCGGTTCAGCTCGCCGAGGCCGTCGAGCATCTGCCGCCGCACGCCGCGCGACACGCCGTCCGGATCCCGCAGGTAGAGCACCGGGTCCGCCCCCCCGCGGAGTCCGACGCCCGCGTACTCCGGCGAGAGGAAGCCCGCGCTCCACAGCTTGGCGGAGATCGCCTGCACCCCCGACTTCGGGTGGCTCTTCTCCGCGTTCATCACCACGAAGGTGGGCAGGTCCTCGTTCATGCTGCCGAGCCCGTAGGCGAACCACGCCCCGATGCACGGCCGGCCCGGAATCTGCTGGCCGGTCTGGATGAACGTGATGCCCGGCTCGTGGTTGATGGCGTCGGTGTGCATGGAGCGGATGATGGCGATGTCGTCCACCATGCGCGCCGTGTACGGCAGGATCTCGGAGATCCACGCCCCGCTCCGGCCGTGCTGCTGGAACTCGAACACCGACGGGGCGATCGGGAAGCGCGCCTGCCCCGACGTCATCGTCGTCAGCCGCTGCCCGCCGCGCACCGACTCCGGCAGGTCCCGGTCGTACCAGTCGCGCATCTGCGGCTTGTAGTCGAGCAGGTCCATCTGCGGCGGCGCGCCCATCATGTGCAGGTAGATGCAGCGCTTCGCCTTCGGCGCGAAGTGCGGGAGCGACGGCAGCCCCCCCGCGGCGGGTCCGCCCGCGGCCGCCTGGGGCAACCCGGGAACCGCGAACGCGTCCTCGGCCAGGAGGCTGGAGAGCGCGAGGCCCCCGATGCCCTTCGCGACCCGGCCGAAGAACTGCCGCCGCGTCTCGGCCAGCACCGCCTCTCGGATTGGATCCATCTTCGACCTCTTCCTCGTTACCGTCCTGCGCCTGCGTGCCGCGCCCGGCGGTCGTCCCGGACGCCGCGCGGCTCCGGAGGGCGCGATCGGCCCTTTCCGGATCGCGAACTACTTGTTCAGCGCCTCGTCCAGGTTCAGCACCTGGTTGACCAGCATCGTCCAGGCGGCGGATTCTGCCGCCGGCAGCGTCTCGTCGGGCCCCGACTCCCCCACCTCGAGGAGCTCGCGGGCCGCCTCGGTGTCGGCCTCGTAGGCATCGAGCAGGCGGTCGTAGGTTCGTCTGGCCACCGCGCGCTCGGCGTCATCGAACGATCGCGCCACGAGCCGCGTCGTCACGAAGTCGAGCAGCGGGTCGAAACCGCCCACCTCGCGCAGGGCGCGCTGCGCGAGGTGGCGCGAGGCCTCGACGAACTGCGGATCGTTCATCACGACCAGCGCCTGGAGCGGCGTGTTCGTCCGTTCGCGCCGGACCGTGAAGTGCTCGCGCGTCGGCGCGTTGAAGATCTCCATCGAGGGCGGCGGCGCCGAGCGCTTCCAGAACGTGTAGAGGCTGCGCCGGTACAGCGCGTCGCCCTCGTCCTGCCGGTAGAGGCGCGTGTTGCTCTGCGGCATCGCCACCGTCGACCAGACGCCCTCCGGCTGGTAGGGCCGCACGCTCGGGCCGCCCACGGTGCGCACCAGCAGGCCGCTGGCCGCGAGCGCGTAGTCCCGAACCATCTCCGCATCCATCCGGAACCGGGGGCCTCGCGAGAGCAGCCGGTTCTCCGGGTCGCGCTCCAGCTTCTCGGGCGTCGCGGCCGCGGACTGCCGGTAGGTGGCGGACGTGACGAGCATGCGGAAGAAGCGCTTCACGTCCCAGCCCGACGCGCGGAACTCCGACGCCAGCCAGTCGAGAAGCTCGGGATGGCTGGGCAATTCGCCCTGCGCTCCGAAGTCCTCGCTCGTCGCCACGAGGCCCGTGCCGAACACCTGCTGCCAGAAGCGGTTCACCGTCACCCGGCTGGTCAGCGGGTTGGCGTCGTCGACCAGCCAGCGGGCCAGGCCGAGGCGGTTTCGGGGCAGCGAGGCGGCCAGTGGCGGAAGCGCCGCCGGCACCCCGGCCGCGACGCGCTCGCGCGGCTGGTCGTACATCCCGCGGTCCAGGACGTGCGCCTCCGGCTCGGCGTCGGAACGCTCGTGCATGACGTGGGTGATGCCGCCGCGCCGCCGCATCTCGCGCCACTCCCGCTCGATCGTCTGGCTGCGGGCGAGCAGACGCCGGTAGGCGGCATCCTCGACGCCCAGGAAGTAGACGCGCAGCGCCTCGCGCTCCCGGTCGTCCAGGGCGTGCAGGAGCCGGCCGCGCGCCCGCTCGAGCGCCGGCCACAGGGACACGACGCGCGCCTCCTGCACCGTCAGCGCGCGGTTGAAGATGCGCAGGTCGGCGATGCCGCCGCCGTCGAAGTAGCGCATCTCCGGCTCGTCCGGACCATCCTGGTCGCGGGTTGCGCTGCGTCCGAGCAGCAAGGGTCGCGCGGTGCGGATGCTCCCGAGCACCCTCGTGAAGAACTCGCTGCCGGACGCCTCGACGACGTCCCCGTCGCGGAAGACGTTCAGCCCTGCCCGTTCTCCCGACCCGTCGTGCGTGATCACGACGTGGGTCCATTCGCCGGGGGGCATCCGCTTCAGGTTGCTCGGGGCGATGCGCGGCGACGGCCGGCCGGGCTCGTCCGGATGCTCGTCGCCGGTCATGCGGAACGAGAGCTGCCGCGACCCGAGCGTCAGCGCCCAGCCGCGCGACCCGTCGTCGGGGTCGTCCTGGCCGGCGACCACGAAGTTCCCCTCCGCCTCGGGCTGGTAGATCCAGAGGGCGAGCGAGAACGGGGTGTCGGCGTCCAGCGGGAGCGACGGCAGGCGCGCGGCGGCTTCCGGTCCGAACGTGACCGCCGGCAGCCCGTGCGGCCCGGCGCCGATGCGCGCGTCCCCTTCCAGGGTGACCGGCCGAGGCTCCCCGTCCATGCGGAAGACCGGCCCGGCGGGAGCGTCGAGGTCGAGGCGCATCCACTCCGACGCGCGATCGAGCGGCGACCGCAGGGCCCGATAGGCGCCGGTCGCGAGCCATTCGGTGAACGCCGCGTCGACCGCGGCGGCGCGGCGCGCGATTCCCGCCTCGGTCTCCGCCGCTTCCGCGCGAAGCTCGGACCACAGGGCGCGCTCCGAGCCCTCGGGAACGACGAGGATGGGCGGCGGGTCGGAGACGTTGCCGTCCATCACGTACTGCGTCGTGTTCCGGAAGAAGGCGGTCAGCGCGTAGAACTCGCTCTGCGCGATCGGGTCGAACTTGTGGTCGTGGCAGGTCGCGCAGCCGACGGTCAGGCCCAGGTAGACGCCGCCGATCGTCTCCGCCCGGTCCTTGGCGTAGATGACCTCGTACTCCTCGGGGACGACCCCGCCCTCGTTGGTCGTGATGTTGTTGCGCTGGAAGCCGGTGGCGACGAGCTGGTCGAGCGTGGGCTCGGGAAGGAGGTCGCCGGCGAGCTGCTCCAGCGTGAACGTGTCGAACGGCTTGTTCGCGTTGAACGCGCCGATGACCCAATCGCGGTACGGGTACATCTCCCGGTAGTTGTCGATGTGGATCCCGTGCGTGTCCCCGTAGCGCGCGGCGTCGAGCCAGTAGCGGGCGCGGTGCTCGCCCCAGTGCACCGAGGCGAGCAGGCGGTCGACGAGCCGCTCGTAGCCGGCGTCGGACGGATCCCGCAGGAACGCGTCCAGCGTTTCCGGGTCCGGCGGAAGGCCGGTAAGGTCCAGCGCCACGCGGCGCGCCAGGGTGCGCGGGTCCGCCTCGGCAGCCGGCGCCAGTCCCTCCGCCTCCAGTCGCGCCGCCACGAATCGGTCCACGGGGCCGCGCGCCCACGTCGCGTCGGGCACCGCCGGGGCGCCGGGGCGCTCGATCGGCTCGAAGGCCCAGTGCTGCTCCCACGACGCACCCTCGTCGATCCAGCGCCGCAGGAGGTCGACCTCCCCGTCGGTCAGCGTCTTCGGCGAGAGCGCGGGCGGCGGCATCCGTCTCCGGGGGTCGTCGTGCGCGATGCGCTGGTAGACGAGGCTCGCCGCCGCGTCCCCCGGCACGACCGGCCGGCCGCTCGGACGCTCGGAGAACGCTCCCGCTTCGGTGTCGAGCCGGAGCCGCACCTGCCGCGTGCTCTCGTCCGGCCCGTGGCACTGGAAGCAGTTGTCCGCGAGGATGGGCCGCACCTCGCGCTGGAAGTCGACGGCCGGCGCGCCGGCCTCCTGCGCCAGGACGGGAGCGGCCGTGGCTGCGAACGCGACGGACAGCGCCAACGAGGCGAGGCGAATCGGCATGGCGTGCACTCCGACTGCGGTCGGTGTCCGCTTGCGGCGCGCCTGTCGCCCGCCGCTTCCGCCTGTGGTTATACGGGGGCGGGCGGGAAGTGTCAACGCGGCATCCGCAGACGGCGCTCGCGACCACCGTTACCACCAGCGTGACCGCGGTTGCCGGTACCGTCGGAGCGCCACGCTCGCCCGGAGATCACGAATCCGCGCGGCAGAACCGCAGGCCGTCCGCCGCCGGACGGACGCACGCCGTCGTGACGCTGCCAACTCCCGGTGCCCGCGCTCGTGCGCAGCGCATGCCGGCAGGTACGGTCGCATTCCACGGCAGCCCGGGCGGAGCGACAACTGGCGGACTCGAATCCGCCCACCGCTCGAGCCCTGCGGCCCGCCGGCGCCACCGGGCGGACTCGCCACGGCCACGTCGCACCGCGTCTGGGCCAATATGCGCGGGCGCCTTCCCCGTCCGGCCACGGCACTTGAGCGGTCTGGCGCGCGCTTTGCTTTCCATCGGAGCGTCCGGCAAGCGCGGCGCGCGACGCGCCGCATCGTCAACCGACGGGCGTCTTGCCCGTCCCGCACACCGTCAGGAGGACCGATGAGAAACAGACCGCTGGTTGCGGCATCCACCCTCGCGGCGTTGCCCGCGATGGTCGTCATCGTGCAGGCCACGGTTGCCGCGAGCCCGATGGCGCACTGGGCGTGGTCGTTCGGCATGAGCCGCGGCGAATCCGCGGCATTCGGCGTGGCAGGCGCTGTGATGTGCTCCTTCATCCCGGGCATCGGCAGTCTCGCCTGCGGCCTCACCGGCGTTCTCTGAGGGCCGCGCCCGATCGTGAGTCTCGTCAATCCGCTATGCGTACCGTGCGTCAAGCACGAGGGAGGAAAGATGAACCTGAGAAGCCTGGTTGCAACCTCGACTCTGGTCGCGCTGCTCGCGATCCCGCTGTTGGGACAGGGCACCTACGTCACGGACCCGCTGGCACACTGGGGCGCCTTCTGGGGCATGGGCTCGGATTGGTACGTGTTTGCCGCGGCCGGCGCGGCCACCTGTGCCACCCTCGCCGTGGTCGGCGCTGTCGTGTGCGGCATCGTCGGCATGGGATAGCCGAGCGGAGCGTGCGTTGAAGCTGGTCGGACCAGCCCGTGGGCGCCGCCGGCAGGCTGGTCCGGCCATTTCCCGGCCCGCGTTCGGAAGGGCATACCTGCGCGCCATGTGTGCGAACGCAGCCGTGCTCGCCGGCACCGTCGCCACGGGATGGATCTTGTCGGAGTCCGGGGGCGTCGAGCTGCCTGTGAATCCACCCCGCGCGACTGGCGCCGAGTTCTATTGGATCCTCGTAGCCAACAACTCGCGCGTGCTGGTCTCCCTGGTCGCCGGCGCCCTGACGTTTGGAATCTACACGTCGTTGGTGCTGATGTGGAACGGCTACTTCCTTGGGGTCGGATTGGCCAACCTCCGGCGCGTTGCTCCCGAGCTCCTGCCCCTCGCCGCTCCGCACGTAGCGCTGGAGTTCACGGCTCTCCTCCTGGGAGCGAGCGCCGCCTGGGTGCTGCTGGGCGACTGCATCGGCTGTCTGGCGTACGGCCGCCCGATGCGTCTCCGTGGCATCGCCGTAGCCGTAGGCTCGGGCTTCTTCCTGCTGATGGCAGCCGCCTGGTTCGAGGTGCGGCTGGTCGACGAGGACTTCTCGGCATGGGACATACTCTCCAGATAAGGGACCTCGCCTACACGTTTCCCGGATTCGACTTCGGGCCGATCTCTCTCACCCTGCGTCCCGGCCGCGTCTGCGGCATTCTCGGTCCGAACGGCGCCGGCAAGTCCACGCTGCTCAATCTACTTACGCAGCAGCTGCGTCCCGCCGGAGGGAGCATCGCATACGCCGGCCGCGACGTGCCATGGGACGACCCGGACTGGAAGGGCCGCTTCGGCTACATCCGGGAAACGCCGGTCTTCTACGACGAGTTGCGGGTCCGGGAGCTGTTGACATTCGTGAGCCGGATCTACGAGCGCTGGGACGTCAGTCTCGCGGACGGCCTCTGCACCCGCCTTCAACTGAATCCGACGAAGCGCGTCGGCGACCTGTCGAAGGGCAACCTCGTGAAGCTGGGAATCGTAGCGGGCATCGGCTCGCGGGCCGAGGTCCTCGTCCTCGACGAACCAACCGCCGGCCTCGACCCCAGTGTGCGCGCCGGCATACAGCAGACGCTGCGCGAGCTGGTGGCGGAGCGGGGAGAAGAACTGCTGGTCATTCTCTCCTCCCACATATTCGAGGACCTCGAGCAGGTTGCCGACGATCTCCTCATACTGCGGGACGGGAGCATCATCTTCGAGTCGACGCGGCGCGAACTGGATCGGATGGCGCTCTATCGCTGCTCCGGCCACGTACCGCTCGACCTGCAGGAAGCAAGCCTCGCCTGGCGCGCGCGCGGCGCCCATTGGGTGCTCGCGCGCCGGGACGGGGCGCTTGCCGCGACGCTGGCCGAACATGCGGACTGCGCCGAGGAACAACCTCGGAGCATCATCGAAGCCGCCTATCACGGAGCGCAACTATCGTGACTACCCGACACGTCCTCGCCTTGATGGGCAAGGACCTTCGCATCCACTGGAAGGGCGTCGCGGCCGCGCATGCCGGTGCGCTGGCCATCACCGGGCTGGGCATCGCGTTGGGCAACCCCCAGGAGAGGGGCGTGCTGCTGGCCTTCGTCAGCAACCTCAACTTCCTCTGCGCGCTCCTGTGGGGCGAGTGGTTCGTTTCGCGCGAGAAGACCAAGGGCTCGTTCGCCTGGCTGCGCACGCTCCCGATTCGGACCGTCGACCTCTGTCTCTCCAAGTTCGCGCTTACCGGAGCCTGCGTCGTATCACTCTGGACGCTCACCTCGCTGGTCTATCTTCGCGGCGACTTCCGAAGCTCGCCGGCAGCCTGGATGGTCGAGCAGGTCGGACTGCTCCTGTTCTCCGCCACCGTGGTCGCCTCGCGGATGCTGTTCCGCCAGAAGCTGGGGCAGGTCCTGCCGTTGTTGCTGGTCCTGCCGATCGTGCTGATCGCCCTCCTCGCCGAGCGCTACGGCTTCCTGGACGAGCTCCTGGCGTACTGGGGGACGGTGAGCGGCCGGGTGGCCGCTGCGCTTGCGCTCGCCACGGCCTACGGCGGCGTGTGCGCCCTGACGATCCGGCTCGTCGCCGCCGCGGAGACCCGGCGGCTCGTCGAGTAGGGAGGAGCGAGCCGTGCTACGCCGCACCTGCGACTACGTCTTCCGTCCGACGGTCTTCTTCCGAGAGCAACTCTCCTGCGCCCCCGACTGGTGGGCGGCGGCCGCGGCACCGATCCTGTGCAGTTGCCTCATCGGCATCTCTGCGACCGTGCTCGGCCAACGGGCGCGACCCGCGCAGATCGAGCTCTTGCGCTACCTCGATGTCCCGATGGAGATGCTCCCGCCTGCCCTGCTGATGACCATCGGCATGATGCTGGGCTATCCGGCGTGGTTCGGCATGGCGCTGCTCGCGATGCTGTCGATGAACGTCCTCTACAAGGACGCCGCGCCGCCGGCACGTCTCGCGGAGCTCACCGGGATCTGCTTCCTGACTCAGATCCCCTTCTGCCTGCTGATGATCGCGGTCGCGCTGGACTACCGGCCCGCGCCGTTCCTGCCGCCGTCGGCGTCCTCTCGCGCCGCCGCACTGGCGGCGTTCGTCGACGGGCAACTGGCGTCCACCGCCTTGTCGGGGGCTCGGATGCTGTCGCACGTGTCCGCGCTGTGGCTCGCGAGCCAACTGACGATGGCGCTCGCGGTGGCCGGTGAACTCTCTCCCCGGGCGGCCGTCGTGTCGGCGCTCTTCCTGGCGTCGCTCTTCGTCGGCACGCAGTTCCTGCCTGACCTGCTCTGAACCTGCTGGTAGTTCCGCAAGACCAGCCCCCGCTGTCCCGGGGTTGCCGAGCCGGCGACCGCCGCTACGCGAAGCGCTTCGCGTCGGCGGATGCGTAGCTCGCCATCGCGCGGTCGAGGCCGACGGTCGCCTCGAGGGTGTCGACCACCTCGGCGAGCCGGCGGCCGGGGATGACGCAGGTCATCTCCTCGGAGCGCATTCCCGTGCGCGACCGGCTGAGGGCGCAGCCGACACTTGCGGCGACCGCGTTCTGCTCCTTCGCCATCGCCACGATGTGGCACTGGGGCTTGCCCTCGATGGGCATGTCGGGGAAGGCGTCCTTCAAGGTCATCAGGCCGAGGCCGTTGATGCGGAGCAGCACGACGTCGGGCGGAGAGGGAGAGTCCGCGAGGGGACCGTAGACGACCGATCCGGGCTTGTCGGCAACGTGCGGCAGCGACATCACCGCCGCCTGGTCGACCCAGCCGGCTTCGAGCACCGCTCCCACGTCGTCCTTCGCGGCGGCCTCCTCGAGCGTCAGGAAGCCGTGCGTGTAGCTCCCGACGCTGCAGTTGCCATGGTCGGCGGCCGCGGTGGCGAAGGTGCGGTCCGCTCCCTGGATCCAGAAGACGCAACCGGCCGGCACCTGCCCCGTGCGGCCGTGCTCGTTCGGCGCGGGGTAGCGCGGCTCGACGCGCGGCGCGGGCGGCGTCTCGCCCGGCGCATGGAACGAGATGGCGATCGGCGACGCGAACGGCTTCAGGACGCTCACGAGCCGGTCGTTGAGCGCACGGCAGTCGACAGCAGGAGAATCGGGAGTCGTCATTGGTCGGTATCCAGCACGTAGTCGATGCAGGGGCAGGGATAGCGACGCGGCGGAGACGCGCCCCGGTTCGGACGCTCCCGTCCCCGCCGCGCAACGGCGATCAGTGCACCATCAGCGGGACGCGGGCCGTCGGGGCGCCAGCGTCCGGTGGACGGAGCAGGCGCTCGCCAACTAGTGCACCATCAGCGGGACGCTGGCCGCCAGCGCGCCCCACTCGAATCCGAGCGAGTCGTCGTCGACCGAGATGACGAGCTGCTCCGCCGGCGGATCGAGCTCGCCGACCTCCATCGGGATGTGAGCCACGTCGTTCTCGGCGTTGTAGTTCGTGCCCCACTGCCCGGTCTCGCTGTTGACGATCAGGTGGTACTCGTCGCTCGTCTGCATCGTCCAGAGCGTGTACTCGCCGGCCGGGATCGTCTCGCCTCCGAGCATGAGCTCGCGGTCCGTCACCAGCGTCGTCGCCTCGTCGGCGCCCAGCCGCCAGACCCGGTCCGCCATCGGCTCCACGCTCTCGCCGACGACGCGGTCCCGGAGGTACGGCCGCCCGTAGGTGATCGAGATGTTGCCCTCCCCGACGGTCCAGGCGACGCTGACGTGCGGACTGCCGGCCTGGCCTTCGTGCACGAGCGTCGCGTTCCCGCCGCCGATCATCTCCATCGGCGCCGCCTCGGCCGGCGCCTCCTCGACCGGCTCCGGCTCGGGCTCGGCCATCTCGCCGCCGCCGCCGCAGGCACCCGCGAGCACCATCGCGAACGCGGGAACGATCAGAAACAGATTCGAATGTCGCGCTGTCATTGCTTCTGGACCCCCTTCGTCCCGCGGAGAATAGCACGACCCGCTGCCGCTCCCGTGCCGGTCCGCGGCGCAGCTCCTAGTGCCCGCGGCGTCCGTCCCCCCACGCGCCGATGAACAGCGAGACGAAGCCGACGAGGATCGCGCCCAGCACCGCCCACCCGAACGAACGGACCTCGAATCCATCGACCAGCCAGGCGGCCAGCGAGAAGGCGATTCCGTTGACGACCAGGTAGAAGATGCCCAGCGTGAGGAAGGTGAGCGGCAGGGTCAGGATGACGAGGATGGGCCGGACGACCGCGTTCACCATGCCCAGCACGAGGGCCGATACCGCCAGCGCCGGGGCCGACGTGATCGACACCCCCGGCAGGATCCAGGCCGCCGCACCGAGGGCGATCACGGTCGTCAGCCAGTAGGAGAGAAATCGGAGCATGAGCGACTCGATCCGGACCCGGCGCTGCGCCCGTTCGCCGACCTCGGCGCGTCGCCGCCGCAACCCGGGCGCGGTACGCGCAAACTCGGCGCGTACCGCGCCCGGGTCCGACCCTCCTGATTGTACGCGGGGCTGCCGCCGGTTCTGGTATGTTGCTCGATGGCGGTCCCGCGCGCGAAGCCCGCGCTGCCGTCCGCCGGAGACCACCATGCGCTCGCGATACCCGTACCGGCGGCGTTCGACGTCCGCGCCCGCCGTCGCCGTCCTCGCCGCGCTGACGGCCGGCCTGACCCTCGCGGCCGGGCAGGACGAGAGCACCGGCAGCGAGATCGACCGATTCATGGAGCGCGTCCTCGAGCGCCGGGCCGAGAACGCGGCGCTGCGGCGCCAGTACGTGCTGGACGAGGACGTCCGGTTCCGCGTCACGGGGCCGGGCGGCGAGCCTCTGTGGGGGTCGCACCGGGAGTACACCTGGTACGAGCGCGACGGCATCTTCGTCCGCAGCCCCGTCCGGGCGGACGGCGTCGACATCGACGAGGAGCGGCGGCGGGAGTACGAGGACGAGTGGCTGGAGCGCGAGCGGCGCAGCGCGCGCCGGAGGCGGCCGGACGGCGTATCGCGGGCGACGATATCGATGCGGTCGCCGCGCACCAACGTGGAGATGGCGATCGAGCGCCTCTGGGGCGGAGAGGTCGACGGCGAGCTGCTCGACGCCATCGTGGACGAGGCGCTGGCGTGGGGCGACCACCACGCGGCCATCGTTGCCGCATCCCATCGCATCCTCGCGGCACGCGGCGGCGTCGGGGCGGTCGGCTTCGACGTGGCCGTCGCACAGGCACGCGACGGCTACGTGATGCTGGAGGAGGGGCGGCTCTACCCCGACGAGGTGGCCGCGATGCTCGACGGGGTCGTCTCGGCGGTCTCCCCGGCCGCCGCCGGCGCCTCCGACGAGGAGTTCGACCGGCTGCTGGAACTGTTCGACCTCGCCGTGCGGTTCGGTGTGCGTTTCACCCCGCCCGAGGCGACGGGACTGCAGGGGGTCCGGCGAACCGCCTTCGCCGAGGCCAGGGAAGCCGTGCTCGGCATTCCGGAGCCGCCCGCGGAGGGCGGCGGTCCCGGCGGTGCCGCCACGGAAGAGTCCACCGTCCTCGACGGGGACGGCTGGCAGATCCCGGGGTCGACGGCGACCATTCCCGAGCCGCGCTTCGTCTCCGACGCCTATTTCCTCGACTTCGCGTTCGAGCCGGGCAACTACCTCCTCGCGGGCCGCGAGACACTGAACGGACGAGACGTCCTGCGGATCGAGTACTACCCCGACGAGCTGTTCGTGGGTCACGCCGATCCCGCCGCGGGCGACACGAAGGCCGCGGCCGCCGACCGCAGCTCCGCCGCGTCGATGAACAAGACCAGCCTGATAACGCTCTGGATCGATCCCGCCGAGCACCAGGTGATCCGCTACACCTTCGACAACCTCGGCTTCGACTTCCTGCCCGGCCGCTGGCTGGTGCGCCTCGACGATCTGACCGCCACCATGACGATGGGCCAGCCCTTCGAGGGGGTGTGGCTGCCGGAGGAGATCGAGATCCGCGCCGCGATGTCCCTCGCCACGGGGTCCTACGAGATGACCGGGACGCGGTCGTACCGCAACTACCGCGCCGCCGACAGCGGCGGGCGCATCCGCACGGTCGGCCCGGTCGTTCGATGAGCCCCCGCTGCGCCCGTGCCCGCGCCCGCGCGCCCGCCGTCAGTGCAGGTCGGGTCTCCCGCCGCACATCGAGCCGCCTGCGCACGCGCGTCGGGCACCGGGGGACGCGGCTCGGGGTGGGGTTGGGGCTGGGCCTCACCGTCGCGGTCGGTCTGATCGTCCGCGCCGACGCCGCCGGCCCACCGGCCGCGCCGGTCTTGCCGGTTGCGCAGGCCGACCTGCAGGAGGAAGGCGGATCCGCACTACCGCTTCCGCCCCCGGCCGAGACCGTCGTCGACCTCCGGGTGCACGGCAACCAGACGCTCAGCGACGCCGAGGTGACGGAGATCGCCGGCGTGGCGGTCGGCGACGTCGTCGACCCGGCGGCCCTCGACGCGGTGGTGCGCCGCCTGGAGCGGAGCGGCCGCTTCGAATCCGTCGAGGTGCGCAAGCGCTACCGCTCGCTCACGGCGACGGATCGGATCGCCCTGGTCATCGTCGTCGAGGAGCGTCCCGGCGCGTCGATCGCCAATCCGCTGCTCCGCTCCCTCGCCGGCCTCGCGCGGGAGGCGATGTTCCTGCCGATCCTGGGCTACGAGGAGGGCTACGGGCTGACCTACGGGGCCCGGGCCACGATCGTCGACACGTGGGGATCGGGGGTCCGGCTCTCCACGCCGGTCACGTGGGGCGGCGACCGGAGGGCGGCGCTCGAAGCGGAGCGCGCGCTGCCGGGACGCATCGTCGACCGCGTCCGGGCCGGCGCCTCGCGCGGACGCCGGCAGCATCCGACGTTCGGCGTCGCCGACGACCGGACCCGGGCGTGGGTCGCGGTCGATCGCCGCCTGCCCGGCGGGGTCCGGGTGAGCGCAGAGACCGGGCGGGAGGCCGTCCGCTTCGGCCGCCGCGACGAGACGCTCACCCGGTCCCTGCTGTCCGTCGGGTACGGAGGCGCCAGCGGCAGCTTTCCGCGCGACACGGTGGTAGCGAGCGCCTCCCTCGAGCGGATCGTGCTCGCGCGCGCGGTCGAACCGTTGGTGAGACCGCATGTCGACGTGCAGGCGTTCAAGGGAGTCGGCGGGCAGGCGGTGCTGGCAGCCCGCGTCCGCTACGCCGGCGCCTCCGGCGCGCTGCCGCGCTTCGAGCAGCCCCTCCTCGGGGGCGGCGGCATGCTGCGGGGCTGGGATGTCGGCGCGCGCGTGGACGACCAGGTTCTGGCCGCGTCGCTCGAGCTTCGGATGCCGGTAGGCTCGCCGCTCTCGGCCGGCAACGCGGGCATCCGGATCTTCTACGACACCGGGGCGGCCTACGGCGCCGGGCAGTCGGTCTATGACGTGCGCTTTCTCAAGGGCGCCGGCGCCGGCCTGTTCCTGCTCGCGCCGCTCGGGGCGCGCCTCGACTTCGACGTCGCCCACGACTTCGCGGGCGGCGTGCGGCTGCACTTCGGGGCCGGGGTGCGCTTCTGAGGCGGCGCGGCCCTGCCGACCACGCCAGGGAACCGGCGCGGTCTCCGATTAAGGAGCGAGCACGGCAGGCGAACGGCTCGTGGCCACGTCCATGATCATCCGCACCAGCAGGTACATCCGCGGCACCACGGAATCGAGCTCCACGTACTCGCGGGCGTCGGAGTGGGCGCCGGCCCCGACCAGGCCGAAGCCCTCGATGACCGGCGCCTCCGACTCGAGCGCCGCGAAGGCGGCGTCCGTTCCGCCGCCCGCCGCCTGATCGCTCACCCGCAGCGCGCGCCCGGTGTCGCGATAGGCCTCCTGGGCGTGGGCCGCGAGCGCGCGCGACGCGGGGCCGGTTTCCAGCGGGGGGCGCCGGCGCTCGAACGCGACCTCGACCGTCGTGCCCTCCACGAGCCGATTCCGGATGCGCGCCCGGACGGTCCGCTCCACCCGGTCGTAGTCGGCGACGCGGAGCACCCGGTAGTCCGCCGTGGCCTGCGCGCGCGCGGGGATGACGTTGCGGCGCGCGCCGGCCTCCGCGAGGGTCCAATTGAACTTGATGCCCACGTCGGCGTCGCTCAGATCGCGCATCTGGAGCACCTGGTGCGCCAGCTCGTAGAGGGCGTTCCGGCCCTGCTCCGGGGCGCTGCCGGCGTGCGACGCGCGTCCGGTGACGGTCAACGCCACCGCCCCGATCCCGGCCGTCGCAAGAGCCAGCCGGTCGTCCTCGCCGCCCCCCTCGCACGAGAAAACCGCGTCGTGGGCGGCGCCGAGCTCCGTGATGAGCGCGCGGGAACCGGCCGAGCTGACCTCCTCGTCCCCGTTGAGCAGGACCGTAATCAACTCGTAGTCGTCGAAGTCGAGCGCGCGCAGCACCGCCAACGCGTGCAGGATGATCGCCACCCCGCTCTTGTCGTCGACGATGCCCAGGCCGTAGGCCCGCCCGTCGGAGATGCGGAACGGCTGCTCGGCGAGCTGCCCTCGCCGGTAGACGGTGTCCATGTGCGCGAGCAGCAGGATGCGCCCCCGGCCGCGGCCCCGGAATCGGCCCACCACGGTCGGGCCGAGCTCGTCCGGCGTGTCGACCATCCGGTAGGGATGGTCGTGCGTCACCAGCTCGACATCGCCTCCGAGCGCGCGGAGCCGCTCGGCGGCGACTTCCGCAATCGCGCGCAAGCCCTCGGGGTCGTGACTTCCCGATTCGATGGAGACGAGCTCGCGCATCGTCTCGATCATCGGAGCCCTCTCCGCCTCGACCGCCGCCAGCGTCGCCCGGTCGACCGCGGAGGAGGCCACCTGGGCTCCGCCCGTGGCGGCGCCCGCCAGCAGCAGGGCGGCGCCGAGCGGCAGCTTCGCGACGAGTCGCACTGGAGTCGGCATTCGCCGATCATAGTCGGCGCGGGGTCGATGGAGGCCCGTACGCCACGCTGCACCGTCCCGCTTCGGCCCCGGTCGCCCAGCATCGCCTTCCGTCCTGTCGGGAGAAGGGACACCTCGACCGGGCACCCGCCGGCGGCGGCGGGCCGCAGCGCGTCACCCGTTGAGGTCCACGAGCCCCCGCCCCACCATCCCGCCGGCCAGGATCCGGTCGATGGCGTCCGACAACGTCTCCAGCGTGAGCGGCACCGCCAGCTCGTCCAGTCCGTCGAGCCGCCACGGCCCGGCCAGGCGCTCCCAGGTGGCGGCCTTCTGCGCCAGCGGCAACTCGACGGAGTCGATGCCGAGCAGGTTGACGTGCCGCAGAATGAACGGAAAGACCGTGGCCGGAATCTCCGGCGAGGCGACCAGGCCGCACGCGGCGGCGCTCGCCCCGTAGCGCAGCGCCTTGACGGCGTTGAAGAGGATGGGGCCGCCGACGGTGTCGATCACGCCCCCCCACCGCGGCTTGAGCAGAGGCCGTTCCGCCCCCTTCCCCGCATCCTCGCGCGAGAGCACCTCCCGCGCCCCCAGGCCGCGCAGGAAGTCGTGCTGCGAGGGCTTCCCCGTGACCGCGTGGACCTCGTAGCCGAGACGCGCGAGCAGCTTCACGGCGACGGAGCCGACGCCGCCGGTCGCCCCCGTGACGAGCACCGGACCCCCGTCCGGCCGCATCCCCGCCTCTTCCAGCTTGTGCACGGAGAGCGCCGCCGTGAAGCCCGCCGTGCCGAGGATCATGCTGGTCCGGGCGTCGAGGCCCGCCGGCATCGGGACCGCCCAGCCGGCCGGAACGCGGATGCGCTGCCCGAAGCCGCCCGGCGTGTTCATCCCCAGGTCGTAGCCGGACGCGATGACCGCGTCGCCGGGGGCGAACGCGTCCGACGCCGACTCGAGCACGGTGCCCGCCGCGTCGATGCCGGGGGTGTGCGGGAAGCTGCGCGTAACGCCCGGATTGCCGGTCGCCGACAGCGCGTCCTTGTAGTTGAGCGAGGAGTAGGCGACCTCGATCAGCAGGTCGCCGGCCGGCAGGTCCGCCGTGTCCCGCTCCACGATGCGCCGCGGGAACTGTCGGTCCTCCGTCTTCTCGACGCGGAACGCACGAAACGTAGCCATCTGATCCTCCTGGCCCGCCACTCGTCGCCTGACGGCGCCGCCGGCGCCCAACCAACCCTGGGAACGGTCGCCGCTCCACGGCGCGGACCCCAGGGTGGATCCCCGGCGAGCGGGCGCGCCCCTTCTCGACTATTCTTGGGTGGCCGACGCCGCTTCGAAGTAGCCGACACCGCCCCGACGCGGCCGACACCGCCCCGACGAGACGGTGCGCGTCGGGCGCTGGAGGATATCCCATGACTGTCCGCTTCCCCATCGCGACCGCCCTGACGCTGGCCCTCGCCTTGGCGCTCGGCTCGCCGGCCGCTGCCCAGGTCGGCGCGCAGACCGACGCGTTCGTCCCCGTGACCGACGCCATGCTCCATGCCCCCGATCCGGCCGACTGGCTGAGCTGGCGCCGCACGCTCGACGGGCAGGGCCACAGCCCGCTGGACCAGATCACGACCGACAACGTCGATCGGCTGCGGCTGGCCTGGAGCTGGAGCCTCGAGCCGGGTTCGCAGCAGACGACGCCGCTCGTCTACGACGGAGTGCTCTACATCGCCAACCCCGGCGAGGTGGTGCAGGCCCTCGACGCGGCGACCGGCAACTTCCTGTGGGAGTACCGGCGCGACGCCCCGGAGCCGGGCCGGAGCTTCGGCGGCCCGCCGCCCGGACGCGCGCACCGCAACATCGCCATCTACGGCGACATGGTCTACCTGAACACCGCCGACGCCCACATCGTCGCCATCGACGCACGGACGGGCGAGGAGCGCTGGGACGCCGACCTCGGCGGCGGGGTCGGCTTCCAGTTCTCGAGCGGCTCGATAGTCGCCGACGGCATGGTGGTCGCGGGCCTGACCGGCTGCGGCAGGTATCGCGACGACACCTGCTACATCGTCGGGATCGACGCCCGCACCGGCGAGGAGCGCTGGCGGACGTCGACGATCGCGCTCCCCGGCGAGCGGGGCGGAGACTCGTGGGGCGACCTGCCGGTGATGTTCCGGGCCGGCAGCGACTCGTGGATCCCCGGCAGCTACGACCCGGTCACGCGGACGCTCTTCCACGGCACGTCCCAGGCCAAGCCGTGGGCTCGGGCGGCGCGCGGGACCGACGGCGACGCGCTCTACACGAACTCCACGCTTGCCCTCGACTTGGCGACGGGCGAGATGAAGTGGTACTACCAGCACCTCCCCGGCGAGACGCTCGACATGGACGAGGTCTTCGAGCGCATCCTCATCGACTACGGCGGGCGGCGGTCGGTCTTCACCATGGGCAAGATGGCCGTGCTGTGGGAGCTCGACCTCGAGACCGGCGCCTTCCGCAACGCGCACGACCTCGGCTACCAGACCTTCGCGGACGTCGACCCCGAGACCGGCGCCGTCACCTACCGGGAGGGCATGATCCCCACGCTCTACGAGGAGATCTTCTGGTGCCCGAGCACGGCCGGATTCAAGAGCTGGCGGGCGATGTCGTACCACCCCGGGCTCGAGACGTTCTTCATTCCGATCAACCTCAACTGCGAGACCGGCATCTTCGGCCCCGTCGACCGGGTGGAAGGGGGCGGGGGCGCCGGGCCGGTGCGGCGCACCAACCACTTTCACCCCGACAGCCCGGGCCAGCTCGGCGAGTTCCTGGCCATGGACATGCGGACCGGTGACGTCCGCTGGCGCCGCCGCTTCGAGACCCCGATCAACAGCGCCGCCCTGACGACGGACGGGGGCCTGGCGTTCGCCGGAAGCTGGGACCGCTACATCTACGCCTTCGACGCCGACGACGGGGAGACGCTCTGGCAGACGAGGCTCCCGACGTCCATCCAGGGCTTCCCGATCAGCTACGCGGTGGACGGAACGCAGTACATCGCGGTGCCGGTCGGCACCGGCGGCGCGAGCTGGGGCGGCCTGATCCCGGCCGACCTCCTGCCCCACCGGAAGCGTCCCGGCGGCGGCAACGGACTGTTCGTCTTCGCGCTCGACCAGTAGGGCGCCGGCAGGGCGCCGAGCCGAGCACCCGGTGAGCGGCCGCACTCTCGCGGCGCGTCTGGTTCTCGTGGTCGTCGCCGCGCTCTTCGTCCGGACGTGGGTGGCGCAATCGTTCTCCGTCCCCAGCGGGTCGATGGAGCCGAGCCTGCTGGCGGGCGACTTCGTGCTCGTCGATCGGTTCGTCTTCGGTCCCACCCTCGCGGGCGCGGAGCATGCGCTGCTGCCGGGGCGCACGGTCCGGCGGGGCGACGTCGTCGTCGCCCGGCTCCCGGCCGATCCCCGGCGCCATCTCGTGAAGCGCGTCGTGGGACTGCCCGAAGAGACACTGGCGCTCCGCGGCGCGACGGTCTACATCGACGGGGCGCCCCTCGACGAGCCGTACCTGTCGCGGCCACCGCATCGCGGCGATGGCTTCGGTCCGGTCACGATTCCCGCACGGCACTACTTCGTGCTCGGGGACAACCGCGACCTCTCGCAGGACAGCCGCCTCTGGGGTCCCCTGCCCCACGAGAGCTTCACGGGACGCGTGGTGGCGACGTACTGGTCCTCGGCGCCGCCGGAGGTCGTGGCGCTGCCAGCGGGGGGTCCTGCGGAGTCCCTGCGCCGCCGCGCGCGCGCCGCGGCCCGCTTCCTTCGCGAAACCCGCTGGAACCGCGTGCTGCGGCCGGTGCGCTGAAGTCCTGAAGCCGCCCGAGGCCGCCGGCCTGCGGCCTCACGGCCGCCCGAGGCCGCCTCACTGCCCCGCCGCGCGCGCCGGTGCCCCGGTTCCGTGGCGGCCTCACGCCCGGCCGAGACCGCCGCCCTGCCCCGCCGCACGCGCCGGTGCGCCCTGCGCGGCCGGCTCCGGCAACTCTCCGAACTTCCGCTTGTAGTGGCGCGTCCAGAAGTACAGGGCCGGAAACCCGAGCACGGACGGCAGAATCCACGGCAGGAACGACCACCCGCCCTGCATGAGGGCGCCGCCCCACAGGCGCTGCCCGCCGAACACCAGGAAGGCAGTGTGGAACGCGATGCCGGACCCGATCATGCCTCCCATGTGCGTGTACCACCACGCCATGGGCGTGGGGCGGGGATTGGCGAGAGACCGGCGATCGTCGAAGTAGCCGGCGAAACTGGCGCCGCCCAGCGCCACCGGGATCCAGAAGAGGCCGCCGCCGCCCCGCACGACATGGTAGAGGCCGAACACCGCCAACGCCAGGCCGGCGGCGCCCATCGCATGGCAGAGGAAGCGCCGGCGCCATCCGACGAAGCGGTCCGGCTGGCGGCGCGTGCGCATCGCGCGGACGCCCTGCTCGACGCCGTCCAGCAGCAACAGGCCCAGAAAGCCCAGGATGGCGACGAACATGATCTGATTGGGCGGAATCTCGCCCAGGGTGACCGCTGCGCCCGCCCAGCTCGCCGGATGCAGGAGCGCCCAAGCGGTCGAGCCGAGGGCGGTCAGCGCCACGACGTAGGCACAGGCGGCGAACACCCGACCCGCGGCGACGTGCGGGCGTCCCCCCTTGCGGACGAGGACCGGGATCCAGAAGGCCGCGAGGCCGACGAACCCGGTCGAGATGTGCAGCGCGCGAAGCAGGTCGTGCATGGTCTCAGCCACGGCGTCGCTCCTTCCGGTCCTGCGGCTCCTGCTGATCCTGCGCTTCTGGCCCGGCGGCAACGGTGCGGGGTCGCCGCCGCCGCTCGATATGCGCCAGCGCCTCGTCGCACCAGTCGACCCGGGACCGCAGCGAGCGGACTCCCATCCGCACGGCCAGGTAGACGTGGAAGTCCTCGCCGCTCAAGTCGTCGAGGCGCGCGCCGTCCGGCCCCGCGATGTCCAGCTCCGCCTGCTGCAACAGCGCCAGGAACTCGCCCAGCCGCGACCGTAGCTCGAGCATGAAGTCGCTGGTCGCCTCCAGGTCGTCGAGCTCGTGCATGAAGCAGAGCTGGGCGACGTAGGCGAACCGCTGCGTCCCCATCTGCGGCCCGCTGGTCAGCCAGCGGATCAACTCCGTGCGTCCTGCTGCCGTCCGGTGGTACACGCGGCGCCGAGGCCCCCGGGCCGGCGGCTCCAGGCGGCTCTCGAGCCAGCCGCGCTCCTCCAGCTTCTTGAGGGCCGGGTAGATCTGGCTCAGCTCGGCCGACCAGAAGTGGCGGCTCCCCTCGCTGAACCCCCGCTTGACGTCGTAGCCGCTCGCCGGCGCGGCCAGCATCCCCAACAGGATGTGATCGAGGCTCATGTCGCGGTCCGACCCAATCTATATCAATCTAGATATAGTATCAACGACGCCGGCCGCGACGAGCCGCGGCCCCACCGGCGCCGTGGAGACGCACCGGACCCGTGCCGACACCATGAGGGCGGTCGCCCGGTCGCGCGCCGGTCGCTGCTGGCGATCGGTCACGTCGGCATGAGCAGGGGGATGACGCGCCGCCCTGCCTGCCGGTAGACGCGGAAATCGGAGTCGAGGGTCATGATCGACGCGTTCTCGGTACGCTCGAGCAGACGAACCAGACAGGCATCGGCAAAGGACATGGGCACGCTGCGGTAGCGATGAATCAGTCGGCCAACGGCCGTCGCATCGGCCTTGCCCGCAATGGTGCGCTCGACGCGCAGCACGCCCCGTCCGACCAGCGCTGCCGGCAGGCTCTGATCCGCCACGGCCCGCTGCAGCAGAAACGAAGCTTCCGAGAGCACGGCTTCGCAGGTGAGCAACGGTGCATGGAGCGCGGCGAAACGCGTCCGCGCCCACTCGTGATGCGCCTCGTCGGCATCGAGCAGCGCAACGATGGGGCCGGTGTCAACGATTACCGTCGGTGTCGGCACGGCGGGCGTCCTGGACGACAGCCTCGTCGAGCAGACGCGCGTTGGTCGCCAGGTCGGAACGCCCGCTGTGTACGGCCCCGACCAGGTCGTCGGCGAGGTCCGCGCAGCTCGGTGGCGGCGCACCTCCCCTGTCGCGCAACGCGTTCGCGATGAACTCCCGCACGAGAGTCGACCGGCTGACATTGCGACGCCGCGCTTCCCTGGCAAGCGTGGCATGCAGCTCGGCGGGCAACTTGACGGACAGCCCTTGCATGCCGAGATCGTAATACGATCGGCAACCGGTCGCCACACCGCCATTGTCTCGCCAACCGCGATCTGTATCATTCGTCTCCAGGCAGCGAGGAACCCCGCGCACCGGAACACGGAGGCAGACGATGGAATCGGCGACGCCCACCCCTGCTCGGCAGAGCGGATCGGCAAGGCTCGCCGCGGCGTTCTGCGGCTTGGCCGCGCTCCTGCTCGGCATGGCGCCGGCGGACCCCGCCGCGGCGGCCAGCCAATCTCAAGACGAGCCGGGCATGGTGCGAGTGACCGTCGAGGTCGAGCTGTCGTGCCCGTCGTGCGCCCAGGGGCTGGTGCGCCGCCTCGGCCGTCTGGAGCACGTGGCCGGCGTCGAGGTGTTGCCCGCCGACGGACGGATCGTCCTGGCCGTGGAGCCCGGGCGCCGGCTCGACCTCGCCGCCGTGCGGGACACGGTGCGCAACGCCGGCTTCCTCCCCGACGCCGTGGCGGTCGTCGCGGTCGGACACCTCACGGACCTGGACGGCACGCCGGCCCTCGCCCTGTCGCCCGACTTCGCCCTGCCGCTCGTCATCACCGGGAAGCCGACCGCAGCCCTCGCGACCGAGGCGGGCGGGCGGCTGGTGACGGTGCGCGGACGCTGGCGCGACCCGGCGGACAACCCCGGACGGCTGCAGGTCGACTCGTTCGAGATTCGCTGACGCTCCCCTGCCCCGCGTGCGCCCCAGCACGCCACGCGGCGGCTGCACCGACGGAGGGGTAGAGACGCCCCCCGGATCGGTGCCGGAGCCACCTGTGCCCTTCGGGACGCACCCCCGATTCCCACGGGATCCGTCGCAGGGAATGCAGGGTGCGAATGCCGTTGCGATCGGCTACGATGGCGGGCAGGTTCGGGCATGTGAGCGCACCGTCGAACCGAAGGGCAGCCATTCGCGGCGCTTGCCCCGTTGCCGAGGGAGCAACGATCATGATGGGAACCCGCTTCCGAGTCTCCACCGTCGTCACGGCCCTCGCCGCCTTCAGCATGGGCGCCGTCATCGCCGTCGGCGTGACCGGCACCGCCAGCCAGGCTCAGGATCCGGCGGCGCGTCCCGCGCAGACCCCCGACGGGCGCCCGAACTTCAACGGCGTGTGGCAGGCCATCAACGAAGCGCACTGGGATCTGGAAGCGCACGAGGCGCGCTCGGGCATGGTGATGCAGGACGGCGTCTATCCCTACGAGTACGCCAGGGTGCCGGCGGCGCCGGTGGTGGCGCTGGGCGCCGCGGCCGGCGTGCCGGGGTCGCTGGGGGTCGTGCAGGGAGACGGCCGGATCCCGTACCGGCCCGAAGCGCTGCAGCTCAAGCAGGAGAACGGCGACAACTGGATCGACCGCGATCCGGAACTCAAATGCTACCTGCCGGGCACGCCTCGCGCGATGTACATGCCCTATCCGTTCCAGATCGTCCAGGGCACGAACAAGATCCACATGAACTTCGCGTTCTCGAACG
>JAPOVI010000443.1 GCA_026708265.1 Acidobacteriota bacterium
GGCGTCGAGATCGCCAGCGCCGCCGACCCGCCGTCCTCTCTCTCTACCGGCGGCATCGGCGCCGCTTCCAGCGCCGCTCCGCCGTCGTTGCCGCCGTTCCCGTTCTCGTTGCTCTCACCGCCGCCGATGCCGCCCGCGTCCTCCATGCCGCCCCTCCTTGTGAATTCTTGAGTCTACGGGGCCGACGGCCCGCCACGACACCTGAAAAATCACGCGCCAGGTCACCGACCGGCGCCCCTCCCCGAGTCGGGGCGCACTCCTCCACGAACCCGAGGGAGGGGGGTGTCCGAGGCGATGATGCAGGGGTAGACGCGGACCGGGACGGGCAGAACGCGGGCGGGCAAGGCACCGCGTTTCAGCCGTTGCGCTTCGCCATCTCCACGCCCCCGTCGCGTCCGCGACACCTTCCACGGGCCACGCGCCCCCCCTTCCAGGAGAACGACCGATGTCGATCCAGGACTTGCTGCGCCCCGACCAGCGCGCTGCGCTCAAGCGCCTGCGCAAGCGCATCGCGAACCGGGAGCACATGCGCCGGCGCCGCGCTGCGGACCCGCTCTACTACCGCCGGCTTTGCGCCGGCGTGGACCTCCCACTGGAAGCCGGCACGTGCGGTCGTCACGTGAACCGCTCGAGCGGCGAGCGGTGCTACCGTTGCTGGCAGCGCCGCCGCTGGCTGCTGAACCACGCGATGACGCCCTACGAGATCGCGGTCACAGGCACGCTCGCCGACGACCTCGAGCGCGACGTCGCCGACGGCGAGCGCGAAGACGACCTACACACCGGCGCCATCGTTCCCCTGCTGGACGCTGTCGACGACATGCTCGCACCCGCCGACGACCCCTGCCTGCGCTGGTAAGCGCATCCAAACACAGGCGGGCAGGGCCCCGCCAGGATGGCTAGGACCTATGGATCAGGATTTCGGCCGCGCTGCCAGCGCTTGCCGTGGGAGAATTGCTCGATGTTCGACACGCACGCCGTCGCCCGTTCGCTGGCCGCAGCCGACTTCACGCCGGCCCAGGCCGATGCGCTCACCGACGCCCTCCGCCTGGCCGTCGAGCAGGGCGACCACGTTACCTCCGACCAGTTCAAGACCGGGCAGGCTGAGTTGCGCGCCGAGATCGCGAGCCTCGACACGCGGTTGTCGACACAGATCGCCGAAGTGCGCACCGAGGTTGCCAACGTCGCCGCGGACTTGAAGTCCGACATGAAGCTGGTCAAGTTCGGGTACGGCCCGGTCGTCCTCGGCCTGCTGATCAAGCTGGTCTTCTTCCCGTAGGTCCCGTAGATCCGACGGACCGGATCCCGGACCGACCGCGGCGGCCTGGCGGTCCTCGCCGTCTTTCGACGCCGCGGTTGTCACGGCGACAGCAGCGGCTGTTTCCGGAGGTGACCGGGTATGACCAGGCACAGCGACACCGTCCGTCGCCTCGTCGAACTCCTGCGGCTCGAGCGAGATCGGCCGCCAGAGTTCCGGGACGGTGGGGTATCGGCCGCGGCTTTGGCTCGACTAGGTCCGAGCCCTCGAGGCGGAGCTCCGCCAGAGCAACCCCGACGTGTGGGCGCAACTCCGCGGGGCGGGAGGAAACGACGAATGACGCTGAACGGTGCGAGCACGTGGTGGTGTTTCCCACTCCAATATGACCGCTGGGAAGGCCGATCTCAGCCATTTCGTCGCTCTTGATCGCACCCCAGGTCGACTTCGTGAAGCTCTCGGGAGGCCAGAACCGCCGCGGCCGGGGGCCGGACGCGGCGCTCGTCGTGGTCTAGGACGCCCGCGTTTTCTGGTACTCCTGCCACGCCTGGCTGATGGCCTGGAAGCGTTCCAGATTGCCGGTCGCCCGGTCGGGGTGGTGGAGCTTGGCGAGCTGCTTGTAGGCTTTCTTCACGGCGACCGCCGACGCCTGGCGGTCGATTCCCAGGACTTCCCACCACGGCGCCGAGGCATCGCCCGCGGTGAGCCGCTTGTATCCCGCGAAGGCCTGGCGGACAGAGCCCACGCCCCAGCGGTCGATGCCCCGGAGGGCCCCGATGTGGGCGGCGACGGCGGCGATGTTGTCCTCGACCCGGAGCCACCGGTCGCAGGCAAGCACCAGCCCTTCGGGCACCGACTCGAGCTTGAAGTACACGGCCGCCCCGGGATCCTCCGGCGTCCTCTGCCGAGCGTAGGGCAGCCCGTCCCGGCGGACGGCGACGTTCGTCGACACGATCACGTTCGCGGCGCCGAGCAGGCGGCACTCGTGCATCAGGCGGTTCGTGGCGTCGGTCATCGACAGCTGGTCGTCGACCGCGCGAGCGTTCCTGAACCGGGACCGCTCACGGTCGCCGGCCCGCGTTCTCGGCCATCCGGCCGGCCAGGCCAGGGGATAGGGCGCCGGGTTGTCGTTCATGTCGGTTCGTTCGTGGGATCGGCCGGACCACTACCCGAAGAAGCGCGCGACCGCGCCGTCCTCGACGTTGACGGCGCTGGCGTAGCGGGCGACCATCTGCGGGCTGCGCCACCCGCCGGCCTGCTGGATGGCGGTGGTGCTGGCCCCGCGGCGCACGAGCTCGGACGCCATGCCGCGCCGCCCGCTGTGGCTGGAGACGCCGTCGAGGCCCTCGCGGCGGGCAAGCGCCTGGATGCGGCGGTTGATCTGGCGCGGGGACAACGGGACCACCGTCTCGTGGTCTGCGGACCGCGAGGTGTTCGCGCGCAGATCCTCGAGGGCGGCGGCGAAGACGCCGACGAGGAGCCGCCAGTCTTCGCGCCGGCCGTCCTGATTGGACTTCGAGGCGCGGACGCGCACGCGCAGGCGGCCGGGGACCGCGGCGGGGACGACGTCGCGCCAGCGCAGGCGGGCCACCTCGGAGCGCCGCAGGCCGGCGCAGAACAGCAGGGCGACGATGGCGGCGTCCTGGCGGCCGCGGGCCGCCGCCGTCGCGGCGGTTTCGGTGCCGCGGCCGGTGCGGCGCGGCTGCGGGGCGAGGGCGAGCAGCCGCAGGACGTCCTCGTAGGCGAGCGCGGCCGCCTGGCGGGGGACGGCGGCGTCGGGATGCGCGGCGTGCTGGCGCGCGATGCCGGCGACGGTTTCGCGCACGATCGGGGCCCGGGTCGGGTCCGCCCGGCCGTCGGCGAGGTGGGCGGCGCGGACCGCGGCCGCGGCGACGCGCACGGTGCCGGCCCGGGCCGTCTCGGCGCGCACGGCGAGCCAGGCGGCGACCGTGTGCGGGGCGGCGGGCAGCGCGACGGCGCCACGCTCGGTGCACCAGGCCGCGAAGCGGTCCCACTGCGCCCGGTAGGTGCGGCGGGTGTGGTCGGCGCGCGCCGAGGCGGCGGCCGCGGCCAGGCGCCGGCGGTCGTGCGCCGTAAGGCCGGCGGCAGGGGACGCGGGCGAGGTGTTTGCTTGTCCGATAACTGTCATTATCGGACAACCATGATACACTGTGTTCAATGGCGATGATGGCCCAGGCCGCCGTCGAGCGGCGTTTCCTCGACCCGGCCGCGATCCAGTTGAAGTACCGGCTCGCACGGAGGCATCACCCGCGTCCGGTGCTCATCAGCGCCCAGATCTATGGCGTCGGAACGACAGGCGCGACGCTGACGGTAGTCACTCCGCCCCGCCCGCGGTTCCCGAGATGGCCGATGCAGCTGTTGCTGCGGTGCGCTGAGCGCATCGGCTGGGACGTCGCCCGGCCACACCTGGAACCCGTCATCGATGGCCTCAAAGAACTTCTCGAACGTGGTTGGGAGCTGTTCCGCCGCCGGTGCGACGCCAGGGTCTGATTAAACGAGAAGGCTGTTCTCGATGTTCGACACGCTCGCCGTCGCCCAGCAACTCGCCGGCGGCGGCCCGTCGACCGCGACCAAGCCGAGGTCATCGCCAAGGCGATCAGGCGCCGGCAGCCCCCGCTGACCGATCTGCAGGCCGCTCAGGCGTTGTCGAGTGAATCGGGGGGCTCAGGCCTTACCGTGTATTTCTACACGAACGGCCCTGCTGGCGTTGGTTCGCCCCACCCCGCGTGATGAAAGCCGCGCAGCCTGCGGTGGCCGGCTACGATGTCGGCGACCAGGGCGCGACGGTGTAGGCCGCAGTTTCCATATTGGGCGATCCCCAGGATGACCCCGTACACGAACTTGGCCGGAGCCATCCGGTGCGCACCCCGCAGTGTGTCCGGCAGCCTGCCGCTGTCGAGGCCGAGGAGGAATTTGCCCGGGTCCCCGGTGGCCCGAGGAGTCTTTCCGGAGGTTCCCCGCCGCCCCGGTCTGTTGCGGACGCGTCCCGGCAGAAGCGACGCGACCGGGAAGGATCTCACGGGACCCAAAGGAGAGGCCATGCAGCGAAAGAAGCAGAAGCAAGGCGGGCAACCGAGCCTGGCGCCGCCACCGCCGGACCGACGGTATCCAGAGGCGGTGCTCGAAACGGCGCCGCGCGTTGCGGGTATCGACGTGCACAAGATGAGTCTCACCTGTACGGTGCTGGTCGAAGACGACAACGGCCAGGTGGAGTCGGAGACACGGCAGTACCGCACGTATGGCGCGGAGCTGGGTCAGCTGGTCGACTGGCTGGGCGGGCTGGAGCTGACGCGGGTGGTGATGGAGAGCACGGGGGTGTACTGGAAGGCGGTGCAGCGGGCGCTGTTCGATACAGGCGTGCAGGTATGGATCTGCAACGCGCATCATGTCAAGCGCGTACCCGGCAGGAAGACGGACGTCTCCGACAGCCAGTGGCTGGCGACGCTGGCGCGCCACGGTCTGGTCAATCCGAGCTTCGTGGCGCCGCCGCGGCTGGAAGAGCTGCGGCGGCTGACGCGCCTGTACGCGCGCACGCGGCGGCTGGCGTCGACGCTGCGCAACATGCTGCATCGGATGCTGGACGAGGGCGGCCTGCGCATCGGGGGCATTCTGACGGACCTGTTCGGACTGTCGGGACGTAACCTGCTGGACGGTCTGGTCGAAGGACGGGACCCCGAGCACATGGTGCAGGGCGTCAAGGGCAAGGCGCGCAAGAAGATCCCGGCGCTGCTCGACGCGCTCGGACACGGACTCGACGACGGCGCCAAGCCGCTGGTGGCCCTGCTGCGGGACATGCTCGACGCGGTCGAGCGCTCGTTGGCGGACCTGGAGCGGCGCATTTTCGATGCGGTCAAGCGCGACTACGAATTGCCGTGGACGCTTCTACAGACCCTACCGGGGGCGGGACCGCTGGCCGCGGCCGCCCTGCTGGCGGAAGTGGGAGACGAGATGGAAGCGTTCGGTACCGCCCGGCGGATGGCGAGTTGGGCGGGCATGTGCCCGGGCAACAACGAGTCGGCCGGCAAGAGCAAGGGGGGGAAGCGGCGCAAGGGAAACGTGTATCTGCGGCGGATCCTGTGTGAGATTGCCCAAGCGGCGGCGCGCACGCGCGACGTGCAGTTCGGGCCTTACAAGCGGGGGCTCGCGCTCCGGCGCGGCACGGGACGGGCGGTCATGGCGACGGCGCACAAGATCCTGCGCATCGTGTTCGCGATGCTGCGCGACGACAAGCCGTACCGCGACCCGCAGATCGACTACCCAGCGCGCACGGCGCTCAAGAACAAGGCGCGCTGGCTGAAGATGCTGTGCAAGGCGAACCTGCTGCAGGAGGTCGCGCAGCAGGCCGCCAAGCAGCTGCGTCCCGCGCCGGATGGCGCCGGACCACCGCCGGGGGCCGCGCCCGAGCCGACAGTGGCGTGAGTCGGAGGCGGTCGGCGCCGCGCTGGAGAGTAGCGCGAGCGAAGGGGTAAGCACGCGCCCGGCACGCTCCGGCCATCCTCATATCCACTCCGCGGACACCGGCCGGATCAGGGTACCGACAACATTCGTGTTCTGATACACGCTAAGGGCGTCGCCTCGTGAGCTTGGCGGGGTCGATCTTGATCTCGCCGTAGAGGATGACGTTCTTCCACTCGATCGGGCTGACGTGCCGCAGCAGGTCGGGTTCGAACGGGAAGTCCGGCGCGGCGGCCAGCCGTGAGATCTCCCGGGCCTGCCAGTAGACGATGCAGGCGAGGATCAGGGTCAGACACGAGCACGCGTTCATCTGGTCGTAGACCTCTCGGGCGCTGATGCGCCCCCGCTGCCCGTAGTAGACGGCCCGCGCCAGGGCGTGGAGCTGCTCGACCTTGAGCAGGCCCCGCCGCACCTTGGCCCGCAGTTTCGGCTCGGACATGTACTACAGCACGAACTCGGTCTTCAGCGCCCGGCCGAGCTCCCGGTTGGCGGCGTAGAAGCGGTTCGAGGCCTGGAAGCGGTTGAGCCGTTGCAGCGCGGCCGATGCGGTGGCGTGGCCGGCGGGGAACGCCGCGTAGAACTGGCCGATGCGGTCCCACTGCTCGGCGATGAGACGGAAGTTCACGGCCCGCCGGCCGCGCTGGAGAACCGGCTCGAGGACGCCGTGGTCGCGGTCCGGGTCGGCGCAGTAGATCCGCTGGCGGTGCAGGCTGCGGATGCGGGGGCAGAACCGCATGCCGATCATGCCGAAGGCGGCGAAGTTGATCTCGGTGTAGCCGTGGGTGTCGGTGTAGTGCTCTTCGAGGTCGAGGTCGCTCTCGTGGTAGAGGACGCCGTCGAGCACGAAGGGCGCGTCGCGGTCGGTGCACTCGATCGGGCGGCTGTAGAACGGGGCGTAGTTGTCGGCGACGAAGGAGTAGAACTCGAGCGCGAAGTCGTTGAAGCGGGTGCTGTAGGTCCGCTGCAGGACCTTGTGCGGCATGGCGAAGCGCTGCCCGTCACTGGCCGACGTCGTGCCGTCGCCCCAATGGCCGGCGGCGTCGAGGCGGGAGATGCCGTGGACGATGGTGGCGAGCGCGGCGCGCTGGTTCTCCTCGACGAGACGCCAGTCGCTGACGTACTTCAGCCTCCGGTAGGCGATGTCGGGGGCGACCTTCTCCATGGTGTAGAGGCCGAGGTTGCAGCCGTGGGCGAGGATCGCGGCGAGCAGGGCGCAGACCTCGCCGGGGTCGACCTGCTTCTCGCCGGGCTGCTGGAAGTGGACGCTGAATCCGAGATCGTTCTCGACCTCGATGAGCAGGTCGGCCAGCCGGATCGTGCGACTGCGGGCGTCCAGCCAGCGATGCAGCTCGGCGAGGCGGTCGGACTGCGCCGGATCGGGCGGCTCGGCCGGGTCCGTCTTGAGCCGCCACCCGGCGTCGTCGAACGCGACCTGCCGGTTGTCAGCGACACCTGCCAGGAAGCGGTCGAACGCGTCCGAGAGCCGCTCCTTCAGGCGCTCGACCGCCGCGGCGGGGTCGACGGGGAATCCGGTACGCGCCCAGAACGCATCGCGGACCTGCTCCCACTGCGCGGTGGGCAGGAAGAAGGCCTCGAAGCGACCGAAGTTCTTCGCGCCGTCGATGGCGAGGTTGCCGGTCTGGATCTCGTCGCGCACCTTGAGGAACAACGCGCTCTCCCAGCGCCGACGGTCGGTCACGCCGTTGCGGCGGATGAGCGGCTGCAGCGCCGTCGGCGCGAAGTCGAGCGGTGCGTCGGGCGGGACGCCGCGGCGACCCGCCGCCCGGTGCTCGCGGTAGGCCCGCAACGCCGACAGGGTCGGCGAGGTGCCCTCGCCCTGCTCGTCGACGAACTTCATCCGGCTCAGAAACGGCGCGGCGAACTGGCTCAGCCCGGCGTGCCGCTCGGCCGTCTGCTCGAAGCGGGCCCTGCGGTCGCCCCGCGTCCAGTTCGTCAGGTCGGCCTGGTCTTCTTGCAGCTGCTCCTCCGGCACGGTCGACAGCAGGCGGGCGCGCAACTCGTCGTCGCCGACGTCGGGATCGAGCAGCACGGCGCCGAGCCGGCGGTAGCGCTGAACGATCCGGTCGACGGCGTGGCGCTGCGCCTTGAGCATGTCGTCGAGACGGTCGTCGACCAGCTTCCGATTGCGGTCGAGGAGCTTGCCGTACATGTCGACGGCTTGGTCGAGCGTGTCGCGCCACGCCTGGTGCAGGAAGCACACCAGCGCGAGGTGACGGCGTGGGGCCGCCATCCTGCGCACCCGATCGGCGGACGCGGTGCGCACGCTGTGGAACAGGATCCGCTGGTAGTTGCCGTTGATCCAGCCCACGTCGACTTCCAGCACGCCGGTCGCCTCGATCAGTTCCAGCCGCGCCAGCAGCCGCTTCATGCCCCCGACCGACGGGTTCGACGAGCTGGCCTTGATGCGGTTCAGCGGCGAGTGCGGCTGATCGTCGTCGACGGCGATCAGCGCATCAAGACGGTCGCGCATCGGTGCCGACAGGCGCTCGGCCATGCGTTGCGTCAGCAGCGTCCGGGCCTTGTTTCGGGCAGCCCCTATCGCGCGACGCAACACCGAATCGGACGGCGCGAGAACGTGCTCGCCGCGGAGCCAGACGCGCGCCCCGCGCCAGCAGCGAGGCGGTCCGCTCGATCCGCAACGCCTCGTCCTCGAGGAACCGCGCCAGCCGTTCTCCGGCAGCGGTGTCCCACGTGCGCAGACGCAGGTACTCACCGATGCGCTGCTGATGTTCGGAGACCGTCTGCTGCCGGACGGCGTAGGCGTGGATCGCCTCGGCGTCGGCCCCCAGCTGCAGGGCCGCGAACCTCAGGATCTCCCCGTCGATCTCCAGGGGCGCCTGTTGTGGGAACCTGCCGAGCACCCGCACGAACGCGACCTGGTACGCGAAGCCCAACCGATTGTGGGGGCCGCGTCGCAGGGCGATCTCTTGTCGGTCGGCCTCAAGGAAGGTGGCATCGCGAATCAAGCGGGGGCGGGAGACGTCGGGGTCGGAGACCGGCACGATTCTGTCAGGAACAAAGGGTCGTTCTGGCCGAACAGTTCAGCAGCAGGGAACAGGACGCGTTCCGTGTCCCGCATCTGTCCGATAAACTACCCGAAGCCGCATTCCATGGACAGGCCGTGAGGACCGTCGCCTATCTGCGGGTCTCGACCCCGCAGCAGGACGTGAGCAGCCAGCGCCTCGCCATCCTGGAGTACGCGCAAGAGCACAACCTCCACATCGACGACTTCATCGAGGCGACCGCCTCCGGGCAGGCTTCCGAGAAGCGACGCCGGCTCGATGAGCTGCTGAACGGCCTCCACCGCGGCGACCGCCTGATCGTCAGCGAACTCTCCCGGCTCGGCCGCTCGCTGGGTCAGATCGTCGCCATCCTCGACGCGCTCGCCAAGGCGGGCGTCGCCTTCGTGGCGCTGAAGGAGAACATCCGCGTCGAGGGCAAGCGCGACGTCCAGACCAAGGTCATGACCACGCTGTTCGCGCTGTTCGCCGAGGTCGAGCGCGACCTGATCTCCGAGCGCACCCGCGAGGGCCTCGCCAAGGCCAGAGCATCGGGCCGCAAGCTCGGGCGCCCGAAGGGCTCGCTGGGCGTCTCTCGGCTCGACGGCAAGGAGGACGAGATCCGCCGCTTCCTCGAGCTGGGCGTCTCCAAGACCGCTATCGCCAAGATCACCGGCGTCTCCCGGACCGCCCTCTACAGCTTCATGACCACCCGAGGGCTCCGGCCGGCGCCTTAGCGTGTATCAGAGCACGAATGTTGTCGGTACCCTGGATCCGAACGAACAGAGCCGTTGGGCCGGGACGGGTGAGGTGCGCCCGCGCGCGGCCGTGGCTTTCGGAGGAATGGTGTCGGTTACCCTGCTAAGGCACGTCGACATGCATGATTTTTATTGGACCGCCAAGGCCGCCAACTCGCGGCGCACCGCGTGGAAGACGCTGGTCCAATCGTTGGGCGCCGGCTGCCGGAACAGGCGCATTGTCGGGTACCAGGGGGTGTCGTTGCGCTCAAGCATCCAGCGCCAGTCAGGGGCGAACGCCAGCAGCGTCCAGACCGGCCGGCCGACCGCGCCGGCCAGGTGCGCCATCGCGGTGTCGACAGTGATCACCAAGTCGATCTCCATGAGAGCATCGGCGGTCGCCTCAAACGGGACAGCCTCCGCCGGCAATTCGCGGACCAGTCCGCGCCAGCTCGACATGCGCACCTCCTCCGCGCGGGAACCCACCTGAAGACTGACGAACTCGGTGCCCGGCAACTCGAACAGCGGTGCGAAGTCGGCGAGGCTACAGGATCGCTGGCGGTCCTGCTGTTGGTCCGGATTCCCCGCCCAGGCGATGCCGATCCGAAATGCCCGGGGTCTAGGTAGCAGCGGGTCGGGCCGCGCGCGGGCTGGCAGGTACGGACAGGCGCCCGGAATCGAATCGAGGTCGTCGCCCCGGATGCCCGGCACGTCCATCAACAGGCAGACCCAGTCCGTGCGAGGCCAGGACCGACCCTTGGGAACCACCTGCGCGACATCCGGTAGCCGCTGTAGGAGGGAGACCAACCGCGGCGGACAGCAGAAAACCACCTCGGCACCGCGCCGCGCGACGAGCGGCGCGTACCGCGCGAACTGGATCACGTCGCCGTGCCCTTGCTCGCCATAGAGGAGGATCGACTGGCCGTCGAGGTCCTGGCCCTGCCACGCGCGGCCAGCCAGCCGCGGCACGCCCCACAGCTTGTGACGTAGAAGGGGCCACGAGTAGTCGCGCCACGCGGCGGCGTAGCGACCCGCCAGGAAATTGGCGCGGGCGCGATTGAACCTAGCAATGGAGTGGCCGCGGTCGGCAACGAGCGCCGCGTCGCAGAACCGCAAACCTGCATCGAGCTGTCCTTGACTGATCAGTGCATGACCCAGCGCGGCAAGCACCTCCGGCGACTTCGGACTCTGCGCGGCGGCCAAGCGCAATTCGCGCTCGCCCTCCGCGTAGTGCCCCAGCTTCGACAGCGCGTGCCAGTACAGATTCGTCCGATAGAATGACGGCGCCGACCCGAGGGCGACGGCACGCCGCAAGGCCGCCGCGGCGGGTTCGAGTTGCCGTAGCCCCGAGAACGCTCCACCCAGCAGGTGATAGAGCGAAGCGCTGTCCGGACTGTCCGGATGGCGCTGCAATGCGCGTCGACAATGCGCGATAGCTTCATCGAAGCGTTCGAGTCGAAAGAGCGCTTCGCCGCAGGACTTCGCAGCTCCCAAGTGATCCGGATCACGCGCCAGGACCGCTCGGAACTGATTCAGAGCACCCTCCAGGTCACCGGAGTCCGCGAGCGCGTTGCCCAGGCTGCAGTTGAGATCGAGGGACTCCGGACAGATGCGCGCCCCGCGGCGCAATACCTTCAGACTCTCATCCTTGCGGCCCAGTTTCCGAAGCGCCGCTCCCAGGTTGACCCAACAGACGCCCACCCGGGGATGTTTCTTCAAGATGTTGCGATAGACGCCAACGGCGGCTTCGAACTGGCCGTCGGCGTGGAGCTGGATCGCGCGCCGGATGACGGCGTGCGTCCGGTGACTCGTCGTGCGTGCCGCCATCGTCGCATCCGCGGGATCGAGCAGGCTCGGGTCGTTTGCGGGAGGGGACGGAATCCTACGTTAAGGTTAAACACGTGTCGCGCATCGGCATCAGCGCGGGGATGTCGAGCTCGTCGCGCGACTCTCGTGGATGCACAGCAGGTTGCACGACACGATCCCCGGGAACAGGTCCGTCCGGCTCCCCGCGTAGTTGGTCGGAGAATAGAGCGGCGGCTTGTGCAGGCGCAACCGGTACCCCCGGCTCCGGAGCAGTTCGACGAGCGCGCGCGACTTCTCGGCCCGGTCGTTTTCCACGTAGAGGATCGGCCGGTGCGTGCGGATCAGGCGCTCGGCACCCTGGAGCACGTTCGCTTCCATCCCTTCCACGTCGATCTTCAGGAAATCGAGCCGGGGCTGGTCGTAGAAGTCGTCCAGTCGCACGATCGGCAGCCGGTACCGGGGTCGTTCGTCGTCCGGCTTGCGGGCGATGGCGGCCAGCGGCACGCCCCCGAAATTGGCCTCGCGCGAGTAGTCCAGGTTGTCGGCCAACCAGACCGATCCGCTCTTCGCGCCCAGCGCCATGTGGTGACTGTGGACGTTGTCCAGGCTGTTGAGGGCCACATTCGCTGCCAGGACCTGGTGCAGCAACCGCTGGGGCTCAAAGGCGAACACTTTCCCTTGCCGGCCGACCAGGCGGGCGAAGGTGAGCGTGTGGATCCCGATGTGGGCGCCGACGTCGACGACGTAGTGGCCCGGGCGGACCAGCCGCTGGAACAGATCCGTCTCGCCGGGGCTCCACTCGCCGTACTCGGCGAGGCACCTGCCGATGTAGTAGTCGTTGGCGTTGAACAGGACGTATCCCTGCCGGCCCTCGATCAGGTGGTTGAAGCCGGGACCGTCGATGAGCTTCCGGACCGCCTGCCCGGCGGCGTCACCGGTTGGGGGCGTCGCATCCATGGCTGTCGTCCTCCTTGTGCCGGCCGAGCCGGGCGGCGAGCGTGCGGCGCACTTCGCGGAGACGCTCGCCCAGTCGTTGGGTCTGGGCTGTCGAAAACAGCTGCATCGTCGGGTACAGGCCGTATCGGTGCGCCCCAGCATTCAGCACCAGTCGTGGGCGAACGCTAGGAGCGTCCAGACCGGCCGCCCGAGGCCACCGGCCAAGTGGGCCATCATTGTGTCGACGAGAAGGCTGTCCTCGATGTTCGCGACACGCTCGCCATCGCCCAGCAGCTCGCCGCCGGGGGCGTCGAGATCCGCCGGCGGCGGCCCCGCTGACCGATCAGTCTCGGGATCGATCTCGAAGGACAAGACAACGATCACCAGACTGCACAGCGCCGCACCATCTCCCGGCGCCTGACAATCTTATGGGACGACTGGAGCAATTGGCCTCCTTGTTGGAGCGTGCGAAGAGTGCAGTCACCGCTGTCCCAGATGTCCCCCGCCATCATCAAGAGCTACCGCAACCGGCAGGGAGACGCTTCCGCAGACGAGTTCGCGGCGGGCATCATCTTCGTGGCGTTGCGCCTCCACTGGCGGCCCGCAAGATCCAAGAGCAGGGTCTGATAACGGGTCTTCGGTAAACCCGATCGCCTCAGTACATCGTCGACCGCGATCACCACCGTCGGCCCAATCCGCGACCAAGCCTGCCAAGCGGCGCTCGCCTGCACCCCAAGCCCCAGGACAGCCGCGCCGGGATGCGCCGCGAGCAGTGGTTCCAGAGGGCGCGCCGGAAAGGTGGGATTCGGGTGGGACCGACGGCACTGGCGACTCAGAAGGATGATGGCGGTGGTACCGATCGTCAGGTCGGTGCCGTCAGGCAACGCCGACCTGACGACCCTAACTGTTGGGAACTTAGGGATCTTAGGGTTCGCGAAAAAGCCTGAAAACATTGGCTTTCAAGCCGTTTAAGTGGACACCTTCGGCCGGGTAAGTGGACACCTTCGGGCCGGGTAAGTGGACACCTTCAGCCCTCGGCGCCTTCGATGCCGAGCACGCGCGCGGCCGGCAACCGCGTATAGACCTGGTCGGCGTAAGCCGCACACAGCCGCGCCGTGGCCCGCACCCGCAGCCCGGCCGACGATCCGCGGCCACGACCATCCACGATCTCGACGATCTCCACCGTGTCTCCGGCCGGCGCCGCACCGCCCCGTAGCGGCACTTGGTACCCCCAGTTGACCAGCGCAGCCACCCGGCGCCGATAGGTTCGTCCCCACTTCGACCGCGGCCCGGCATCCGGAGGCACCGGCTCCCCCGCCAGCGCCAGCACCCCCCGCCACGGCACGAACTGGAGCGGTCCCGGACCGCCAGGCTGCACCGGCCGCACCGCCTTCGGCAGACGGCCGCGCTTACCCCTACCCGCCGAAGACGTCCACCCGAGGAACGATTCGAGCCCCGCGAGCGTACGCCACAGTGCCGCGTCCATTACCTCGGCGCCGCCGGCCCCGCGCCGACCGCGGGCGGTCCGGAACAACTCCCCCGTCAACCGCCACGCCGCCATCTCGCCCTTGCCGGTCCACCACGGCGGCCGCGCCAGATACAAACGTTCCCCGTCCGACTTTGCGATGCCCAGGTTGATCCAGCCACCATTGTCGAGTGTGATCGACAGCGAGTCGAAGACAGTCGCCGCGTTGCGCACGCGAACCCGGTTGGCTGGCGTATCCGCTCCGTAGAGCCGCGCCGCGTCCGCGTAGTCCATCTTGAGCGGCCCCGACGCCGCGTAGCCGAACGCCGCCATCCGCAGCGTGTCCCCGCGCAACGGAGACCTTTCGTCGCCCGTGAGCGGCAGGTTGGCGACCGCCTCCACGATGGCGTCCTGGACCGGCACGTCCCCGAGCGTAAGCGGCCCGCCAGGGAACGGCAGCACGTCTGCCCGGCGCCGGTAGCGCCGCTTGGCGACTGCGCCGCCCGCGATGGTGGACGCCATCGGCTCGCCGTCCACTGCTACCGCCTCGAGCGGCGGTAGCAGCGCCAGGGACACGACCGCCGGTTGCCGCACGGTCCGGACCCGCTCAGACCGGTCGGTGACCGTGACCACGTGGCGCCGTGCGACCGGCTGCCCCATGCGTGCGACCACCCACGCGCGCGCCGAGAGCCCGTCGGCGTCGACCGGTACTGGCCCGAGGAGCTTCGACAGGACCACACCGAGCTCGGAGACCTCGTCGATGCTGCCGTCCTCGTCCCGCACGAGCCACCGCAGCGCTCGCCTGTCCTCCGGTAACTCCCACAGCCGCTCGAGATACTCGGCTGCCCCCTGAGCTGCCGCCAACTCCGGAGCCTTACCCACGCTCCGGAGGAAGTGCACCGTTTCCGGCAGCAGCGCGGCGCGCTCGAACCCCTTCGGGTCAGTCGCGGCCGCCTGTTCGGCCGCCACGTTGCGATCGTGCGCGATCTCCCTAGGCGACCGTGACGGGGACGATCCCGCCGCCTTGTGCCTCGCCATCCTCCGCCTCCCACGCCAGCGGACGGCCACTGTCCATGACCGGCGCCAGCGACCAGCCCACACCGTCTCCCGACCGGCAGTAGTTCGCCTTCGCCACTCCGAGCCACGGCGGAGCCTGCCTCTCTCCGTCCTTGGACACCTCGTCGTCGCGCCGCGTCAGCATCAGCAGCCCGCGCACCCTGTCCACCCACGCGGCGGACCCCGAGACATCGCCGGCGTCCGCGGTCCGCTTTATCCGTGCCGCCTTCGGTAGGTGCGCCACTAGGAGGATGGCGGCCTGCAGCCGAGCCGCCTCCGCTCGCAGCGCGACGATGCACCGGTTTACCGGTCCGGCCGGATACCCGTCCACGCCGGCGTCCCACGCCAGCGAGATCGGGTCGACGACCACCAGGCGCGCGCCGATCCGGGCGGCCTGGTCGAATACGGCTTGCCACGCCAGCGTCGGCGCCGCGTCGGCTTCCCGCCCGGGCGGCGCGAACAACGGCGTCTCGAGCACAGCGGCCGACAGCCGCTCCGGAGCGTCGACGGCCCTCGAGCACGCTCCACGCCCGCCCCCGTCCAGCCACCTCGCGGCGCCGGCCGTTCGCAAGCGGACCCACGCCGGCGCGTCCTCGTAGCCGACCATCACGACAGGACCGCCACGCACCCGCAGTGCATCGCCCAGGCCCGGACGGCCGGCGCTCACCGCGCACGAATACAGCACCGGCGCCAGCTCCCCGTCCTCGGCGCCGGCCGCCGCGGCCGCGATCTGCGCGACCAGTCTTGATTTTCCTGTGCCGCTGAAGCCCGCGAGCAGGGCAACCTCCCCGACCGGGACGATCGGTGCCCCGCCCATTGCCAGCACGGCCTCCGGCAGCTCGCGGTCCACCGCCGCCGCGGTCCAGTCCATCTCGACGGCGTCCGACGGCGCGCCAGCTGCCTCCGCATCCCTGTCGCCGGCCTCCGCGGCGCGGAACAGCTCCGTCCGTTCGTCGGCCGTCACGCTGGCCAGGTACTCCAGCGCCCTATCCCGGTCACTCATCGCGTATGGCCTCCCGTTCGGCCGCGGCCTCCGCGGCCACGTCGGACCAGTCCATGCCGTCCGGCGCCGACCGGATCCGCGCCTCCCGACCCAGGCGTCGCAGGGTCGTCTGCAGCCGGAGCGCCGCCGCCGCGCCTCCCATGTCCCCATCCAGCGCGATGGTCACCGGCCCCGGCTCGCAGGCCGGCAACCGCACCAGTCCCGCGCCCTGCACGCCGAGCACTGCAGCGCCAGCCAGCACCAGCGCGCCGCACTGGGACAGCCGCACGATGGCGAGCGCGTCGGTCGGTCCCTCGACCAGCCAGCACCCGCGTCCCGGCTTGCCCGACGCTACCCTGAACGTGCGCCGTCCGCTGTCCAGGTCGGATCCCGCCAGAGTCGCCCGCTTGACCCGCGTCCCGCGGATCTGGACCTCAACCCGGTGTCCGTCGCTGGTCACGCCCTCGCACTGCACCGCCCGCGTCGCGACCTCGCCCGGCCCCGCGAATCGGTACAAAAGCAGCCCGGCGGCCGACTCCGGGACCGTAACCACCTGCCCGCGCACCCGCGCACCCGGCAGCCAGCGCACCAGCTCCGGCGACGTTCCGCGCGGCAGCCACCTCACCGACGGCGGCAGCCGCTCGAACGGCGCCCACACCCGGCGCCGCTCGACGAGGTAGCGCCGCCCGGGCGTGTCTTCGCCCGGCCGCCCGGCTGCCCACACGTCTCCCGGCGCCGTCGACGAGGATTCGGCGGGCGTCGTCGTCGCCGTCGGCACCGAAGGTGACGACGTGAACGACGGCGACGCGCCGCACACCGCATCCAGATGTTCTCGGAGACCTTGTGCTGAAAACCGGCCTCCGCACTTGCGGCAGCCGCCGCGCACCGGCGTGCGCGAGCCCTCAGCGAACCAGCACGTGTTCTTGCCGATCCCCTGGACCGGACACGGCCCGTGCCACTCGCGTCCGATGCGCCGCCACCGCGGCCTCGCCCGCAGCGCTGTCTCGACCTCGAACCAGGTTCGCATCAACGTCTCAGGTCCAGGTTTTCATGAGAGGAGGAGGCGCAGCATGGTGAACCACCACTCCGGCCGCGACCGTAGCGCCGCGTCGACGTCTACCCAGGTCCTCATCCACAGCTCCAAGTCAGGTTGACAGCACGACAGTGCGCGCAGGTATGTGCTATCAAGATATCTTGATAGCACCTTGCCTTGCCCGACCACCGCGCCGGCGGGGGGTGGCCGCGTACCGTGTGGGAGCCCTTCTGTCATCCGGCTGCCATGGCGCGCAGGATCGCCAAGCCGGTTGCCACGACGGCCGCGGTGACGATGCCGGCAGCAGTGAGCATGATCCCGCCGACCCACCGGATCAGCCGTGCTTCCGAACGGGCCATCTCGGTCCGCAACTCGGCGAGGCCTGTCTTGAACTGGTCGGGCGTGACGTGGTCGCCCTGCTCGACAGCCTGCTGCACGACGTGCGCAATGGCGGCGGCTTGGTCGGGCTGCAGGCCGGCGCTGGTCAGCGTCCGCGTGCTCTCGATGATGTCCAGCATCAGGTCCTCCGGTTCCGGCCACTGAGCTTCCAGGCCTGCTTGCCGTCATCGGTCTTGAACTGCTCGTACCCGTCCTCCTCGAGGTACTCGGGCTCGAACAGCCAGCCCTCATCGCTCTCCCGCGCCGTCTCGCCGATCCGCTTCAGCCACGTAGCGGCGGCTGGGTCCCCGGCCCGGAAGTACTCCATCAGCGCTTTTCCCGCCAGTTGCTCGCGGCGCTCCTCGCGCACCGGCAGTTCCTCGACGAACTGGGCCCGCTGCTTCTGCAGTTCCTCGATCTGGCGGTCGAGGTCAGCGACCAAGTTGCCATTGCCGCTCATCCGGCCTCCTCAGCGAAGAGCTTCCGATCACGCGGCGGCACATCGCGGATCACACGCGCGGCGACCTCGGCCGCCTGCCGGTCCCCCTCCCGGATCAGCCGCAGGAGCCCGCCCCCGAGGACGATCTTCCGCCTAGCGTCCTTTTTCCGCTTTCTCTCCCGGTCCAGCGCGATCCGCCGGTCCCTCAACGCCTGCAGGCGTTCGATCCGCCGGTCCAGCTCCGCTGGCGACACGCTACCCACGCTTTCCAGTATACTGTTTCTGATCCCCAAAGGGCGCGATTTAGCAAAGTGCAAGCACTTTGCATCGCGGGCAAGGCAGCAGAAAACACCAGTTTATCGCCGTAAGTCCTCTATTTACAGTAACTTGTAACAGAATACACTCAGCCAATGGCCATCGGACATCTCGCGGTCCGTTCGCACACGCGCAGCAAGGGCCACTCGGCCGCCGCGGCCGTGGCCTACCGCTGCGCCACGCGCGTCGTTGACGAACGCACCGGCGAGTTGCACGACTACAGCCGGCGTGCGGTCCGCGGCGACGTCGTCGAGAGCAGCTTGACGGCCGGGCCGTGGAGCGACGCCCAGGCCTTCGCCACGGCGATCGAGACCGCGGAGCGGCGCAAGAACTCGATGATCCTGCGCGACGTCCAGCCGGCGATCCCGAGCGAACTCGGCGAGGCCGACCAAGTCGCGCTGACGGCCGACTTCGCGGCGCAGCTTGCGGCGCGTTACGGCACGCAGACGCTGTGGGCCGTGCACCGGCCCCACATACGCGGCGACCGGCGGAACAGCCACGCCCACATCGTGCTTCCCACCCGCCGCCTGAACGACGCCGGCGACGGCTTTGGCAAGAAGCTCCGGGAACTGGACTGCAAGCCGCAGTCGTCAGTCGAGGTCAAGGCGATCCGCCAGCTGTGGGAGACCACGGCCAATCGGTATCTTGCCCGCGCGAAGAGCCCGGCCCGTGTGGACTGCGGCCGTCGTCCCGACGGCGACCCGATGCCGACGCTCGGCCCGGTGGCGACGGGGCTCGAACGGCGCGCTCGGCCCGACGAGCCTCCGCAACCTGTGACGGAGCTCGTCACCGACAGCGCCGAGGAGCCGGTCACCGATGCCGGGCGCGCCCTTGCGCAGGTGATGCTGGAGCGTCGGGCACGGGAGGATGAACGGTCGAGGAAGAAGACCACCGCATTGCCGGTGCCGGCGTCCCACACCCCGCTTCTCCGTCCCGCGTTCGCACCGGCTGCCCCGACACCGTTCCGCCCCGCTGCCAGCAGGCGTCGAGCCGTCGTCTGTGCGCCGCCGCGCATGTCTGCGGCGCCGGCACCCATTCCCCGTGCTCGTACGCGGGCGGTGGCCGTCTGTACGCCCTGTGCGCTGCCACCCCTCGAGCTGGAGCAGCGCATTACGGTCCTGCAGCAGCGGCGGCGTGATCACAAGACCCGCGAAACAAGGCCGGGTCCCCGCGTGCCGCTGGTCGAGCTGCTGGTCCGCGCGGCGCACGACGGCGGCGCGCGGCTGTCCCGGGCGCGCTCGGACTTTGAGCGGATGGACGCCGCCGACGGGCTGAAGCGCCTGGTGCTGACGGCGGTCGATCCCGAGCTGCTGGAGGCGGTGGTCGGTCCGCGCCTGGCCTCGACGTGGGTGGAGCCGCTGCGCGTGCAGTACGGTCGCTTCAAGCAGGCGTATCCGGCCGACTGGCGGGAGGTCGAGAAGGTCTGGCGGGAGCAGCGGGACCGCTGGCGGCCGCAGCACCAGGCGCGGGCTACCCGGGCCGAAACGCCGCCGCGCCCGACACCGGAACGCCCGACACCGACAACACCGCTGGTTTCCTGCGTTCGCCAGGAGCCGACCGCTCGGGAGCGCCCGACTCCGCCCTACCGCGCTGCGAGCAGGCATCCGGCGGCTGTCTGCGCACCGTTGCGCCGGCAGGAGGAGCACCAGTCAACCCTTCGGCGCGTAGCGACGCGCGAGCGAGCCGTCTGCGCGCCGTTGCGTGTGCCGATACCAGCACACGCAGTCCACCGTGCCCAGACACGGGCGGCGGCCGTCTGCACGCGACCAGTACCCGAGCAGCGCATCGAGGACCTGCAGCACCAGCTCGATCGAGAACAAGCGCACGCTCGCAAACTCGAGTTCCGCCGCCAGCTCAAGCGAGAGCTACCGCGGGCGCTGTCGGACGTCGACGGCCGGCTCGTGGTCTCGAACCGAACCGTGGGCAGCCTGATCCAAATGCTCGACGGAAGCGACCAGACCGACGCCGCGGCGCGCCAGGTGCTGAAAGGGCTGAGGGCCGACAAGCGTTCCGTCGCGACCGAGCGTGCCGCTGCCGAGCGCCAGCACCACAAAGCAGCGTACGACGCCGAGATTGCCAAACGGCAGGCGGGGCGATGGGTGGCGCTCAGCAGAGAAGAGCGCGACGAAGCGTTCAAGAGCGTGGTGCTGGCGTCGCTGCCGGCCCTGGTCGAGAAAATTCGTGCGGTCTGCAAACGCGTGCTGGAGCGGGTGTTCCGCGCCCAGTCCACCCCGACGGCCGCGACGCCCACGCCGAGTTGGAAGGACAAGGTCAAGAGCGCGGTCGGCATCGGCGACACGCCGGAGCAGCCGCCCAGGCCGCCGTCCCCGGCGGCCGGCGCGGCCGAGGCGGCGCAGAAGCGCGCGCGCGCTTCCAGCATGAACCGGCCGGTCTGACTCCCTGCCCAGATCAAAGGCGCGGCGGTCATTCCGAACAGGTGCACAATGCCGACGGTCAGCGTCGCCGTCGCGATGATGGTGCCGACCGTTCCAGCGAATCAGCCGGGTCTCGAGATTTCGAGATCTCCGTGCGCACACCGGCGATGTCGGTCGACAGCCGCGTGTCGAGGCTTGCAATCTTCGGTGCGCACCTCGACGATCTGCGTCGACAGCCGCCTCGAGGCTCGCGATCTCGGCCTGGCCGGCCTTGAACTGGTCCGAGGCAACGTGGTCGCCCTGCTCGGCCGCCGAGCGGAGGGCGTCGGTGAGCGCGTCAGCCTGGGCCGGCGTGAAGTCGGCCGCGGTCAGCGAACGGGCAATAGCGTGCGTGTCGAACATCGAAGCGATTCTCCCACAACGGGTCGACTAAACCTCTTCTGCGGCCGCCGTTGCTATCAAGCTATCTTGATGCCGTCCGGCGCAGCGGACTATCCTGCGGGTCACCTTTTCGGAGGCAACGTGTGGAAAAAAACGTCGCCGTAAGCATCGGCATCATCGCGACCTGTTGCGGTCTCTTGGTATCGGCAACGGTCACGCCGGCTGGTGCTCAAGGCCGGAACGTCATCGCCCAGTTCAGCCAGGAGCAGCAGCAGCAGCTCGCTGAGTGGATCACGCGAGCCGAACAAGGCGATGTTGGCTCACAGTTCCTGCTGGGACTCCTGCTTGAAAGTTGGCAGGCCTCCGCGACAACAGACGAAACCCGCGAATGGTTGGCGGTTGAAGCAGCCGACTGGTTTCGCCGTGCCGCCGAACAGGGCTATCGCGGCGCGCAGGAAAGGTTGGGGGCCGCGTACTTCGCCGGTCGCGGTGTGACACAGGACTTCACCGAAGCAGTCCAATGGTTCCGCCAAGCTGCCGAGCAAGGACACGCCCAGGCACAGCTCGTGCTCGGGTCCATCTACCGCGCCGGGAGAGGCGCACCGCAGGACTACTCAGAAGCCATGCTCTGGTACCGACGAGCCGCCGAGCAAAACAACGCTGATGCACAGGAACAACTCGGGCAGATGTACTTGAACGGCGAAGGCATCCCGCAGGACTACGTGTCAGCTCACATGTGGTTCAACCTCGCCGCCTCACGGGTCAACCGGGGATGATCAGAAGCGAAGGGTTGAGTTGCGGGAGGCGATAGCCGACCTCATGACGCCCGCAGATCTCAGCGACGCGCAACGGCGCGCCAGCGAGTGGCCGGCAGGCGACCGATAAAACAGTTTTGACGACGGGGGAGGCCAACGGCGAGGCACCTCATGTGGTGGCGTCCCTGGAGAACCCGCACCTGCGAAGAACGACCTTCACGTGTTGCCAGGGATCACTTCTGCACGTGTGACACTGGCATCCGTCCGCAAGGTCCGTCCGCCGCTTCATCAACTTGAGGAAGAAGCGGAAACCGTCTCCCGGCCCGTCCTTTGGACCGTCGTACGCCAGCGCTTCGATGCGGACTTCTTCCTTGAAACAGGTTCTCGTCATCGGTACCCTACGAATCAGCGCGCTATCAAGCTATCTTGCTACCACCTTGCTACCACGCTCTGCGAGTAGACGCGTCAGCGCTTCTACACCCAGCGCCTGCACCGACGTGCCCTCGTCAAGGGCCAGCTGGCGGAGCGCGTGCCTCACGCCCGGCTCCACACGCAACAGGACCGCAACCTTCCCCGCTCGCGAACTCAGGCGGCTATCAGGATCCGTCTTGCGCCCGGCCGCGCGTTTCACCACCGCAGACAAGTCCGCCTTCTGCCGCTTCGCCATAGATCCACTCCGCCAGCGCGCGTAGCTCCCCGGCGGCCTTGCCGCCGGGCTCCCATTCCGTGGCAACCTGGCCCACACCGGCCGCATGCACATGGTCTATCCGTTGGTGTAGGACAACTGGACACGTCTCAACGCGCTCGTAGCCGGCCAGAGCATCCCGCGCCTGACCGACGAGAGGGTTGTTGACAGGGGCCCCGTTGAGCACCACCACCGCCCGCTTCCGCGCGAGCGCCGCGATCTCAACGGTGGCCGCAATCGCGTCCAGGTCGAACGCCGACGGGCGGCACGGGACCACGACGAGGTCGGCTGCCTTCGCCGCCGCCAGTGCCGCGTCCATCGCATACGGCGCGGTGTCGATGACCACCACGCCCGCGCCACCCTGCGCGGCCGCCGTCAGTACCTTCTGCAGCCGTGACGCCTGCGCGGTCGTCACCACGGGGGACGACTCCTCGCGCGTGTCGCCCCACTTCGCCGCCGACCCCTGCGGATCCAGGTCCAGGACGACGGTCGGCAGACCACGCCGCTCACCCTCGACAGCCAAGCCGAGCGCCACTGTCGTTTTGCCGACACCGCCCTTCTGGGCCAGAACCGCCACGGTTAGCATGACATCATGCTAGCACACAGCATCGAACAGCATACCTCGACGGCGGCCTTCGACTTCGACATTCGGTCCGCGCCAAGTCTCCGACCGGCGCGTCCCCTCCCCGGCGAAAGGCGGCCGAGCGCCCCCGCCCGGTGCCGCCGCGCGGCCGAAGCGGCGGCGCGGCGGCAGGGACTGCGGTGCCGGACCGGAGATCTGACGCGTCCGGTCCGTCAAGAGATCCCGCGCAGCCACGGCGCGTTGACTGCCTCGATCATCACCGTCGCCCCAATGCGCCCCCACTGGCCGAACATGCGGGCGCCCGACGTACCCAGTCCCACGAGCAACCGCGCCGGGTCGTGATCGCGAGGCAACCACGCAATGACCCTAGCCTCGGGACGCGACAACAACTGCTGGATCCTCTCGTCCGTGCGCCCGGACAGGGCAACGATCGCTACGACCAGACGTCCGCCGCCTGCAGGATCACGCTTCGCCAAGTCGAGCTCGTCCATGATGCGATCAGCCCAGCCAAGGTCGGCGCCATGAAGCGCAGGACAGACCCAGAGGGCGCGCTCGAGCCCGTCTCCCGTATCCCACTCGTCGTCGTAGCCGTCCAGGTCAACCGGCAGCTTCTGCCCACCGAAGGAACTCAAGGTCACCGGCCCGTCGACCTCACCGCACCCCTCCGGCCAGGCCGCCCGCACGGCCGCCAGCAGGCCCGAATGCACCGAGGGCTGGAACGACCGCTCCCGCCGCGGCTTGTGTTCCGGCACCTTCGGCTCGCGCACCGCATCAGCCGGATCGCCACCTGCGGCCTCGTGCTCGCCGGCCGAGCGCACCGTGCGCCGGTCGAGGGGCTGGACAGCTTCCCGAGCGGCCGCAGCGACAACCTCGAAGGCCTCGTCGGTCACGGACTCCGCGTCCCTGCGGTAGTTGCTGGCGGCCGAGGCAGAAACCTTCCCTGCCGTTGAAGGTTTTTCGGCGCCCTTCCGCGGACGCCCGCCGCGGTCCCTGGGCCGGCCCGCTCCGTGCGCCTTGCCGATGGCGCGGTTGCAGCGCTGGACGACTTCGGCCGCCGCCACCTGCCGTTCGATATCGTCTACCGATTCGGCCGCCTTCACGACCCGCTCCGCTGCCTCCTTGACCGCCGTCCGCGTCGGATCGCCGGCCTTGCCGTCCGGCGCGGCGTCAAGTATCGCGATCCCTGCTTTACGCCAGTCGTCGACCTTGACGAGCGACCCCGGCAGCCCCGCCACCACCAACTGGGTCGGCGTCGAGATCGCCAGCGCCGCCGACCCGCCGTCCTCTCTCTCTACCGGCGGCAGTCCTGCTGTCGCTGCCGCCCGGTGCCTCGTTCTCGCCCTTCGTCGACGACGCGGGCCGGGACCAGGTGCGGATCAACGTGGAAGGCGTGATCGAGCGGCCGGGCCGGGTGTTCGAC
>JAPOVI010000035.1 GCA_026708265.1 Acidobacteriota bacterium
CGTCCCACGCCTCCGGATCGGCCACAACCTCCTCGACCTCCATGTAGAACTGCGTGCCGTCCTGCATCGTCGTCCAGACGAGACCGGCGAACGCCGCCGACAGCGCGCCCGCGGTGATGACGATTCTCAGGGCCTTGGACATGGAGCGTGTTCCTCTCAGAGCCGCAACCGCAAGAATATCGCCGTCGTGCATGCCGAGTCAACGGCGTTGCGCCGGCGGCGGCCCGGCCGCGCGTGCGCCGTCGAGGCGTTCGAGAAGCCGGCCGACGACCGGGATCGGCAGCCCCACCACGTTGCTGTACGAGCCCTCGATGCGCTCGATGAAGCGCGAGCCGATCCCCTGGGCCGCGTAGGCGCCGGCCTTGTCGTCCGGCTCCCCCGTCTCCACGTACCAGCGAATGCGGTCCGCGCCGAGCGTCGTGAAGGTGACCTCGGTCCGCTCGACCGCGACCTCCGACCGCGTGTCCCGGACGAGTGCGACGCCGGTCAGCACCGTGTGACGCCGGCCCTCGAGGCGGCCGAGCATGCCGGCGGCCTCCGCGGCGTCCGCCGGCTTGCCGAGGACCAGACCGTCGATGACCACGATGGTGTCGGCCCCGACGATCACGCGACCCGGGTAGCGGGGGGCGACGGTCTCCGCCTTGCCGCGCGCGAGCCGCCGCACGTACGTGGCGGGGGTCTCGTCGCCGAGCCGCCGCTCGTCGATGTCGGCGGGAGCGACGTCGAACGCGTAGCCGGCCTCGGCCAGCAGGCGAGCCCGGCGGGGCGAGGCCGAAGCGAGCACGAGCCGCACGCGGCGATGCTACACTGAGGCCAGTCGCCGGCCATGGCCCGGCCGCGGGCAACGCGGCCTGCGGCGGCCGGTGACCGAGCCGAAGTGCCTGCCCCCATGGTCCCCGCCGGCCGGTGCGCGGCGCGCGCGCTGGCTCCCGTGCTCCGCCGACAGCCCCTGTCGCAGGCGAAGGTGCGCCTGGCGTGGGCGGCAACGGTGGGCGCGGCGGCGGCGCGGGCCACCGTGGTCGGGCTGCACGCCGACGGCACGCTCGCGGTCACGGCCGGCACCGAGCACTGGCGGCGCGAGACCGCCCGCGCGAGCTCCACCATCCGCGCGCGCCTCCGAGAGCTGCTCGGGCCGGGCGTAGTCAAGAAGATCACCGTCACGGAAGGACCTCACCATGCGTGAATCCGTCATCACCAGTGCCGTGCGCCTGCCCACGGGCAAGTTCCTCGGGGCGCTCCACACGCTCCCGGCCACCGATCTCGGCGCCCGCGTCGTGCGCGAGGCGGTGGCGCGCGCGGGCGTCGACCCGGGGGAGGTCGACGAGTGCATCATGGGCAACGTGGTGTCGGCCGGGCTCGGACAGGCGCCCGCCCGTCAGGCCGCGCTGCGCGCCGGCCTCCCGGACCACGTCGGCGCGCTGACCATCAACAAGGTGTGCGGCTCGGGCCTGAAGGCGGTCATGCTGGCGGCCCAGGGTATCGCCACCGGCGACATCGACGTCGCCGTCGCGGGCGGCATGGAGTCGATGAGCAACTGCCCCTACATGCTCCCGAAGGCCCGCACCGGCATGCGCATGGGCAACGGCGACGTCCTCGACGCGATGATGCACGACGGGCTCTGGTGCGCCATCGAGGACTGGTCGATGGGGCTCGCGGCCGAGGCGGTCGTCGAGCGCTACGGTGTGAGCCGCGAGGACCAGGACGGCTTCGCGGCCCGGAGCCACCAGAGGGCGGCCGAGGCGATCCGCTCCTGCTGGTTCAAGGACGAGATCCTGCCCGTGGAGATCCCGCAGCGGCGGGGCGACCCGATCCGCCTGGAGTACGACGAGGGCGTCCGGCCCGACTGCACGGCCGAATCGCTCGGACGGCTGCGGCCGGCGTTCAAGAAGGACGGGGGAACGGTCACGGCCGGGAACGCCCCCGGAGTGAACGACGGGGCGGCCGCGGTCGTGGTGATGGCGGCGGAGAAGGCGGCGGCGCTGGGAGCGGAGCCGATGGCCCGCATCGTCGGGCAGGCGGTGAGCGGCCGGCCGGCCAAGTGGCTGCTGATGACCCCGGTCGAGGCCGTTCGGAAGCTGCTCGCGAAGGTCGGTTGGAGCCTGGACGACGTCGACCTGATCGAGCTCAACGAGGCCTTCTCGGCCCAGGCGGTGGCGGTCGTCCGCGAGCTCGGGGCGGACCCGGACCGCGTCAACGTCAACGGAGGCGCGGTGGCGCTGGGCCACCCGATCGGCGCCAGCGGCGCCCGCATCCTGACCACCCTGCTCTACGCCCTCCGAAGCCGCGGCTTGAAGCGGGGCATCGCCACCCTCTGCCTGGGCGGCGGGAACGGAGTGGCCCTCGCGGTCGAGCGCGTGTAGCGCCGCCAACCCGTCGCAGGCTCCGGGTCGGCCCCAGCC
>JAPOVI010000005.1 GCA_026708265.1 Acidobacteriota bacterium
AGCCGGAGGTCGTCTCCACCGTCACGCCGTCGAAGGCGAGACGGCGGAACTCGTCATCCCCCAGCACGGCGCGCACCTCGGCGAGCGGGACGTCGACCGCCTCGCGATCGGTTGCGCGCGGCCACAGCCGCTCGCCGTCCTCCGGCACATGGACCCGCCAGATCAGCGACACCGAGTACTGCGGTCCGGCAATGCCGCTGAAGTACGGCTCGACGGGGGCTTCGCCCTCGGGCGGCGTGGTCGTCTTGGTCCACTCCCACAGGATCCCTGGCAGGATCTCCGGCGCGCGTCCGCGGAGGTCCCGCGGCGGACCCAGGACCTCGGTCACCGCTCGGGGGGACAGGCTCACGCTGCCTTCGGGGTCGCGAGCTTCCCGCAGCCTCTCCAGGACGCTCGCGGGCTCGCAGCCGTAGACCGGCCACAGATTGGGATCGGCGGCCTTGCGTCCCCGCTGTGGCTTCGGTGGCGGTAGATGAACGTAGGCCGCCCGAGCATGCGGGAATCGTCCGAGTCGGTTCAGCCTGCCGAGCCGCTGCGTGAGCGCGCGGACGCCGCACGCCTCCGTGACCAGATATTCCGCGTCGATGTCCGCGCCCACCTCAAGTGTCTGCGTCGCGACTACGACCAGATGGCGCTGGCGGCCGGCGGCCATGGCCCGGGCCGCGGCCATCCCGTGCTCCGGGTTGAGGATGCGCGCGCGTACCTGCTCCGCTTCCCGTTCGCGCGTGAGCCCGGTCAGGAGCAGCAACTCGGCGGCGCCCTCCGGCAACAGCTTCCCCAGGCGGTCAAATGTCTCCCGCGCCGTCTTCGGGGTGTTGGTGAAGACCACGCACGCCGCCGGCCGAGGCGCTTGCTGGAGCAGATTGAGCGCTGCATCGGCCAGACGCTTAGCGCTGTCGCCGGTTTCCACCCGCAGATCGAGGGGCTTGGCCGCGTCGAGCCGCTGCCGGACGACTGGGTGCGCCCGGTCCTCGTCGTCGAGGTCGAAGCGCTGGCCGTCCGCAGCATCGCCGGTCGCCGTCAGCGACGCGATCTTGGGATTCGATCGGGCTTGGCCGAGGGTGGCCTCCGCATGAGGCGTGCAGGCGGCCAACGCCGGCAGCGACGCCCTCAGGTGCGGCGCCAGATGCGCCTCGTCGAGCAGGACCAGGCTGTCGGTGCCGGCCATGGCGGCGTCGACCACCCGCAGGCGTTGGTTCGAGCCGTAACCGCGGAACAGCAACCGCGAACCGTACATGGGCAGCGTGCACAGCAGCACGGCCGGTTGCGACGGATCGGCCGGCGTCCGCGAGGCGACCCCGCCGCGCAGCCGGATGACTTCGAGAGGCGAGCCGCCCGGGTCGGCGGACAGCGACCTCAGGCGGTGCGCGATGCTGGCGACGACCTCCCGGTCGCGTCCCACGAGGTTCGCCGCATCGGGGTCGCCCAGCACCCGGGCGATCCGCTCGGCATGGTCGGCGGTCGAGTCCACCAGCAACCGGCGGTTGACCACCCACCAGATGCGGGTCGGCGCGGCGCGGTCGGCCGGCTGCCGGTCCGCCTGCGATGCCAGCCACCACACTGCGATGTCCAGGCAGGCGGTCTTGCCCAGCCCGGTCGGCACGCCGACATCGGCGGGCCACTGCTCGGTCGCGGCGACGTGTTCGGCCAGCCGCCTCTGCCACGGGAAGGGGTCACGCGCGTTGAGCGCCCGGTAGAACTCCGGGAAGACGGGCGTCGGTGGCATCGCTGTCCCGTTCCGGCGGTCCTCCGTTATCAGCGCCTCGAGCCGCCGCTCACCTCGTCGACCGGGACGCAGAGCCCGAAGCCCCGCTGCCGGCCGGAGCCAATCACGACCGGTCCGGGAACGGCCTGCTCGAAGAGGAGCTCGACATGCGAGTAAGGCAGTCGAGACCTGCCGGCTCGATTCACCTCCACTGGCGCCAGATCGAGCGCGCCGGTCACCAGCGGCGTGCGCGCCGACCGGAACGCCATCGGCTTCGCCAGACCCGCGTGACGGCACCAGCGCGCGACCTCCGCCAGGTCGAGCGGGCGCCGGCGCTCGTGAATGGCCGGGCACGCTGTCACCCAACCGCGCGACGGGCGGAGCCAACGGTCCGGATGAGCTGCGAGGGGCCGTGCCTCTCCGTCCCGGGGTGCAACGGATACGTCCACGCCTCGACCCGTCAGCCGTCTGATGGCGAACGCGGCGTCACGGGCGCGTTGTCGGACGGCGAGGTCGGGCTCCGGGGGCAGCCACAGGGCCAGACCGTGGATCCGTCCCCGCGACCACTGGTAGCCCACGTCCGGAAGGGCGAGGTAGCGGGCGATCTCGTAGCCGCTCGCGCTGAACCCGTGCCCGTGCAGCATCGCCGGCGGCTCGCCGAAGATGCGCTGGTGCTGGCTGAG
>JAPOVI010000263.1 GCA_026708265.1 Acidobacteriota bacterium
CTCGCCGTTCTGCGCGGCGAGCCCGAGATCGACGACGGCCAGGTTCGCCTCGTGCTCCGGATCGAGCGCGTAGACGACCCGCCCGCGGATCCGCTCGTAGCGCCCCACCTTGTCCGGCACGTCGTCCGCGAACGGCTCGCGGGAGGTGATGCGCAAGTGGATGACCTCCGCCCCGGCCGGCGCCGCGGCTGCGAGCGTGCAAAGGCACAGCAACGTAGCGATTCCCCGCTTGACCGTCATGTCGTCACCTCTACCTGTCCCTGCCGCCACCAGTACCTTCCCCGTGCGTACGTCCGGAGACCTGCCAGCAGTCTGCGCCAAGGCAACCGCGCAGACCACGCCACGCGCGCACAACGTCCCGGAAAAACGAACGGCGCGACGCACCCGCCCGGAATTCTCCGGTCAGGCGCGCCACGCCGATACTCACCGCTCGTGACGGGACACGTCTGCTCCAACCTCTTTCCGGCGGCGCAGACTTACGGCCCCGTAGCGGGCCCTCTACTTCGCCAGCGGGTCCGGCCGAAGCTGGAACTGCACCACCTTGCTCGGCGTCCCCTTGCCGGTCTCGGTATGGAACGGCGCGCGCGTGCCGTAGGTCGCCCACAGCCCGCGGCCCTTCCAGCCGGCGTCCGGGTCGTCGATCCGACCGTCCAGCCACTTCGTGTAGAAGCCGAGCGGATACGGCACCCGGATGATCACCCACTCGCCGTCCTTCAGTGCCAGGAGCCCCTCGGAAGCGTTGCCGGTGTTGATCGGGATGTTCTCGCCGAGGCCGAGCGTGTCGAACTGGTCGACCCAGGTGTAGTAGCTCCCCTCGGCGCTGCCGGAGTCGTCCACGCCCTTGAGCTTCGGGAGCGGCTCCTCGTAGAGCGTCCAGCCCTCGGGGCAGTGCTGGCCGGTCGCCTCCGGGCCGTTGAGCGGCCCGGTGCACTTGCTGCGGTCGAAGCTCGCCATGTGCCCGCTGGCCAGCGGGGTCCAGACCACGCCGTTGCGGTCGATGTCCATGCCGCGCGGCGAGTACCCCTGCACCTCGGCGCCGGGGTTCTCCCACGGCACCTCGAACACCTCGGTCAGCGCCGTGTTGGGCGGATCGTCGCCCGGGTCGAGACGCAGCACCGAGCCCGGGAAGCCGAGCGACGAGCCCCAGATGGCCCCGTCGACCGGGTTGTAGGCCACGCCGTAGAAGCCGGTGGTCACCCGGTGGTCCTTCGTCGGATCGATGGGCTCGTTCGGCTCGGTGAACTCGTCGCGCTGCCCGTTGCCGTTGGTGTCGAGCACCAGGGCGGTCCAGCCCTGCGAGGCCTCCTCGTCACCGGTCTCGAGGAACATCTTCGTGTCCAGCCAGCCGATGACCGGCCCGCCGCCGCTGGTCCAGAGGGTATCGTTGTCGTCCTCGGCGAAGATCAGGTGGTGCGTGCTGTAGCAGGTGCCGACCAGCGTCATCTCCTCGGTCGCCGGGTCCCAGACGGCCAGGTGCCGGTTGGCCCGGGCGTTGGGGAACGCCTGCGCCGACGGATGATCGGACCCTTCGAGGCACATCTCCGGGTTCTGCGGCCCGCGCACGCGCGAGGTCAGCCAGACGCGGCCGTCCTGGTCAAGCATCGGGTTGTGGACATTGGTCTGGCTGTTCCAGATCGCCTCGTCGCCCCAGTAGGGCGAGGACGCCAGCGGGGGTCCGGCGGCAAGCGGCGTGTCCGGGTCGCGCACCGGAACGGGAATCTCGCTCGAGGCGTTGGCCACCGGGTCGAGCACCGGCACGTAGTCCGCGCTCGCTTCCAGGGCGCCGTAGATCGGCCCGTAGGCGTTGACCGTCGGGTCGCGCTTGTCGGTCGAGATCTCGTCATGGAGGTAAGCCTTCTCATCGGCCCAGTCCCACTGCGAGACGACGATGTTGCGCTCGACGCCCTCCGGGCGGCGCGGCGCCTCCGGCAGCTCACCGGCCATGATGCGGTCCGTCCAGTCGGCGAACATCTCCAGTGCGGCGCGGCGCCCCATGCGGTCGAGCCCGTTCGACATCGAGCCGCCGGCCTGCCCCGACTGGATGCGCCGGTCCCAGGCCGCGACCATCGAGTCGAACTCGCCGAGTTCCGGCGGCACCTCGCGCGTCGCCTTGTTGCCCAGCGAGTGGCACGCGGTGCAGCCGCCCGACTTCACGGTGCGCATCCACTCGGCCTGGCTGCGCACGTTGGGCGAGATGCCGTTCCCGTCCGGTCCCGTGCCGGGGAACTGATCACGGTCGGGAACCTCGATCAGCGACAGCCAGTGGCCGGCCGGGTAGTACTGCGCCGCGGCCGCCTCGTCCGGCGCAGCGACGGCCGTCAGATTCAGGGTCGAGCCCGGAGGCGTCCGCACCTTCTCGGAGTCGACCAGGCCGTAGCCGCGGACCC
>JAPOVI010000134.1 GCA_026708265.1 Acidobacteriota bacterium
TGGTCGTCGTCGAGGTGTCGGGCGGCAACGACGGGCTGAACACGGTGGTGCCGTACGGCGAAGACGAGTACTACCGCGTGCGGCCGACGATCGGCATCCCGCCGTCGGAGGTGCTGAAGATCGACGACCGCTACGGCTTCCACCCGTCGCTCGTCGGGTTCGAGCGGCTGTACAAGGACGGCCGCCTGGCGGTCGTCCACGGCTGCGGCTACGACAACCCGAGCCTCTCGCACTTCTCGTCGATGGGCTTCTGGCACACCGGCGTCCCCAACGGCGGCGAGACGCTCGGCTGGCTCGGGCGGCTGGCCGACGGTGCCTACGACCACGACGCGCAGGGGAACCGCATCGTCAACATCGGGACGCGGCAGTCGCTCGCGGTGCGTGCCCGGCACCACTCGCCGCTCGTGTTCAACGACCCGCGCACGTTCCGCCGGGAGGGCGCGAACAGCGAGAAGTCGGCGCTGGGGAAGATGAAGGCGGATGGGGCGGGCGGGAACGCGACGCTCGAGTTCCTGGCCGGAACCGCGCAGAACGCCGCCGAGAGCTCCGAGTTCGTCCGCCAGGCATCGGCGGCGTACCGCACGACGGTCGACTACGGCATCGGCGGGCTGTCGGGCCCCCTGCGCCAGGTGGCGGCGTTGATCCACGCCGAGATGCCGACGCGCATCTACTACGTGACCTACGCGGGGAACTCGTTCGACACCCACGTGCACCAGGCCGATCCGCACGCCCGGCTCCTGGCCTACACGGCCGACGCGGTCCGGGGATTCACGGAGGATCTCGAGCGCATCGGACGGGCCGACGACGTCGCCGTCGTGATGTTCACGGAGTTCGGGCGCCGCGTCGAGGAGAACGGCAGCCTCGGCACCGACCACGGGACCGCGACGCCGATGTTCGTCGTCGGCAACCACGTCCGGGGCGGGCTCTACGGGCAGCACCCGAGCCTGACGGAGCTCGACGACGGCAACCTGATCCGGACGACCGACTTCCGGCGCGTCTACGCGACGATGATCGAGGAGTGGCTGCGATACAAGGACTCCCCCACCGTGCTGAAGGGCGAGTTCGAGACGCTGGGCGTCTTCGCGTAGGCAGCCGGTCCATCAGGGCGTCGGCGCCCGCGCGCCCCGGCGGGCGCGTCTCGGGCGCCGGCGCCAGGCTCACGGCGCCATCCGCTTCGTCTTCTCCACCAGGGTCGTGCGCTTGATCCCCAGCAGGCGCGCGGCCTGCTGCTTGTTCCCGCCCGACCGCGCCAGCGCCGCCTCGACGAGGTCCCGCTCGATCCGCTGGAGATGCGCCCGGAGGTCGATCCCGTCCTCCGGGAGCCGCGCCGGATCCTCCGGCTCGTCCGGGTCGGCCTGCCGCACTTCCGGGGGCAGGTCGCCGACGTCGATGTGCGACCGGCCGGGACTCAGGGCCAGGGCGCGCTCGATTGCGTTCTCGAGCTGCCGGACGTTGCCCGGCCAGGGGAACGCCATGAGCTGGCGCATCGCCTCCTGGGAGACGGCGACGTCGGTGCGGGGCGGCAACTGCTCGGCGCCCAGCCGGTCGAGGAACCCGCGCACCAGCGCCGGAATGTCCTCGCGTCGCGCGCGCAGCGGCGGCAGGTGGACCGGGATCACGTTGAGCCGGTAGTAGAGATCCTCGCGGAGCGTGCCCTCCTCGACCATCCGGCCGAGGTCGGCATTGGTGGCGGCGATGATGCGGACGTCCACCTTGATGGGCCGCGTGTCGCCGACCCGCTCGAACTCCCGCTCCTGCAGGGCGCGCAGCAGCTTGGCCTGCAGGCTGGCGTTCATCGTCCCCACCTCGTCGAGAAACAGCGTCCCGCGGTGGGCCTGCTCGAAGCGGCCCGGGCGGTTGGCGACGGCCCCCGTGAACGCGCCCCGCACGTGCCCGAACATCTCCGCCTCGAGCAGCGTCTCGGGAATCGCCCCGCAGTTGAGCGCGACGAAGCGCTGCTTGCTGCGGGGGCTGTTCTGGTGAATGGCGCGGGCGACGAGCTCCTTGCCCGTGCCGGTCTCGCCCGTGATCAGGATGGTGCTCGCCGTGGCCGAGACCGTCTCGAGCATCTCGAACAGGTCGCGCATCGCCTGGCTGCGCCCGACGATGCCGTCGAAGCGATAGCGCGCATCGAGCTGCGAGCGGAGGTACGCGTTCTCCGTCTTGAGGCGGCGCTGCTCGAGAGCCGAGGAGAGGACGTGCAGCAGGTGCTCGAACTCGACCGGCTTCGTCACGAAGTCGCTCGCGCCCTGCTTGATGGCGGCGACCGCGTCCGGCACGGTGCCGTACCCCGTGACGACGACGACCACGATCTCGTCGTAGCGGTCCCGCGCGGCCTCGACCACGGCGGTCCCGTCCACGCCGGGCAGGCGCAGGTCGGTGATCACCACGTCGAAGGCGAACTCGCTGAGGCGCTCGATCGCCGCCTCGCCGCTGGCCGCCTGCACCACCTCGTAGCCGTGGTCGCGGAGCCGGGTGGCGGTCACCTCGCGCAGGACCGGCTCGTCCTCGACCAGCAGCAGATGCGTGTCCCTGTCGAGCATCGGAAGATTGCCGCCAACATGTTGGCGGTGCGAGTCGCCGCCGGTCAAGTCTCCCGCGGCACTCCGGCGCTACAGCCCCGGCGCCGCGCTGCCGATAAGCGGTGCGGAGGCCACCGCTCCTGCCGAGAGGCACGCATCATGACCCGCGAGGCTCCCGGTTCCAGCGCATCCGACCTCTCCACGCTGTTCCATCGCCTCAACAACCAGTTGGGAGTCATCCTCGCCAACGCGGAGCTGCTCGAGGCACGCGGTCCGGATCCGGAGACGAAGGCCCGCGCCGGACAGATCGTCTCCGGCGCCGTGGAGGCAATCACCACGGCGCGCGAGATTCGCGCGGCGAGCGAGAGCCCGCCCTCCCCTGCCGAGCCGGATCCGTCGAATAGTTGACGGTCGACCCGCCAAGCCGTCACCCCATTGACGGATTCTACCGCCGCCCCCTGGCTGCGCCGCGGCCGCCGCAACCACCCACTGTGACCCCCAAGGCCTTTTGTTTCTGTGGCTTACGGTGTCCCGCCAAGCCCCGGCGCGGGCCATGGCGCGCGGCGCGCCCGGTTGGCATCACTGTTGCTCATTACGGGGGCATGGACAAGAACACCGCAGACGCCACCGCCCAGGAGCGGATCTCCACCGGCCTTCCGTTCGTCGAGGCCCTTGCCCGGCGCCTCGCGTCCGGGATGCCGCATTCCATCGACCTGAGCGACCTCGTCCAGGACGGCATGATCGGGCTCATCGACGCGGCCCATCGCTTCGACGAGTCGCGCGGGATCAAGTTCGAGACCTTCGCGGAGCGCCGCGTGCGCGGCGCCATGATCGACGCCCTCCGGCGCGACGCCTGGCCGCGCGGCGTCCGGCGCATGCGCCGGGAGCTGGAGTCGGCGCGCGAGAAGCTGCGACACCAGCTCGGTTGCGAGCCGTCGCTCTCCGACCTGGCCGACCACATGGGCACGGACGAGGCACAGCTCGGCCGGACGATCGTCCGTATCAACACGATCGAATCGACATCGCCGCTCGCTACGGCGGACGCGGTCGATGGCGCGAACCTTCCTCCGGTGCTGGTGCCCTCCGAGCCGCCCGCACCGGACAAGGTGTGCGAGCACGCCGAGGTCCGACGGCGGGTTCGCGGCGCCATCGCCGCGCTGCCGTGGCGAGAACGCACCGTCATCGGGCGCTACTACTACAGCGACCTGACGATGAAGCAGATCGGCGCCGAGATCGGCGTGAACGAATCCCGGGTCTCGCAGCTTCACACCCGCGCCATCCGACGCCTGCGGGAGGGGCTGGGAGCGGACTTCGCCCCGAACGCCCTGCACACGGCCCTCGACCGGAAGCGGGGTCCGAAGCTGGCGATGGCCAAGGCTTCGCTGGCCGCGACCAGGGCGGGAGAACGGGCCCCGGCGCGCGGCACGGACGTGGCCGGTCGCGGCCGGGCAGGGCGCCGGACCGCCGGCCGCGCCCCTCGAACGCGGTTGTCGACGCGACGGCCGCGCGCGCTCGAGCCGATCGTCGCGCGACGGACCGGGCAGGTCGCAGCCGCGAGCTGACGCCGCGCCGCGCCGGGGGCCGGAGCTCGAGAGAGGCCGGCGCCCGGCGTGGTCCGCGGGGTCGCGCTCAGGCGGTCACTTCGCGGGCCGCCTGCAGCAGGTCCCCGAGGCGGAACGGCTTCGCCAGCCAGCGGCACCCGCTGCCTTCGAGGAAGCGCTCCGCGTCCGTCCCCGCCACGTTGCCGGTCACGAAGACGATGCGCTTCGTGAGCGCGGGCCGCGAGTCCGAGAGCGCCCGGTAGAATGCGGGTCCGTCCACCCGCGGCATCGCCAGGTCGCAGATGATCAGGTCGTAGACGCGGTCGCGAACCCGCTCCAGCGCATCCTGTCCGTCGGTCGCCCGATCGACGCGGTACCCCGCATCGCTCAGCGCGGCGGACACCGCTTCCGCAAGCGCCGGCTCGTCCTCGATCACGAGGACCGGGGTGCCGGCGCCCACCGCGGGCGGCGGCGGCACGGCCGGCGGGGCAGGCCGTGCCGGCACGCCGCTGCTCGTCGGCAGCTCCAGGAAGAAGGACGCTCCCCGGCCGGGCTCCGAGGTCACGCGCAGCTGGCCGCCGTGCTCCTGCACGATGGCGTACGCCACGGTCAACCCGAGGCCGGTTCCCTTCCCGACCGCCTTCGTCGTGAAGAAGGGATCGAAGATCTTCGACTGCACGTCCGGCGGCATGCCCGGGCCGTCGTCGTTCAGCTCCAGGACGACGGCGTCGCCGGCGGCATCGTGCCAGGTCCGGATGACCAGCGTGCCCCTGCCGTTCGCGGCGAGCATCGCCTGCTCGGCGTTGATCAGCAGGTTCAGCAGCACCTGCTTCAGGTGGTGCGGGTCGGCGAACAGCGGCGGCAGGCCGGCCGCCAGCGCCTCGATTGTCCGGACGTTGGACAGCCGTTGCTCGTAGGCCCGCAGCGCGAGGGTCTCGCGCGCGACCTGGTTCAGGTCGACGGTCGAGCGCGTCGAGTGCCGCTTGCGGGCGAAGGTCAGGAGGTTGCGAACGATCCGGGCCGCGCGCTCCGACTCGCCCAGAATCGTCTCGATGCCGCGCCGCGTGACGGCGTCGACGGAGCGCGACGCGAGCCGCTCCGACCAGGTCAGGATGGTGGCCAGCGGGTTGTTGAGCTCGTGCGCCACGCCCGAAATCGTCTGGCCGAGGGCGGCGAGCTTCTCGGCCTGCAGGAGCTCCTGATTGATGCCGCGCTCGCGGGCCTCCAGCCGGCGCCGCTCGCTGACGTCCCGGAACAGGGCCTGGACCTGGGCGGCGCCCCCGTCGGACGGCGCGTCGAGGTTGGCCGTCACCTCCACCCAGATCGGGCTGTCGTCGGAGCGCCGGAGCCGCAGCACGTGGTCGGTCACGGCGCCGTCGCGGGAGAGCTGCTCGAGGAACAGGAGACGGGCCTCCGGATCCACGAAGCGCTCGCGCGCGAACGGCCGCACCTCCGAGGCGTCGACCTCCGGGGCGTAGCCGAGCATCAGCTTGAGGTGCGGGTTGGCGGCGAGCGTGCTCTCGCCGTCGCCGTCGAGGGTGCCGATGTAGATGCCCTCGCGAACCGCGTCGAAGAGGCGCGTCAGCGCGGCGGACAGGCGGGGTGGCGTGCGGCGCGCGCGGTCGGCAGCGCGGGACACCACGGAGTATAGCAGCCGGCTGCTCTCGCTGCGGACCGGTAGTGTCTCCGTCGAGGTGAGACACTACCGGACAGGACGCCGCTCAGTTCGCGGGCGGCGTGGGGGTCGGCGTCTGGCTCGGGTAGCGGGCGTAGTCGCTCTCGATCGCGGTGCGAATGTCCTGCACCGTGGCTCCGGAGGTGTGAAGCTGCTGCGCCTTGCGCGCCACGTCGATGCAAATTGTGCACGCCATGCCGTGGGTGTCCCACTCCCGCACGGTCCCGTCGGGATTGCGGGACTCGACGAAGCAGTCGGCGTTGCCGCTGTGGCCCGCCGTCTCGCAGCCGCAGTAGCAGGGCACGTACTCCAGCACGTCCGGCCGGTGCGCCGCGAAGGTGTACGCGTTCCGGATGACCTCCGGCGCGCGCGGCACCATGTTGGGCACGAGCGGCAGCGGCGGGAGCATTGCCGTGGGATCGGGTACCGGCGTCCGCTGCTCGGGCGTCGGCGGGGCGGGCGGCCGCTCCGGGAGGTCTGGCTCCGCCCCGGCGTCGCCGCTCGCCGCGGCGACCTCGAGCTCGGCGGCCGGCGTCGCCGTCGCATCGCCGGCCGTGCCCGCCGGCCAGAACATCGCCAACGCGCCCCCCACTACGAGCAGCGCCCCGCCGATGAGGATCCAGGGAGGCCCGCCGCCGGCAGGTTCCTCCGGAACGCGGCGTGAGATTTGCTTCTTGGTGCCCATAGGCCGGCATCATACATCACGGACGGAGTGAAGAGCGATGGCCGAGTCGAGCAGAGGTGTTGCCGCGGCGGCGCCCCGCGGATCGGCGGATTCCGGCGGGTCGCGCGAAGTGCAGGGACTGCTCCGTCTCGGGTGCTCCCTGGCCGCCGCGGCGACGGCGGAGGGCCTGCGCGGCGCCCTGCGCGCCACCCTGCCGGCGCTGGTCGTGCCGGCCGGCGCCGCCTGGGCGCTCATCCGCATGGACGGGGCCTGGGTGGCGCTCGCCGGGGGCCGGCGCGAGGCGCCGCACCGTCCGCGACCGGCGCTCGAAGCGGTCGCGGATCGCGTGCTGGGGCTCGAGCCGTCAGCGCTCGACCCGACCGGCGGGGTCGAGTGCGAGGGCCAGGTGTGCTTCCCGTTGCTCGCCGGGGACACCGTCGTCGGGGTGCTCGGCGCCAGCCGGGCGTCGGCTGCCGCGAGCGGCGCCCGCCCGCTGCTGGCCGCGATCGCCACCGTGCTGGGCCTCGCGGTCGGCCGCGTCCGCCTGCTGACGGAGGGCGGGGGGGCCGCCGGCCGCGACGGGCTGACCGGCTGCCGCACGCGGGCGGGAGGCATGCAGGCCCTGGACGCGGCGCTCGAGCGCGGCCGGCGCGCGGGGAGGCCGGTTTCGCTCGTGATGGTCGACCTCGACCACTTCAAGTCCGTGAACGACCGTCACGGTCACCTCTGCGGCGACGCCGTGCTGGCCGCGGTCGGCGCCCGGCTCCGCGCCGGCACGCGGAGGGGCGACCTCGGGTGCCGCTTCGGCGGCGACGAGTTCCTGGTCGTGCTGCCCGATACCCCGCGGGACGGCGCGGCGCGGGTCGCCGAGGCGTTGCGCCGCGAGATCGGGAGCATCGAGGTGCCGTGGCGCGGTGCGCGGGTGTCGACCGCGGCGAGCATGGGCGTCGCATCCGGTGGAGAGACCGGCGGCCGGGCATTGATCGCCCGGGCCGATGCCGCGCTCTACCGCGCGAAGGAAGCGGGGCGGAATCGCGTATGCGTCAGCCGGGGCCGCCTCCGCGACGGCGGGAGCCGGGCGCGTTCTATACTCCTGCCGTGACGACCACGCCGTTGGCGCTCCCCCTCGACCACGCGGCGATCGAGCGGATCCTCCCGCACCGCTATCCGTTCCTGCTCGTCGACCGCATCACCGAGTTCGAGCTCGACAAGCGCATCGTCGGCATCAAGAACGTGTCGGCGAACGAGCGCTACCTGGCGCAACGCCCGGGGCGGCCGCCCGTGCTCCCCCCGACCATCCTCACCGAGGCGGTCGCGCAGGTCGGCGCCATTCTCATCCTGGCCAAGCCCGAGAACCGCGAGAAGCTGCCCTACTTCATGGGCATCGAACGGGTCCGCTACCGGCGTCCGGTGCATCCGGGCGATGTCGTGGTCATCGAGGCCACGGTCGACCGGCTGCGAAGCCGCATGGGCCGGCTGAAGGGATTCGCGCGGGTCGGCGACGCCATCTGCGTCGAGGGGACGATGACCTTCGCGCTCGGCTCCAAGAAGGGTGCCGCGAACGGCCGGCCGGCCGGCGCGGCCGCATCCGGCTGAGGCGAGGCCTCTCCTCCTCCGCGGCACCCGGCCGCGCCCGAGTCCCGAGCGTCCTAACCAACTGGGCGTCGATGTCTCGCAAGCGCAGCGGACGGCAGCCGGGCGGCTCCGCCGCAGGCGCGGCGGCGACGCACGGGAGGACGAGATGACACTACGAGCACAGTCGCGTCTGATGTGTGCGGCGGTTGCGGCCGCGGTTCTGGCCGGGGCCCCGGCCGCCGCGTCGAGCACCGGTCAGGACCAGGCCACCGACGCCGGTCAGGAGTTCGTGTACCGCCTGGAGACCGGGCTCGGCGCCGGCAGCCGGATCGGGGCGACGGTGCGGGACGTCGAGGAGGGCGCGACGGACGCTGCCGGCCCGGTCGAGGGAGCGGTCGTGGCGGCGGTGCGGTCCGGCTCCGCCGCGGGCGCCGCGGGGCTCGAGGCGGGCGACGTGGTCGTGGAGTTCGACGGCGAGCGCGTGCGCAGCGCGCGTCAGTTCGCGCGCCTGGTGCGCGAGACGCCCGCGGGGCGAGAGGTCGCGGCAAACGTCGTGCGGGGGGCGGAGCGGCGCGAGGTGCGCATCACGCCGGAGCCGGGCGGTGGCGGGATGGCCTTCCTCCCCGACGGTGCGCGGGAAGGGATCGAGCGCGCCGCCGACGCCCTGCGGCGCCGGCTGGGCTCCGCCGCGGGCGAACGCCCGTTCCCCCGTGCGGAGATCCGCTCTCCGCGCCGGCTCGGCATTCGGGTCCAGGCCATCGACGGACAACTGGCCGACTACTTCGGGATCGAGAGCGGATCCGGCGTGCTGATCACCAGCGTCGAGGAAGGCTCGGCGGCCGCCCTCGCGGGGCTGCGGGCGGGCGACGTCATCACGGCCTACGGCGAACACGAGATAGCCGATGTCCGCGCGTTGCGCCGCCGGCTCTTCGCCGGAGCCGGCGATGGGGACGTCGTCATCACCGTCGTGCGCGATGGCATGGAAACCCGGGTGACGGCGCGACTCGAGGCGCCGGAGCGGGAGGGCCGCCGGGAGCGGGTCCGGATCTGACGAGGCTGCCGGTCAGGCTTGCGCCCGCTGGCTCGCGGGGGCCGCCGCGGAGTCGGGGGCTACGAGGGTGGCGAGCTGGGCGGCGATGATGCGGGTGAGCGACTGCACGTCCCGCCTTGCCTCCCACCCTTCGCGGAGCTCCGCCGAGAGCACGCCGAAGCAGTTGATCGACGAAACCAGGGGCGCCACGATCGCCCCCGACCCCGTCGAGTCGGCGGGGACGACGTGCATCCGCCCCTCGCGGAACGCGGAGGCCGTGGCGTTCTCGCTGTCGTGCGGAATCGCGCCGAGCCGGGCGAGCATCGCCTGCGAGTAGCCGTGACAGACGGCCGGGCGGAGCGCCTCGCCGCTGCCGTCGTTCACCCAGACGATCATGCCGGAGGCGTTGAGCAACTCGGCGGCGCGGCCGAGCAGGTCGGGCAGGTCCGCCGCGTTCCCCAGCGAGCCGAGGTCCGTGCAGATGACGGCCGCGGCCGGGAGGTCGAGCTCGCGAACGATCGGGTCGGGGGCCGGTACGTCGGCGGCCGGGGCCGGGCTCACGTCCTCCTCCGTCTCCGCGCTCAGGGTCAGATCGAGCAGGCTGCTGCCGGTCGCGGGCTGCGCACCCGACTCGACGCCGGGGTCCGCGGTGGGCGCGCCGGCGTCGTCCCCTTCCCCGACGCGCGCGCGCCGGAGGGCCGCGAAGAACGTCAGGAGCGCCGCCAGGACGCCGCCGCCGGTGGCCAGGAAGAACGCCTGGGCCTGCGTGGCGGCCTGCCGCGTGCCGGCGGCGTCGCGGGTGGTGCGTTCGAGGCCCAGCGCGCGCGCGACGTGCCCGGCCGCCTCGGCGCCGAGCTCCGTGCCGTCCGCGAGCAGAAGATCCCGGGCCAGGTCCGTCTCGCCGGCGGCGACGTGCTCCCGCGACGCGGCGTCCACGCCCTGCAGGTCGCCGACGGCCTCCGACGCGGACTCAATGGCGCGCAAGGCCCCGCTCGCCGACGCCAGCCGCGTCAAATCCGCGAGGCCGGCGACGACGGCGTCCGTGTGCGCAGCGACCTGCTCGGCCTGGAAGGCGCGGTCGGCATCCGCCGCGATGTAGGCCAGTTGAGAGGCTCGCAACTCGGCGAGGGAAGCCGCCACCCCCCAGGCACTCTCGGCGAACTCGCGTTCCCCGTCGCGCCCTTCGTCGATCTGGCGATCCAGGAGGGCGACCCAGTAGCCGGAGGCGAGCGCCACGCCAATCAGCGCGGTGAAGACGCTCACTCTCAGCCACCCAGGACGCATATTCGTCGTCTACTATAGCACCTTCCCGCCGGCGGAGCCCGCTCCCCGGGCGTCGCCGGCGCCCCCCACGCATGCAGGCAGGCATCATCGTCAATCCGTACGCCGGCCGCGGCGGGCGGATTGCCGCCCGCACCGACCACCGGGCGCGCCTGGCCCGGGAGGCCCTCGCCTCCTGCGGCATCCGGGGCGAGGTGGCGTTCACCGGACGCCGGGGGACGGCCCGCGCGCTGGCGCGATCGATCGTCGAGGCGGGCGCGACCAGCCTCGTCTGCTGGGGCGGAGACGGCACCGTCAACGAGGTCGCGTCGGAGGCGGCGCGCCACGGATTGCCGCTCGGCATCGTGCCGGGCGGGTCCGGGAACGGCCTGGCGCGTGAGCTCGGACTCGACCGGCGGCCGGAAGCCGCGCTCCGGACGGCGCTCCGCGGCCCGGAGCGCATCCTGGATGCGGGCGAAATCGACGGGCGCTTCTTCGCGAACGTCGCCGGGGTCGGCTTCGACGCGCATGTCGCGCGCCTCGCCGAGAGGTTCGAGCGGCGGGGCGCATGGTCCTACTTCGCGGCCGGCATCCCGGAGCTGCTGGCGTACCGTCCGTCGACCTACCGCATCCGCACGGGAGAGGACACGTTCCGAGCCGACGCTCTGCTCGTGACCATCGCCAACGGCAGGCAGTACGGCAACGGGGCGGTCATCGCGCCGCGCGCGCGACCGGACGACGGACGGCTCGACCTGGTCTGCGTGCCAGCGCTCCCTGCCGCCGTCCTGTTCTGGCAGGCGCGCCGGCTGTTCACGGGCACGGTGGACCGGGTGCGCGGGGTGCGGACGGTGCCGATCGGCGATGCCGAGGTGAGCGGCGACGGGCCCCTCGCGTTCCACGTCGACGGCGAGGCGTGCACGGGAGGCCCGAGCCTGCGGGTGCGGATCCTCCCGCGCGCCCTGCGGGTCCGCGTCCCCGCCCCCGGCGGCGGGTGGTGACGCCCCCGGGCGGCGAGCCGCCGCAGAACGTGCCCTGGTGGGGTTACGGGGCGCCGGCGGCCCCGGGTGCGCCGCCCGGACTGGGCCGCAGAATCGCGTACGCGGGCAGCCCGATGGCCCCGAAGCGTTCCATGACCTCGAACGCGGGTGAGGCGGACGGGTCCTCGGCCTGGAACTTGATCTTGACGTAGTCCTCCAGCGCGGTCTCGACCGCCGGGTCCTTCAGCGTGGTGCTGTCCATGATCAGGCAGTTCTTGCACCACGTCGCCCAGACGTCGACGAGCACCAGCCTGCCGTCGTTCTCGGCGGCGGCCAGGCCCGGACCGAGCGCGGCGTACCAGCCGTCGTCGATGAGCTCCTGCACGCTCCCCGCCACGAGCTCCGGATCGACCCAGCGCTGGCTGAACAGGCCGTAGGACAGGTAGCCGTAGTAGACGGCGGTGCCGAGAATGAAGACGCCGAACGCCTGCCGGACGCGCACCATCCAGGGGCCCGGCTGCGGCAGGAACGACAGGCCGGCCCCGGCGACCGGCCACGGGATGGCCATCCCGACACCGAGGAGGAACGGCAGGGCCAGGGCCACGGCGGTGCCGGTGGCGTACAGATTGCTCGAGAAGACGATGACCTGAATGACGACCGGGGCGACGCACGCGCCGGCCAGCAGGGCCGCCACGCCGCCCATGCCGAACGCGACCGGGAGCGAGCCGGCGCGCTGCGGGCCGCCCGTGAAGCGGCTCTGGAAGCGGGAGAAGTCGATGGCGAGGCGGTCGAACATGGCGAGCGCCAGCACGACGAACAGCAGGGCGATGCCGAGGTTGAACCAGGGCGACGCGTTGATCGTGCCGAAGGTGCCCGCGGTCAGAATGACGACGAGCCCGAGCACCCCGTAGACCAGCGCCATCGCGAGGCCGTAGGCGCTCCCGAGCACGAAGCCCCGCCGGCGCGAACCCGCGCGCGCCCCGGCGCCGATGATCGCCAGGTTGATCGGGATCATCGGGAGCACGCACGGCGTCAGGTTGAGGGCCAGGCCGCCGATGAGGATCAGGGCCACGATGGCAATCGGCCCGCGCCCCTCGAACCAGCCGGGCTCCGCCTCGCCCGACTCCGCGCGCTCGATGAACCCGAGGAACTCGTCCACGTCCGCGTAGCCGGCGGTCCCGAGCAGCTCGAACTGCGCCAGCCGCGCGAGCCCGCCCGGCCCGTCCGCTGCCGGGCCCCCCCCGGGGGCGGCATCGGGCGCCGGCTCTCCGCCGCGCGCCGGAGCGTCGACGGCGGCATCGACGACGGCATCGCCAGCGACGGGCGCGAGCGAGGCGAAGTCGAGGGTGTCGAACAGCCCCGCGGCGGCGGTCCGCGCGAGCTCCCGTGACGCGGGCGCCACGGTCACGTCGAAGCGCACCGGAACCCGCGTCGGGAGGTAGCACATCCTGTCGTCGCACGCCTGGTACCGCAGCGACCCGCCGACGGGGTAGGTGCCCGGCTCGAGATCGTCGGCCAGCCGGAGCGCGGCGCCGAGGACGAAGTGTTCCTCGAACACGGCGAGCGGCTGCTCGGCACCTTGCTGCTCGAGAAGGACGGGCGTCGGCCAGGCCACCCCGTCGAGCACGATGCCCTCGGGCGGCTCCAGGGTGAGGACGGTGGGGATCAGGAACGACTCGAGAGGCTCGTTGGAGTTGACATGGAGTCCCGTGCCGCGCGGCTCGAGCTGCGCCTCGAACGCCACACGATAGGTTGCCCCGGCGTGTCCGGCATCCGTCTCGGCCCGCTCGGTCAGGTCGAGCGAGATGCGCTTCGGCTGGGCCACCGTCCCGGCCGGACCCGAGACGAGCAGGACCGCGAGCGTCAGAACCGCCGTTCGTGTCGACATCACAACGCAGCCTCCCGCTACGCCGCGGCCTGGAAGTCGGCCGTGAAGGCCTCGATGGCGTCGTAGAGCTCGTGGAGCTCGGCCGGCGGGGCGAGGAAGACCACGCGGAAGTACCCGTCCCGCGGATCCGTGCCGAACCCCGATCCGTAGACGCAGAGGATGCCCGTGGCCCGCAGCAGTCCGAGCACGTAGTCCTCGTCGGTCCGGCCCGGCGGCAGCTCGACCCTGGGCATGGCGTAGAACGCGGCTCCGGGCCGCACGCAGGACATGCCCTCGATGGCGTTCAGGCGGCTCGTCGTGACCTCGGCGCGCTCCTCGAGCTGGCGCCGGAACGCTTCCTGGTGGCTGCGGTCGCCGGTCAGGGCGGCGGTCACCGCGTACTGCATCGGGCCGACGCTGCACAGGCGGCCGTCGGCCATCTCCAGCACCGCGGCCAGCACCGCGTCGAGCCGCGCCCCGCCGCTGACCGCCATCCAGCCCGCGCGCCACCCGGGGGCCAGGTACGCCTTCGAGAGCGACGAGAACGAGATGACCGGTGCGTCCGGATCGTAGGAGGCCAGCGGCCGCACCCGCCCCGCGTACGCCAGGTCCGTGTAGCCCTCGTCCGACAGCAGCACGAGGTCGTGGCGGTCGGCGAGATCGAGCAGCGCGAGCCGGTGATCCTGCTGGTAGACGGCGCCCGTCGGGTTGTTGGGGTCGATGACGACCAGGGCGCGCGTCCGCGGCGTGATCAGGCTCTCGACGTGCTCGACGTCGGGCTGCCACCCCTGCGCCGGATCGGTCCGGTAGTGCACGCCGCGGGCCCCGAGCTTGCTGAGAACCGCCGTGTAGAAGGGGTAGCTGGGCACCGGCACGAGGACCTCGTCGCCGCGGTCGCAGATGACTCCGAGCGTGAGGTCGATGCCCTCGGAAGCCCCGGCCGTGAGCACCACCCGCTCGGGCGAGAGCTGCAGCCCGCGTGCCCCGAACTCCCCGGCCACGGCGGCCCGCGCTTCGCTGATGCCCGCCGCCGGGGTGTAGCCGTTATGGCCGTCGCGCATCGCGCGCTCGACCGCCTCGATCAGGTGCGGGGGCGTCCGGAAGCCGAACAGCACCGGGTCGCCGATGTTCAGGTAGCGCACGGCGCGGCCGCTCGCCTCGACGGCCCGCGCCTCGGTGACGATGTTGCGGATGGCATAGTCGAAGCCCGCGTTGCGGCTGGCGATGGGAATCGGATCGCGGACGCGGACGGTGGCCGGCGTAGGGACTACCACGTTGTTGATACTACCTCACATTCGGCATAAGCTCCCCCGCATGGCGATCCGAACGGAGCTCTCACTACGGCTGCAGAACAGCCCCGGCGCCCTCGACCGGGTCTGCCAGTGCCTGACGGACGAACACGTGAACATCCTGGCTCTGACCGTCGAATCCGGCGGCACGCTGCGGATGGTCGTCGACAACCCTCTTCACGCGTCGGGAACGCTGGAGGAGCGGGAGTACGCCGTCGAGCAGCGCGAAGTGCTCTTCGTCCAGCTTCCGAACGACCCGGGAGCGCTCGAGCGGGCCGCGCGCATGCTCGCCAACGCCGACGTCAACGTCGAGTACGCCTACGGCTCGGTGCTGGAAGACCAGGTCATGACGGCCATCGTCGTCGGCGTCGAGGACGCGCAACGCGCCTCGATGGCGGCGGGAATCTAGGAGCTTGCGGAGCCTGCGACGGGTTCGGCGGCGCTAACTCTGGCGGAGCTTCACCACGGCGGCCGGGCCGTCCTTTCCCGACGCCGTGGCGAGAGCCGCCTCGAGCGTCTCCACGAGCTCGCGGAGCGCCTCCGCCTCGGCGCCGGCCGCGTAGAGGATGGCGCGCGCTTCCTGCAGCGACGGCGCGGCCCACTCCTCGTCCTCGAACCGCACCCGGCCGTGCTCGTCGAACTCGACCAGCACGGCGTCCATGGGCTCCACGTAGAGGCGCATCGGATCACGCCGGCCCCGCCGGCTCGCTGGCCCGGCGCTTGCGCCGCGACGCGGGTGGCGGCTTGTCCTCCGGCGCGCCGTCCGCGGCGGCCGGCTCGATGTCGAACGTCAGCGCCTCGTCCGCAAGGCCGATGCGGACCGTGCCGCCGTGCTCCAGCCGGCCGAAGAGGATCTCGTCCGTCAGCGGGTTCCGGACCTCGGTCTGCACCACCCGCGCGAGCGGCCGCGCTCCGTACTTGCGGTCGTAGCCCTTCGCGGCGAGCCACGCGCGCGCGTCGGGATCGAGCGTGATGGCGACCCGGCGCTCGGCGAGCTGCGTCTCGAGCTGCAGGATGAACTTCTCGACGATGGTCTCCATCACCGCCGGCGACAGCTCGCCGAACGTCACGATGGCGTCGAGCCGGTTCCGGAACTCGGGGCTGAAGGTGCGCTCGATGGCCGCCTGCATCCGCCCGCGCGCCGCTCCCGCCGCGTCGTCCCCGAACCCGATGGCACCGGCGCTCGCCTCCCGCGAGCCGGCGTTCGAGGTGAGGATGAGCACGGCGTGCCGGAAGTCGGCCTTGCGCCCGCCGTTGTCCGTCAGCGTGGCGTGGTCCATCACCTGGAGCAGGATGTTGTAGATGTCGGCGTGCGCCTTCTCGATCTCGTCGAGCAGCACCACGGCGTACGGATGGGTCCGCACCGCGTCGACGAGCAGCCCGCCCTGCTCGAAGCCGACGTAGCCGGGCGGGGCGCCAATCAGCCGCGCCACGGCGTGCTTCTCCATGTACTCGCTCATGTCGTAGCGGAGGAACTCGTTCCCGAGGTGCAGGGCGAGCTGGCGGGCCAGCTCCGTCTTGCCGACCCCGGTCGGTCCCGCGAACAGGAAGCAGCCGGCCGGGCGGTCGGGGAGGCCGAGGCCGGCGCGCGAGCGCTTGATGGCCGTGACCACGTTGCGCACGGCCTCTTCCTGGCCGAACACGACGCGCTGCAGCGACTCCTCCAACGTCTGCAGCCGCTCCTTGTCGGAGGCCGTCGCCTGCTTCGCGGGGATGCGCGCCATCCGCGCCACGACGCCTTCGATCTGGCTGGCCGTCACCTCCGGCACGGCGTCGGAGTCGTCGGCGCCGCCGGCCGGCCGTTGCATCGCCAGCACTGCGCCGGCCTCGTCGATTACGTCGATGGCGCTGTCGGGCAGCCGGACGTCCCGGAGATGCCGCTTGGCGAGCGCGGCCGCCGCGGATACCGCTTCGTCCGCGTAGGACACCTTGTGGTGCGCGGCGTACCGCGGGCTGAGCCCGGCCAGGATGCGGGTCGCCTCGTCGACGGTCGGCTCCTCGATGGCGACCTTCTGCAGCCGCCGGGCCAGCGCCCGGTCCTTCTCGATGTGCTTGAACTCGTCGAACGTGGTCGAGCCGATGACGCGCAGCTCGCCCGCGGCGAGCACCGGCTTGATCAGGGTGGCCAGGTCCATCGTGCCGCCGGTGGTGGCGCCGGCTCCCACCGTGGCGTGCACCTCGTCGATGAAGAGGATCGGCAGCGGGCGCTCGGCGAGGGTGGTGATGACCGCCTTGAAGCGTTCCTCGAAGTCGCCCCGGAAGCGCGTTCCGGCGAGGAGCGCGGTGGTGTCGAGGGAGAAGACCTCCGCCCCGGCCAGGGGCGCGGGAACGTCTTCCTCGAGCAGCCGCGCCGCCAGCCCCTCGGCGAGCGCGGTCTTGCCGACGCCGGCCTCCCCGACGAACACGGGGTTGTTCTTCCGGCGCCGGCAGAGGATTTCCAGGGTGCGCCGCAACTCGGCCGTCCGGCCGATGAGGGGATCGAGCTTCCCCGCGCGCGCTCGCGCCGACAGGTTGACCGTATACGCCGACAGGGGATCCCGCGCCGACGCGGGGCCCTCGTCGCCGGCGCCCGCGTCGGCGCGGGATCCCTCCGACTGCGTGTCGCCCGTGATGCGCGGCACCTTGGAGATGCCGTGCGAGATGTAGTTGAGGATGTCGAGCCGCGTGACGCCCTGCGCCTCGAGCACCTCCGCGGCGTAGGCCTTCGGCTGCTTCACGATGGCCGCGAGGACGTCGCCCGAACGAACCTCGTCCTTCCCCGCGCTCTGGACGTGGAGCACGGCGGTCTGGAGCACGCGCCGGAACGCGAGCGTCTGGGCCGGCTCGCGCGAACGGTCCCCGCGCCCGAAGGTCTCGAGCGTACCGAGAAACTCGTCGAGCGTTCGCCGCAGTGCCGGCAGGTCCGCCCCGCAGGCGCCCAGTATGCGCTCGCCCTCGGGCTCGTGAGCGAGCGCATACAGCAGGTGCTCCAGGGTCAGGTGCGTATGGCGCCGCGACGCGGCCTCCCGGTAGGCGACGTTGAGAATCAGCTCGAGTGAAGCGCTGAACATCCTGTCCGCTCCGTCCGGCCGGGGCCGTCAGGTGTCCTCTTCGATGGTGGCCTGCAAGGGGAAGCCCGCTTCGGCGGCGAGGTCGCGCACGGTGGCGACCTTCGTCTCGGCCACCTCGTAGGTGTAGGCGCCGCAGGCGGCCTGGCCCTGGGTATGGACGAGCATCATGAGCCGGAACGCCTCCGCCGGGCTCTTCTGGAACACGCCCTCGAGCACGCGCACCACGAAGTCCATGGTGGTGTAGTCGTCGTTGATGAGCAGCACCCGGTAGAGCCGGGGCGTCTCGGTCTTCCGGCGCTGCCGTTCGAGCACGCCGGCGCCGGATCGCTCGGAACCCTTGGCGGTCATGCCGGTCTCGCAGGCCTCCGCGCGGCGCGGCGACCTCACCCGAGCGTAGCGACACGCCCGCGGGGCGGTCAAGCATGTCTCCGGCCGGCGTCGGGGGCCGTAGTACAATCGCACCGCCCATGGAGACGATCGCGCGGGGCATCGCCTACACCGATCTCATGCACGCGGGGCGGGCGCGCATCATCGCGACCGCCGTGATTCAGAGCGCGGGCGGCGTGACGCTGGTCGATCCGGGTCCGTCGTCGTGCCTGGACACGCTCCGCGCGTCGCTCGCCGACGCGGGCATCGGGATCGGCGACATCCGCACGCTGCTGCTCACGCACATCCACCTCGACCACGCCGGTGCCAGCGGCTCGCTGCTCCGAGAGAACCCCGACATCGAGGTCTACGTGCACGAGCGCGGCGCCCCGCACATGATCGATCCGTCGAAGCTGCTGGCCAGCGCCGCCCGCCTCTACGGCGACGCCATGGACGAGCTCTGGGGACCGTTCCTGCCCGTGCCCGCCGACCGGGTGCGCGTGCTCGCCGGCGGCGAGCGCATCGCGGCCGCGGATCGCGAGCTGGAGGTGGCCTACACGCCGGGCCATGCCTCGCACCACGTCAGCTTCTTCGACCGCTCGAGCGGCATCGCCTTCGTCGGCGACGTCGCGGGGGTGCGCACGGGACGGGAGCTCTTCGTGCTGCCTCCGACACCGCCCCCGGACATCCACGTCGAGACATGGGTCGACAGCATCGAGCTGGTGCGCCGGTGGCGGGCCTCGACGCTGCTGGTGACCCACTTCGGCGCCCACGAGGACCCGGATGCGCATCTCGACGCCATGCGGACGCACCTGGCGAAGATGACGGAGATCGCGCGCAGCGTGGTCGAGGCGGGCGGCAGCGACGCCGCGCAGGCCGAGCGGTTCACGGAGTCGATGCGCGGGTACATGGAGCGCCACCTTCCCGCCGCGGAGGCGGACCTGTACGGTTCGGCGGCGCCCCTCGATCAGTGCTGGCTCGGCCTCGCCCGCTACTGGCGCAAGCGGGGCGTCACGGCGCCGGCCTCGACGTAGCGGCGCCGTCCGTCCCGCCTGCCCGAGGACTCGCCCACGGCCGTGCGCGGGGCCCTTGACCCGGCCCCAGGCATGTGCGATGGTCACGATTCGAACCGCAAGCGTTGCCGACCGTGTGCATTGCCGCGGTCTCGAAGGAGGTTACCGATGAGCTGTCGCATGATCCGTCCGCTCGCCCTGCCGGCCCTGGCGCTCGCCGCCCTGGCGGTCGCGGCGGCGCCCGTAGCGGGACAGGGTCCCGAAGGCGGTGCGTCCGGCGCACCGCGCACCGCCTGGGGCGACCCGGACCTGCAGGGGATCTGGTCCTCCTCCGGGGCCACCCCGATGGAGCGGCCCGACGAGTTCCAGGGGCGGGAGCGGCTGACCGACGAGGAGGTCGCCCGGCTGCGCGGCGAGATCGCCGCGCGCAATGACGAGCTGGCTCAGGCGGAGGCTCGCCGGACCCAGGCCGGCGGCAACGTCGGCGCCTACAACAACTTCTGGATGGAGCGCGGTGTGCGGTCGAACCGGACGTCGATGATCGTCGACCCGCCCGACGGCCGCTTCCCGCCGCTCACCGAGGCCGGGAAGTATGCGCGCGACAACCAGCCGCGCGGCGACGACACCTGGGAGGACCGCCACATCTGGGAGCGCTGCCTCACGCGAGGCGGCATGCCCAACGCAATGTTCCCCCGGTCCTACAACAACAACATGCAGGTGTTCCAGGCGCCGGGCGTCGTAGTGATGCTCCTCGAGCAGGTGCACGAGCTGCGCGTGGTGCCGCTCGACGGCCGCCCGCACATCGCCTCGAACATCGGCCAGTGGAACGGCGATTCGCGGGGCCACTGGGAAGGCGACACCCTGGTGGTGGAGACGACCAATCTCGATCCCCGCGTGAGCGGGCTGCAGCCGTGGTCGGCCTTCAGCTCCTATGACGGCTCCGGCGAGGACATGCGCCTGGTGGAGCGCTTCACCCGCACCGGGCCGGACTCGCTGGAGTATGAGGTCGAGGTGCACGACCCGCAGATGTACACGCGGCCGTGGACGGTCGCCTATCCCTTCGCTCTCTCCTCGGACGTGATGTACGAGTACGCCTGTCACGAGGGCAACATCGGAATGGAAGGCATCCTCGCCGGCGGGCGCGCCGAGGATGCCGAAGAGGCGGCCGCGGCGCGCCCCTGACGGGGCGCGTCGGGAGTTTCGCTGCGCGAAGCTCCTCCGTCGCGGACTTGGATACGCGCGGGCGTGGGAGGTGCATGCTCCCACGTCCGCGGCTTCGGCTACCTACCCGCTCCCACCCCTCCCGTCTTCCGGCGCGGCAGCACGCCCTGCGAAGCCCGCGAGGCGGCTCGAGGAGGAGACCGTGATGAGGTATCTGTCAATCTCCGCGCTGACCGCCGCGGCCGCACTCGCGGCGTGCGCGGCTCCGCCGGTCGAGATCGCGATGACCAACGGCCAGGGGGAGATTGCGGGCGAGGTGACGAGCACGTCGGTCATCCTGCAGACGCGCCTGACCTCGAAGGGAGGATGGGTCGACGGCGATTTGCCGGGCGTGGACGGCGTGGCGCGGTTCGAGGTCTCGACCGGCCCCGACTTCGCCGAGCCGATCACGACGGAGTGGCTCCGCGCATCGGCGGAGAGCGACCACATCGTGAAGGCGAGGGTAGGCGGACTGACGCCGGGAACCCGTTATCACTACCGCGCCGTCTACGGCCCGGGTCCGGAGCACACCGAGACCGGCGCGACCCGTTCCTTCGCCACCCATCCGGGCCCCGACGCGGCAGCCGAGACGAGCTTCACCGTCGTCACCGGCATGAACTACTACCACTTCCATGACAACCCCCGGCGCGCCTACACCGGTCCCGACAAGGAGCTCGGCTACCCGGGGCTGGCTGCGATGCTGGCGCTCGATCCCGACTTCTTCGTCGCCACCGGGGACAACGTCTACTACGACACGCCGTACGAGGGGCGTGCGGACACCGCGCCGGCGATGCGCCGGAAGTGGCACGAGCAGCTCGGACAGCAGCGGTTCATCGACTTCTTCGCCCGCACGCCGACCTACTGGGAGAAGGACGACCACGACTACCGCTACAACGACTGCGACAACACGAGCGACGTGGCGCCCCTTCCCGACCTCGGCCGGCGAATGTTCCTGGAGCAGGTGCCGGTGGCGGATCCGGACGACCCGAACCCCGTTACCTACCGCACGCACCGCGTGAGCCGGGATCTGCAGATCTGGCTTTCGGAGGGGCGCGATTACCGCAGCCCGAACATGGCCGAGCCGGGCCCGGACAAGACGCTGTGGGGCGCCGAGCAGTTGGCGTGGTTCAAGCGCACCCTGGCGGAGAGCGACGCGACCTTCAAGATCCTGATCTCCCCGACTCCGATGGTCGGCCCCGACGACGCCAACCAGGCGGGGCGCGCGGCCGAGAACCACGACCCGGTCAAGCGCGACAACCACTCGAACCCGGGCGGCTTCCGCCACGAGAGGGACGAGCTGTTCGAATGGCTCATCGAGAACGACTTCCTGGAGAAGAACTTCTACATCGTGACCGGCGACCGCCACTGGCAGTACCACTCGCTCGACCCGAGCGGCTTCGAGGAGTTCTCCACCGGCGCCCTCGTCGACGCCAACTCCCGCGTCGGCCGCCCGCCGGGCGATCCGGACTCGAACGACCCCGAGGCGCTGGTCATGCAGTACTACACCTACGACGAGCCGACCGGCGGCTTCCTGAACGTCGTGGTCACGCCCGGCGACGAGCCGACCGCCGCCTTCCGCTTCTACGACGAGCAGGGCGAGCTGCTCTACGAGGACGTCAAGACCGCGAGCTGACGAAGTCCGTGCTCTCCGACTCGATCGGCGAGAAGAAACCCCTCTCGGGACAGGCCAAGAGCCAGTCGACCACGCCGGCGTTCGGTCTCCGGACCCGGCGCACCAGCCGATACTCGCCCCGGGCGATGCGTTCGAAGTCGAAGGCCTGACCCGGCTCGATGTCGTCCAGGCGGCGGATCTTGGCCGGAAGCACGAGTTGCCCGCTGGTGGAGACCAAGGTCTTCATCGGGGCCTGGGAGGCACCAGCGCCAGCGGGACCGTGGCGTGCCGGATGCGGCGGCGGTTCCACGTGTAGGTGATCTGCAGGTCGCCGGCCGCATCCTGGATCATCGCCGGATAGGAGAGCTCGCCGCGCGCTCCCTCTTCCAGAGCCTCGACGACCAGGAAGTCGCGCCAGGTGACCCCGTCGTCGAACGAGACGGCGAGCGAGAGCGGCGTGCGCCGGTCGGGCGACGGGTTGTAGAGGAGGAGGCAGCGTCCGTCGTCGAGCCGGAGGGAATCGATGCCGGCGCTCGGGTGGTCGAGCTCCGTCAGCTCGAGCGGCGCCCACGTCCTGCCCCCGTCGCGGGACAGCGAGGTCGCGATCTTCCCCAGCCGGCGCCGAGTGCGGAAGAACGCGCGGACCACGCCAGGCTCGACCTGCAGCAGGGTCGGCTGGATGCTGCCAATCCGGTCCCGCTCCCGGTCGCCGAAGAGAATGGGGCCGTGCTTGCTCCACGTCTCGCCGCCGTCGGCGCTGATCTCCATCCACGAGGACCACGTCCGGTAGGTCTCCAGGGAGGTGCCGGCCAGGATCTCGCCGCCGGCGAGCGCGATCGGCTTCGCCCGCACCGGTCCGAGCATGCCGGCGGGCAGCCAGACCGGTTCGGACCACCGCCTGCCCGACGTCGTGGACTCCATGTGGGCCCCGCTCCACGAGCGGGGGCTGGGGCCTACCTTGAAGTAGAGCCGGATGGTCTCGCCGGTGCGGAACAGCACGGGGTTCCAGGCGGGTTGCCCCGGTTCCTTGTAGAGCTCGACGGGCGGCGACCAGACTCCCCCCGGCGGGCGGCGAGACGACCAGATGCCGACGTCTTCCTGCCCTTCGCCAGAGCCGCCGAACCAGGCCGCGACCAGCGACCCGTCGGGCGCCTCGGCGATCGTCGAGGCATGCGCGCGCGGGAACGGCGCCTCCTCCCAGATGAAGCCCAGCGTGTGCTCGGCCGGCTGCGCCGAGGTCGTTGCCGCGCACGCCAGGAGAGCGGACGAGAGTGCGAGCAGACGGCGGGCGTGCCGCGACCGGAGCACCTTCATCGCAGGTGATGATAACTGCGGCTGACGGCGGGGATCCCGGCCGTTCACGGCTCGACCGTGATCTCGCCGATCGCCCAGGGGTGCTCGGTGCAGTGGTAGAGGAACGTGCCCGGCTCGTCGAAGGTGACGTAGCCCGACATCGCCGGCGCGAGCCTGTCCGTGGTCCAGCTCCCGTCCCGCGCCGCGATCGTGTGGGTCATGGAGCCGTTGTTGACGAAGCGCAGGCGGGTGCCGACGCCGACGCGGGCCCGCACCGGATTGAACGCGTGCTCGTTGATCGCGTTGCGCCGGCCGCCCACCGACCAGGCGATGGGGTTCTCGACCAGCGTGGCGGTCTCGACGGTGTCGGTCGCGCGCGGCGGCGGGCCGATCCAGCGCACCAGGTCGTCCAGCGGCTCGGTTGCCGCGGGACGCGCCGGGACGTCGCCGTCGAGGGCGAACGCCCAGAGCTCGCCGCCGACGGCCATGGCGAGGCGCTGCTCGCCGCCGGCGGCGTACGAGACCGCCGGGCCGGGCCGCAGCCGGACGCCGGGCGGCCCGGCCTGGAACGCCCACAGACGATCGCCGGTGCCCGCGTCGAACGCCTCGAGCCGCCCGTCGGCGGAGCCCCAGAACAGCAGCCCGCCGGCGGTGGTGAGCGGTCCGCTCGTCGCCAGCCGCGCGCCGCGGAGCTCGTGCTTCCAGACCACCTCGCCGGTCCGCCCGTCGACGGCGGCCAGGACGCCCGTCGACTCGGGCAGCGTGAGCCGCAGGTAGCCGCTGCCGCGGTTGTCGGAGATCCACGGGTCGTCGAAGCGGAACGCGCGCCCGACGTGCGCCCGCCCCTGCGCGTAGAGGTAGCCGGTCTCGGGGCTGAACGACATCGGCGTCACCCGCACCATCGGGATCGGGATGCCGGCTTCACATTGCACCTCTTGCAGCAGGACTTCGGGATCCTCTGGT
>JAPOVI010000204.1 GCA_026708265.1 Acidobacteriota bacterium
TGAGCGTGATGGTGTTCAGCTTCGCGCGGGTGAGCGCGGCGGTGGGGATGCGGCGTCAGGGCTACTTCCGGCAGGGCGTGCGGGGGTGGCTGCGGCTGCACGAGAAGGGCGGCAAGCGCCACGACGTGCCCGCGCACCACCGGGCCGAGGAGGCGATGGAGGCGTACGTTGCCGCCGCGGGCCTTGAGGACGCGGGGGCGCCGCTCTTCCAGAGCGTCGACCGGACGGGCCGGCTGAGCGGACGGCCGCTGGGGCGGCGGGCGGTGCTGGCGATGATCAAGCGGCGGGCAGTGGCGGCAGGGCTGCCGGCGTCGACGTGCTGCCACACGTTTCGGACGACGGGGATCACGGCGTACCTGTCGAACGGGGGGACGCTCGAGCATGCACAGCGGATCGCCGGGCACGCGTCGCCGAAGACGACGAAGCTCTACGACCGGACGGCGGACGCGGTCTCGCTCGACGAGATCGAGCGCATCGTCATCTAGGCACGGAGCCGGGCGCTTTCCCCCCGGACGCCCTGCTCACCGTCCTCGACGCGGGGCAACGGGCACGATGGGCTGCCGCTCAGAAACGGGGCCGGCCAAGTCGAGGTCACCGAAGGCCGGCGCCCGGCCCCGTACATGTCGCCCAGCGGGCGACTACGAGCGATTCGAGAAGCTCGTCGGGAAGGGGGAGACGTCGGGATGAGCGAGGCGCTGGTGCCGGCGCCGCTGGCCGGGGGGGAAGTCGAACGTCCCGACGCGGTCGCGGTCGCGCTGCCCCGCGGGGATCGTCGACGCGGGGCCCGCGGCCGGCGAGCGGTTCCTGGAGTTCTTCGCGGCCGCGATCGCCAACGGGCGGACGCGGTCGGCGTACGGGAGAGCGGTGGGGCAGTTCCTGGCGCGGTGCGCCGTAGACTGGCCGGCGGAGACCCATCGACCGGAGCGCGAGCCATGAACGTACTCGGTCATCAACGAGTCCCTCATTCCGGGAGGAGATAGGCCGTTTCGGCGGCGCGGGCGCCCGCCGCTGAACCAACGAGGCGTGATCCGAGCGGCTTGATCCACCGGTTTCACGCGATGTCGCCCTCGGCCGGACAGCGGGGAGACCGCACGAACCGGCCGCCCGGACGGACCGGTCGCACCCCGGCCACGACAACTCGGCCGCCCGGCGCCCCAAGGCAGGCTGCCCGTCTGTACTTAAGGGAGTCGGCGCCCTGCCTATAGACAGAGGGCCCATCCTTAGGTAACGCTTGGCGGAACCAGGTGCGTGACCGGGCGGAGCGGCACCGGGCGAGTGGCTCATCCCGCACGAGCCGCTACCGAAGCGGCGGCTAAGCCGAGCCAGGGGAACGACATCACGCTCGTGCGACTGTCGTCGCCGTTCCCAAGGCGCGGCACCAAGCGGGCGCCGCGTAGAGGCCGAGACGGGGTTCATCCGGAGAGCGTTGAACCATCCGGGAGAGGAAGAATGCGACGTGCCAAGCTCGGCGCCCCGCCGGTCGGGGTGGCGCTGGTGGTGGGGAACGGCACCTACGCGCACATCGGGCGGCTGCCGAACCCGGGGAACGACGCGGAGGACATGACGGCGGCGCTGCGGCGCCTGGGGTCCGACGTGACGACGGTGCGCGACGCGGAGCGCGGCGCGATGACGGAGGCGTTGCAGGTGTTCACGGCGCGAAGAGCGGTGGGGCGGACGTGTCCATGGTGTTCTGCGCGGGGCACGGTGTCGAGATGGACGGCGTGAACTACCTCGTCCCCGTCGACGTGCGCCTCGAGCGGGACACTACAACGTAAAGAAGAGGTAGACGACGCGTCAGTTTGGACCGTGCCGCTCAGGGGAGGCTCCCAATGATGTTGAGTCGCCGTCACACGATCGTGCGAGGTGCTGGCGCGTTCACGACAATTCTTGGAATGTTGGTCCTGCTGGAGACGCCTGTACAAGTGACCGTCAGCGTCGACGCCACGCAGGGAATCTGCTGCCGCACCACTGGGGGCCGTCTGGGACTCGGCCTCGGTATCGTGTTGCCCCTCAGGGTCACCGGTGTCATGGGTACGCGCGAAGCCGCTCAGGATGCGGAGATGTTGGAAACGGCGCTGGGGCCGAGCCCGCCCGTAGCCTCGTCGTCGGTCACGAACACGCCGAGCGTCACGTCGCCGACCTTCCCGGAGAGCTTGGCTCCGAAGCGCGGGTCGACGATCGTGCGCGTGTGCACCAGGTTGACCGGCGTGGCGGCGGCGAAGATCTCCTGGCCCTCCAGGAAGAACGGCCGCTGCCCCGGGTAGAAGAGCGCGAAGCGCTGGTTGACCTCGACCTGCGGCTGGTCGGACTCGATCTGCGAGAAGTCGGGGTTGAGCGTCACGTCCAGCGTCAGGTTGGAGGTCA
>JAPOVI010000190.1:0-739 GCA_026708265.1 Acidobacteriota bacterium
CCCACCGGGGGCCGGATCGATCGGGACCGGCCGATTCCCTTCTCCTTCAACGGGCGGACGATGCGGGGCTTCGGCGGCGACACCCTGGCCTCCGCCCTCCTCGCCAACGGCGTGAACACGGTGGCCCGCAGCTTCAAGTACGGGCGACCGCGCGGGATCGTCGGCCACGGCGTCGAGGAACCGAATGCCATCGTGGACGTCGCAGAGGGCGCCGCCGCGATCCCGAACCTGCGCGCGACGGAGGTCGAGCTTTTCGCCGGACTCCGTGCGCGAACCAGCCGCGCCCCGTGGCAGGGGGCGGTCGGACCCTTCGCCCGTTACCTGCCGACCGGCTTCCACTACAAGATGTTCCTGCACGCGCGCGGGTTCCGCACCTGGGAGCGCTTCCTGCGCGCCACCGCGGGCCTCGGCGGCATACCGGCCGGCGCCGACCCCGACACGTATGATCGCTTCAACCACCACTGCGACGTGCTGGTCGTGGGCGCGGGCCCGGCGGGGCACGCCGCCGCCCTCGAAGCGTGCCGCGCGGGGGCCCGCGTGGTGGTCGCGGACGAGCAGGCCGAATTCGGCGGCAGCCTGTTGGCGGAGCAGGCCCGGATCGACGGGCGCAGCGCCCGGACTTGGGTCGCGGAGGCCGTCGCCGAACTCGAGTCCCGCCCCGACGCCCTTCTGTTGGCGCGCAGCCCGGCGAGCGGCCTCTACGACCACAACTTCGCGACCGTCGTGGAACGGCGACCTC
>JAPOVI010000190.1:749-2363 GCA_026708265.1 Acidobacteriota bacterium
GTGCTGGCCACCGGCGCGATCGAGCGGCCCCTGGTCTTCGCGAACAACGACCGGCCGGGCGTGATGCTGGCGTCGTCCGTGTACGCGTACCTCCACCGTTATGCCGTGGTCCCGGGCGAACGGCTGGTCGTGTTCACGACGAACGACCACGCCTACCGCACCGCGATCGCCTGGCAGGAGGCCGGACGCGAGGTCGTGGCCGTCGTCGACGCCCGGCCCGAACCTTCGGGAGCGCGGGTACGGGAAGCCGGGCGGGCCGGCATCGAAGTGCTCGCGGGGCACGCCGTCATCGAGGCCCGCGGAGGGCGCAGCGTGCGCGAGGCGACCGTCGCCCCCCTCGCCGTTGAGCAAGATGCGCTGACCGGCCGGCCGCGCCGCCTCGCCTGCGACGTTATCGCCTGTTCCGGCGGATGGAACCCGACGGTGCACCTGGGGTCCCAGACGGGCCGCAAACCCGTGTGGAACGAAGACGCGGTCGCGTTTCTTCCGGCAGACCCGGGCGACGGCGCCGCCTGGGCAGGGTCGGCAAGCGGTGCCCTTGCGCTGCGGGAGTGCCTGCGGACCGGGGCCGTGGCCGGGGCCGCCGCGGCGGCGCGGACCGGCCACGGGGACGGGCGCCTATCGCTCGCGACTCCCGAGGTGAACGAGCCACCGGAGTCCGCCGGGCGCGCGCTTTTCCTCGTGCCGCATCGCCGTCCGACGAGCCGCGCCCCGAAGCAGTTCGTCGACCTGCAGCTCGACGTGACCGCGGCCGACATCGAGCTGGCGGCCCGCGAGGGGTACGAGTCCGTCGAGCACGTCAAGCGCTACACCGCCCTGGGTTTCGGGACCGAGCAGGGCAAGCTCGGCAACGTGAACGGCGTCGCGATCCTCGCGCGCGCCCTCGGCCGGGACATCGCGGCCACCGGCACGACGATGTTCCGCCCCGCGTACACGCCCGTGACCTTCGGCGCCATCGCCGGCCGGGACGTCGGCGGATTCTTCGACCCCGAACGCCACACGCCGATGCACGGCTGGCACGAGGACCAGGGCGCCGTGTGGGAGGACGTCGGCCGCTGGAAACGCCCCCGCTACTACCCGCGGGACGGGGAGAGCATGCGTCAGGCCGTCGACCGCGAGTGTCTGGCGGCGCGGGACGGTGTGGCCATCCTCGACGCGTCGACGCTCGGCAAGATCGACATCCAGGGCGCCGACGCCGCCGTCTTCCTCGACCGCGTCTACGCCACGGGCTTCCGCCGGCTCGGCGTCGGGCGTTGCCGATACGGACTCATGCTGCACGAGGACGGCATGATCTTCGACGACGGCGTCACCGCCCGCATCGCCGAGCACCGCTACCTGGTGCACACGACCACCGGCAACGCCGAGGCCGTCTTCGAGTGGCTCGAACTCTGGCGACAGACCGAGTGGCCCGACCTCGACGTCTACTGCACGTCGGTCACCGACCACTGGGCGACGGCGGCGCTCGTCGGGCCGAAGTCGCGGGACGTGCTGCGCAAGGTGTGCCACGACATCGACCTGTCCCGCGACGCCTTCCGCTTCATGGACGTGCGCGAGGGCCACGTGGCCGGCGTCCCCGCACGGGTCCTCCGCATCAGCTTCAGCGGCGAGCTGTCC
>JAPOVI010000265.1 GCA_026708265.1 Acidobacteriota bacterium
GACGGCGCTGCGCCTTCAGCGGGCACGACGTCACGAACGGCATGGCGGTCGACGGCGAGGTCGACCTCGTCCTCCACTGGGCCAGCCCGGCCAGTCCCATCGACTACCTGGAGCATCCCATTCCGACCCTGAAGGTCGGCGCCCTCGGCACCCACAACGCGCTCGGGCTGGCCCGGGCCAAGCACGCGCGCTTCGTTCTCGCGTCGACCTCCGAGGTCTACGGCGACCCGCTGGAGCACCCCCAGCGCGAGACCTACTGGGGCAACGTCAACCCGATCGGGCCGCGCGGCGTGTACGACGAGGCCAAGCGCTTCGCCGAGGCGATGACCATCGCCTACCACCGCTTCCACGGGCTCGACACGAAGATCGTCCGCATCTTCAACACCTACGGCCCCCGGATGCGGGTGCGCGACGGGCGGGCGGTGCCGAACTTCATCGCCCAGGCCCTCGGCGGCGACGACGTAACGGTCTACGGCAGCGGGAACCAGACGCGCAGCTTCTGCTTCATCAGCGACCTGGTCGACGGCGTGGTCCGGCTGGCCGAGTCGGACCTGAACGACCCGGTCAACATCGGCAACCCGGCCGAGCTGACGGTTCTCGACATCGCCCGCGCCATCATCGCCGCCACCGGCTCGACATCGCGCATCGTCCACCACCCCCTGCCGGTGGACGACCCGCGGGTGCGGCGGCCGGACATCACGCTGGCCCGCACGCGTCTGGGCTGGGAGCCGCGCGTGCCGCTCGACGACGGCCTCCACGCGACGATCGAGTACTTCCGCCGCACGCTCGCCGGCGGCGCCTGAGGCCAGGAGCGGAGGCCGCGGCGCGACCTTGCGGTCGCAGGCGACGAACGGCGGGCCAGGAGTCGGCGCCGCAAAGCGGCGCGGACTCCTGAAGGATTGGGTTGGGCGCCGGGCGGAGCCCGCAGGCGACGAACGGCGGGCCAGGAGTCGGCGCCCGCAAAGCGGCGCGGACTCCTGAAGGATTGGGTTGGGCGCCGGGCGGAGCCCGCAGGCGACGAACGGCGGGCTGGGTCAGATCTGCCGGACGGCCAGCACGATGTAGTGGATTCCGGACGCCAGCGTGATGGCGAGCGCCGCGTAGATGGCCGCGTCGACGACGACGGAGGGGCGATCCAGATAGTTGAAGAAGAGCACGACGGCGCAGGTGACGATGTAGACGAGGGTGGCCACCTTGCCCAGCCTCGACGGGTAGAAGACGCGGCGCTCGATCGCCAGGTTGATGACCGCCACCGTCAGCACGATCAGGACGTCGCGGCTGAAGACGAGCAGCGTCAGCCAGATCGGCAGCCGATTCGCCATGTCGAGCGGCGCGGTCAGGACCACGAACATGGAGACGAGCAACAGCTTGTCCGCCATCGGGTCGAGCCATGCCCCGAGCCTCGTGCGCTGCCCCGCGCGCCGCGCGATCAGCCCGTCGAGCACGTCCGTGACGCCGGCGACGACGAAGACGATCAGGGCCCATCCGCTGTAGCCGTACACGACCAGGATCACCAGGCAGGGCACCAGCAGCAGCCGCACGAGCGTGAGCTGGTTAGCGGCGGTGAGCGTCTCCACGGTCGGCTAGCCCGCGTCGCGAAGAAGCTCGCCGAGCCGGTCCACCGCCTCGACCGCCTCCGTGCCGCTGACGGATCGCGTGGGCTGGAAGGTCCCGTCGGTGAAGGTCGACAGCACACCGGCGGAGACGGCTTCCACGACGCTGGCGTAGTTGAGGTGCGTCTCGCTCATGTCGGCGATCCGCGGGGCGCCCACGCGCCAGATCTCGGCGCCCGCCGGATCGATCTCCGCGATGAGGAAGAGCACGTTGGCCACCGCCTCGGCCAGCTCTCCGCGGCGCACGATGCGGTATGGCTCGAAGCGGTAGGCCGCGTCGACGGCCATCACGCGCGCCCGCGTTACGGCGAGAATCCAGGGCCGGCCCCAGTGCTCGCGCGTATCGGTGATGATCGGCACCGCCTCGCCGAGCACGGCCTCCTCGAGCAGGGGCTCGAACTGCACGCCGAGCAGCGCGGCCAGATCCGCCCGGGTCACGGCGTCGCGGGCGCCGATCGCGCGGTACTCGGCGGGCAGCGAGGCGAGACGCCGCAACTCCCGCACCCGGGCCAGATGGGTCGCCGTCCGGTCGCTCGGGTCGACGGTGTCGGCCCGCAGGAACGCGGCCTCGGCGGCGGCGAGATCTCCGCGCGCCTCCAGAATCTCGCCCTCCATCACCAGGGCCGGGCCGTTGCCCGGGTCGAGGGCGGTCGCCCGCCGTGCGCTCTCGAGCGCGCCGTCGAGGTCGCGGAGCCCCAGGCGGGCCAGCGCCAGCTCCGTGTAGAGGAACGGGCTGTCGGGTGACGCTTCGAGCAGCTCCCGGTACGCCGCCTCCGCCGCGGCCCAGTCGCCGCGCGCCGCCGCGGCCTCCGCCAGAGCGGCCCGCTCCGTCGACACCGTGTACCGGAGCTCTTCGATGACACGCTCCACGCGGCCCAGTCCGGGGTCCACGGCGAACGCCGCCTCGAAGCTCCGGAGCGCGGCCGGGGCGTTCTCGTCCCGCAGGAACGCCTCGCCCCGGCCCATGAGGGCCGGAAGGTAGGAAGGCTCGGTCGCGATGACCGTCTCGAAGTTCGCCACGGCGTCCGAGTAGGCGCCCCGCACCACGTTCGCCCACCCGAGGCCGGCCATGGCGGGATAGAACGCGGCGTCGCGCGCGGCCACGATCGCGAAGCGCTCCGCCGCGGCGTCGACGTTCCCGGATTGGAGGACGGCCCACGCATCCCGATGGCGGCTCGCCAACGGAGACCGCGCGTACTCCGCCGGGACCTCCGGGTAGAGGAGTTCCGGATAGAGAGGTTCGACCACTACCGGAACGCGGGGCGCGCAGGCCGCTGCCGCGAGGGCCGCGACCACGGCTGCCGCCGCGAGAGGCGACCCGTGCGTCAGGCGCATCGCGGCTCCCGCCCCCAGCCCTCACGCCGCCAGCGCTCGAGGACGTCCACCGGGCCTTCCACCTCCATGGGCACCGTCCCTTCGCGGGTGCGGTCGCGGGAGGCACGGGAGGCGAAGATGCCGAGGATGAGCCGACCCGCCAGCTCGTCGAGGGAAGCCTCGGCCGCGTCGCGGCGACGTACGCCGAAACGGAGGCCGACAATCGCCGCCCGATCACGCGCCGGCGCGTGAAGCACGGCCGCGCCGGAGCCTCTCACGCGCTGGATTGTAGCACGCGGCCCCACGGGACGGCGCCCTCGCGCACGAGCCGCGGCGCCTTCCCACGGACGTCGACGATGGTCGACGGCGACCCGCCCGGCGTCGGGCCCGCGTCGATCACGGCGTCGATGTCGGGCCCGAACGCGGCGCCCGCGGCCGCCGCCGTGGCCGGCGCGGGGCCGCCGCTGCGGTTGGCGCTCGTGGCGGTGATGGGATAATGGAGGGCGTGCGCAAGAGCGCGCGCGACCGAGCTCGCCGGCACGCGCACGGCAATCGTCCCGCCCGCGCCGACCACCCGCGGGTCGAGGCCCCCGGCAGCGTCGATCACGATCGCCAGGGGTCCGGGCCAGAACGCGTCCATGAGGCGCCGCGCCAGGGGCGTCAGCCCGGCGGCGGCGCGCTCCGCCTGTGCCCGGTCGGAGGCGATGAGGGGTAACGCCAGCCCCGCGGGTCGCCGCTTGGCGTCCACGAGACGATCGATCGCGGCGGGGTCTCGGGGGTCCGCGGCGAGCCCGTACAACGTGTCGGTCGGATAGGCGACCACGCCGCCCGCGGCCAGGATGCGGGCCGCGATCCGGAGCGCGCCGGGATCGGGTGCATCCCGGTCGACCACGAGCACGCGAGGAGCGGGGTCGGATGGCATCACGGGATCGTCAGCGCCGAGCTCCGAGCCGGCCGCGGGCGCCGCTGCCCCGGCAGCGGGGCGGGGCCCACGAGGACAAGACGCGGCGCCCGTTCCGGCACCGCAAGCACCGGCGGCCGCCGGAGCGCGAGCCGCACCGGGAGAATGACCCGGCGGATGCGCCGGCCGGTCAGAAGCGGAGTTCCGCGGCGCCGCCGCGGGCGCGGACGTGGATCGTCTCGATGAACTGCACGCGGTGCGGCCTGGTGCGCATCACGACGGAGCTCGTCCGGCAACCGTCGCCGAAGAAGCGGACGCCCCTCATCAACACTCCCTCGGTGACCCCGGTTGCGGCGAACGTGATGTCCTCGCCGGGCGCAAGGTCCTCGGACGTGTAGATCTTCTGGGGGTCCGTGATCCCCATCGCGCGGACGCGCTCTTCCTTCTCCGGCGTGTCGACCACGAGCCGGCCGAAGATCTCGCCCCCCAGGCAGCGCATGGCGGCCGCGGTGAGCACCCCTTCGGGAGCACCGCCGCTGCCCATGACCGCATGGGTGGCGTTGCCGGCGACGGCCGCGCCGATCGCGGCCGTCAGGTCGCCGTCGCCGATGAGCCGGATCCGGGCGCCCGCCTCCCGGATGTCGCCAATCAGCTTCCGGTGGCGCTCGCGGTCGAGCACCACCACGACCAGGTCCGACACCTCGCGGTCGAGGCAGCGCGCGATGCGCTTCAGGTTGTCGGCGACCGGTGCGTCGAGGCTCACGGCCCACTTCGCCCGCGGGCCGACCACCAGCTTCTCCATGTAGATGTCGGGGGCATGGAGCAGCCCGCCGCGCTCGGCCGCAGCCAGGACGGCGATGGCGCGCGGGGCACCCGTCGCGCACAGGTTGGTGCCCTCGAGCGGGTCGACGGCGATGTCGACCTCCCGCAATCCGGTGACGCCGCGGGCGCCCTGCCCCACGCGTTCTCCGATGTACAGCATCGGCGCCTTGTCGCGCTCGCCCTCGCCGATCACGATGCGTCCATCGATGGGAACCTGGTCGAGCCGGGCGCGCATCGCCTCCACGGCGACCCGGTCGACCACGAGCACGCGAGGAGCGGGGTCGGATGGCATCACGGGATCGTCAGCGCCGAGCTCCGAGCCGGCCGCGGGCGCCGCTGCCCCGGCAGCGGGGCGGGGCCCACGAGGACAAGACGCGGCGCCCGTTCCGGCACCGCAAGCACCGGCGGCCGCCGGAGCGCGAGCCGCACCGGGAGAATGACCCGGCGGATGCGCCGGCCGGTCAGAAGCGGAGTTCCGCGGCGCCGCCGCGGGCGCGGACGTGGATCGTCTCGATGAACTGCACGCGGTGCGGCCTGGTGCGCATCACGACGGAGCTCGTCCGGCAACCGTCGCCGAAGAAGCGGACGCCCCTCATCAACACTCCCTCGGTGACCCCGGTTGCGGCGAACGTGATGTCCTCGCCGGGCGCAAGGTCCTCGGACGTGTAGATCTTCTGGGGGTCCGTGATCCCCATCGCGCGGACGCGCTCTTCCTTCTCCGGCGTGTCGACCACGAGCCGGCCGAAGATCTCGCCCCCCAGGCAGCGCATGGCGGCCGCGGTGAGCACCCCTTCGGGAGCACCGCCGCTGCCCATGACCGCATGGGTGGCGTTGCCGGCGACGGCCGCGCCGATCGCGGCCGTCAGGTCGCCGTCGCCGATGAGCCGGATCCGGGCGCCCGCCTCCCGGATGTCGCCAATCAGCTTCCGGTGGCGCTCGCGGTCGAGCACCACCACGACCAGGTCCGACACCTCGCGGTCGAGGCAGCGCGCGATGCGCTTCAGGTTGTCGGCGACCGGTGCGTCGAGGCTCACGGCCCACTTCGCCCGCGGGCCGACCACCAGCTTCTCCATGTAGATGTCGGGGGCATGGAGCAGCCCGCCGCGCTCGGCCGCAGCCAGGACGGCGATGGCGCGCGGGGCACCCGTCGCGCACAGGTTGGTGCCCTCGAGCGGGTCGACGGCGATGTCGACCTCCCGCAATCCGGTGACGCCGCGGGCGCCCTGCCCCACGCGTTCTCCGATGTACAGCATCGGCGCCTTGTCGCGCTCGCCCTCGCCGATCACGATGCGTCCATCGATGGGAACCTGGTCGAGCCGGGCGCGCATCGCCTCCACGGCGACCTGGTCGGAGTGGTGGCGGTCGCCCTGCCCCATCGTGCGGGCGCAGGCGATAGCCGCCTGCTCGGCGACGTCCAGGAACGCCAGCGAGAGGTCCTGGCCGCCGCCCGGGCCCGTCGCCGCGGCCTGGACCCCGGCCTCGCCGTGGCCCTCCGGCTCGGCCCGAACGGCGCCGTCGTCGGTCCCGGTCATGCCTCCACCGCCTCTCGGTAGGCCGGCAGCTCGCACCGGGTCGGCTTGTCCATCCGGTAGCCGAGCACGTAGTCCGCCTGCATCAGCTTGTGGATCTCGCGGGTGCCCTCGTAGATGACCGCACCCTTGCAGTTGCGGTAGTAGCGCCCGACCGGATACTCGTCCGAGTAGCCGTTGGCGCCGTGGATCTGCACGGAGTCCGCCGCCGCGCGCTCCGACGCGACGGTGGCGAACCACTTCGCCAGCCCGGTCTCGCGCGTGTTGCGCCGGCCGCGGTTCTTCATCCACGCCGACCGCTGCCAGAGGAGTCGAGCCGCCTGGTAGTCCGACTCCATCTGGGCGATCATCTCCTTGACGAGCTGGTGGCGGCCGATCTCGACGCCGAACGTCTGGCGCTCCTTCGCATAGGCGACGCTGGCGTCGCGGCACGCCCGAATCAGCCCCGTCGCCCCCGCGGCGACGCTCAGCCGGCCCTGGTCGAGCGCGAACATGGCGATCTTGAATCCCTCGCCCTCGCGGCCGATCCGGTTCTCCTCCGGCACTTCGACCTCGTCCATCTTGAAGAAGCCCGTGTTGCCGGCCAGGATCCCCCACTTCTCGGTCAGCGTACCGCTCGAGAAGCCGGGGAAGGCGCGCTCCACCAGGAACGCGCTGATGCCGGACACGTCCCGTTGGCGCTTCTTCTCGAGATCGGTGTAGGCGAAGACCAGGAAGTGGTCCGCCACGTCGCCGAGCGAGATCCACTGCTTCTCGCCGCTCAGCACGTAGCGGTCGCCCCGCTTGACGGCGACGCTCTGCATGCCGCGGACGTCGCTCCCCGCGGCCGGCTCCGTCAACCCGTAGCTGGCGATCTTGCGCCCCTGCGCCTGCGGCACCAGATAACGCCGCTTCTGGTCCTCGGTGCCCCACGTCAAGAGCGTGAGGCAGTTCAGCCCCAGGTGCACCGACAGGATGACCCGCAGCGAGGTGTCGACGTACTCGGCCTCCTCACAGGCCAGCCCGAAGCTGAGGTAGTCCATGCCGGCGCCGCCGTACTCGGCCGGCACGCAGAGGCCGAGCAGGTCGAGCGAGGCCATCTCCGTCAGGATGCCCGGATCGAAGCGATGCTCGCGGTCCAGGTCCCGGATGCGCGGCGCCACCGAGCGGGCGCCCCATTCGCGTACGGACTGCTCCAGCAGCCGGTGCTCTTCGGAAAGCTCGAGGTCGAACATGCCGTCTGTCCTGCAGTGAGAGCGCGCCGCTCAGCCGCGGCTCACGGTGACCGGCGCACCCCGGTCGAGCCCCAGCCGCTCCGCCGCGCTGGTCGAGTTGGCCGCGAACTCGAGGTGGTCGGTGCTGCCGAACAGGGCGCACACCTCGTCGCCTCCGATGTCCGCGTAGGTCTCCACGAGTCGGCCGATGCCGTGCGTCCCGGCTTCGATCTGGATGGTTCCGCTCTGGGCGAGGCGCTCGAACGCCTTGCGATCGATGTTCGTCACGAGGTTGCCGAAACGGTCGACGAGCAGCACCTCGCCGGCGATGCGTCCCTTCTCCGCCGCGGCAGCGGGAATGTCGAGCAGGCGGTAGTCGGACACCGGGCGGCCGAGCGCCGAGAGCTGAATGCCCTTGGCGAGCCAGGCCGCCGCGGGGGCGAAGCGGTCGCGCCCCTCGAAGGTCCGGCTGACCGTCGGCCGGGCGTAGCGCCGCTCGGTCAGCTCGACCACCCGCTTCGGCGGCGTCTCCCGGAACACGGACGTCAGGACCCCGTTGTCCGGGGCCACGAGCCGATAGTCGCCGACATCGGCGGCCAGCCCGCGGCGCGCCGAGCCGACGCCCGGGTCGACGACGACGAGGAAGATCGAGCCGACCGGGAACGACCGATAGGACGCGGCCAGCTCGAGGTCGGCGGTCAGGACGTCGTGCGGCGGCACGTCGTGCGTGATGTCGACCAGCGCCGCGTCGGGGCAGATGCCCAGTACGACGCCCTTCATGACGCCCGCGTAGTGGTCCCGGATGCCGAAGTCGCTCAGCAGGGCGACAACTGGACGCGCCATCCTCGGAGCGCCTAGCGGTTCGCTCCTGATGCCGCCTGCTGGGCGGTCGCCCCGGCAGACCTGCCGCCTCCCCCCTGCCCCTTCTTGACCGCCACGGCCGGCGGCGGAGAAGAAGACGACGACGGGGAGGCCTCGGCGCGCTGCATGTCGACGCTGCCACGGAAGTGGGCGCCCTCGGCGATGGCCACGCGCGGCGCCGTGATGTCGCCGTCGACCGAGCCGTTCTCCTTGATGCTCACCTTGTCGCTCGCGGTGACGTTGCCGTTCACCTCGCCGAGCACGACGACCGACTTCGCGAACACCTGCGCCTTGATCTTGCCGTTGGGTCCGATCGTCAGCACGTGCTGGCGGAGCTCGATCTTGCCCTCGACCCGCCCCTCGACGGTCAGGTCCTCGCTGCCGTTCAGCTCGCCCTTGATGACGACCGACTTCCCGATATTGACGCGCTCCGTGACGCGCATCCCGTCGTCGTCCTTCCGGTTCACCGGCGTCCGACGGGTGATGATGTCATCGTCGTCCGATTCGCTCTCCGCCAGGGAGCGAAGCGATTCGTCCCGTTTCCACATCAGCGGTCTCCAATGCGGCCGGCAGGGTACGCGGGAGTGCGGCCCCTGCCGCGCCCCGCTAGTATATTGCGCGTCTTCCGGATCTGTCTAGTTCGTTTGTTTGCTGACAGTTAGCGCCAATGCTAGAATCGATGGCGGTGTCCGTCTACCTCGATCACAACGCTACCACGCCGGTGCATCCGGCCGCCGCCGAGGCCGTCGCCGAGGCCTTGCGCAGCCAGTTCGGCAACGCCTCGAGCGTGCATGCCTACGGGCAGGCGGCCAAGGCCGCGCTCGACGACGCGCGCGGAAGCGTTGCCGCGCTCGTCGGCGGCGAGCCGGCCGAGATCGTGTTCACGAGCGGCGGCACGGAGGCCGACAACCTCGCGATCCGCGGCGTCGCCGAGGCCGCCCCGACCGGCCGGCGGCACCTGATCGCCTCGGCGATCGAGCATGAAGCGGTGCTGCACACGTGCAAGGCGCTCGCCGCCCGCGGATGGCGCACGAGCCTGCTCCCGGTCGACTCCCGCGGCGTCGTCGATCCGGCGGCGCTCGAGGGGGCCATCACGCCGGAGACCGCCCTCGTGTCGGTCATGCATGCCAACAACGAGATCGGCACGCTGCAGCCGATTGCCGAGCTCGCCCGCATCGCGCACGACCGCGGGGTCCGCGTCCACGTCGACGCCGTGCAGTCGGCGGGCAAGGTGCCGCTCGACGCGCGCGCGCTCGGGGTGGACCTGCTGTCGATCTCGGGCCACAAGTTCAACGGGCCTAAGGGAGCGGGGGCCCTCTGGGTGCGCCGCGGAACGCGCGTCGCGGCGACCATGACCGGGGGCCGGCAGGAGCGCAACCGGCGCGGCGGAACGGAGAACGTCCCGGCCATCGTGGGCCTCGGGGTCGCCGCGCGCGTCGCCCGGGAACGGCTCGAGTCGACGGCGGCGGACTGCCTGGCGCTCCGCGACCGTCTCGAGGCGGGCATCCTCGAGGGCGTGCCCGGCACCGTCGTCAACGGCACGCCGGGCGCGCGCGTGCCGAACACGACGAGCCTCAGCTTCGACGGCGTCGAGGCCGAGGCTCTGCTCATCGCCCTCGATCTCGAGGGCATCGCGGTCTCGACAGGCTCCGCCTGCTCGTCGGGGACGCTCGAGCCGTCGCACGTCCTGCGGGCGATGGGCTTCCCCCCGCGGCGCGTCCAGAGCTCGATTCGCTTCAGCGTCGGCCTCGGCAACACCGACACCGAGATCGACCGCGTCCTCGCGGTTCTGCCGGGGGTGGTCGCCCGCCTGCGCGCGCTCGCCGGAGCCGGGGTCCGGGCCTAGGGGGATGCGCATCGTCGCCGCGATGTCGGGCGGGGTCGACTCGTCGGTCGCCGCCGCGCTCCTCGCCGCGGACGGCCACGACGTCGTGGGGCTCTCGATGCAGCTCTACGACCAGCGCGAGGGCGAGGCGGCGTTCGGGTCGTGCTGCACGCTCGACGACCTTCAGGACGCGCGACGCGTGGCCGCCCGCCTGGGCATCCCGCACTACATCGTGAACTTCGAGCACGAGTTCGAACGCCACGTGGTCGCGCCGTTCGTCGCCGACTACCGCGGGGCCCGCACCCCGATCCCGTGCGTGCACTGCAACGGGGATCTCAAGTTCCGCCGGCTGCTGGACCGCGCGAGCGGCCTCGAGGCCGACGCTGTGGCCACCGGCCACTACGCCCGCGTCGAGCGGCGGGCGGGCGGCGAGGGGAAGGGTGCCGGACACGTCCTGCGGCGCGCTCGCGACCGCGCCAAGGACCAGTCGTACTTCCTGTTCTCCCTGACGCAGGCCCAGCTCGCTCGCGCACGCTTCCCGCTCGGCAACCTGACCAAGGGCGAGGTGCGGGACTACGCGCGGAGCCACGGGCTCGCGGTGGCCGACAAGCCGGACAGCCACGAGATCTGCTTCGTTCCCGACGGCGACTACGCCGCGTTCGTCGAGCGGCAAGCCGGCGAGCCTCCCCGTCCGGGGCCGATGAAGGACGCCGCGGGACGGGTTCTCGGGCGGCACGGCGGAGTGCACCGCTTCACGGTCGGGCAGCGCAAGGGGCTCGGCCTCGGCGGCCCGGTGCGGCTCTACGTCACGGCCCTCGAGGCGGAGACCGGGACGGTGACGGTGGGCCCGCGCGAAGCCCTCGAGCGGACCGCGCTCACGGCTTCGCGGGTCAACTGGATCTCGACCCCGCCCGCGGAGGGGCAGCGGATCGCGGCGCAGATCCGGCACCGCCACCCCGAGGCGGCGGCGCGCGTCTGGCCCCTGGAGGGCGCGCGCGCCCGGCTGGAGTTCGACGCACCGCAGGCGGCCGTCGCACCGGGTCAGGCGGTCGTGCTCTACGATGGGGACGACGTCCTCGGCGGCGGCTGGATCGACTAGCGCCGCCCGGGAGCTACACCGCGGCGTGCCCGGCGTCCTCGACGACCGCTACGGGATCGTCCGCCGGCAGGCTCTCCAGGTAGCGCTCCGCGTCGATGGCGGCCATGCATCCCGATCCGGCCGCGGTAACCGCCTGCCGGTAGACGTGATCCTGCACGTCGCCGCAGGCGAAGACGCCCGGGACGCTCGTCTCGGAACCGCGCCCGGTGACGATGTAGCCGTTGGCGTCGAGGTCCACCTGTCCCGCCACCAGCTTGGTGTTGGGCGTGTGGCCGATCGCGACGAACACGCCGTCGACCGCCATCTCGCGCCGCGTGTCGTTCTTGATGTTCCGCAGCACGACGCTCGTGACGACCCCCTTGTCGACGTCCCCGATCTCGTCCACTACGCTGTCGAGCGCGAAGTCGATCTTCGGGTTCGCCCGCGCCTTGTCCTGCATGATGCGGGACGCGCGGAAGGCGTCGCGGCGATGGACGATCGTCACCCGGGACGCGAACTTCGTGAGGAAGGTCGCCTCCTCCATCGCCGAGTCGCCGCCGCCCACCACGACGATGGGCTTGTCGCGGAAGAAGTACCCGTCGCACGTGGCGCACGTCGATACGCCGTGCCCCATCAGGGTGCGCTCGGAGGGCAGCCCGAGCAGCCGCGCCGACGCGCCGGTGGCGAGAATCAGGGCCCGCGCGTGGAGCTCGCCCTCGCTCGTCCTGACGCGGAAAGGACGGCGGGCGAGGTCGATCTCCGTTACGTCGCCGCGCAGCGTCTCCGTCCCGAAGCGCTCGGCCTGGGCCCGCATCTCGGCCATCAGCTCCGGTCCCATGATGCCGTCGCGGAAGCCCGGGTAGTTCTCCACCGCAGTGGTCAGCATCAACTGGCCGCCCGACTCGAGCCCCTCGACGAGCAGCGGGTGCAGGCTGGCCCGTGCCGCGTACAGCGCGGCGGTCAGGCCCGCCGGTCCCGATCCGATGATGATCACGTCGCGCATCGCGAGTCTCCTGCCGGTCGCGGAAATGACCGAACGCGCCGGCCGCGCCGGCCCGAACCGGCGCGCTGATTCCACTGTACCCCCAATCGGCGGGCGTCGACCGCGGGCGGCGGAGGCCCCGCCGCCCCCTTCAGGGCGCGCCCGCGTCCCGACGCCGGGAGCCGGCAACGAGCGGCCGCCCCTCGTTCCGCACCCAGTCGGTGAGGCGGCGGACCTCCGCGAACCGCTCCGCGTTCGACCGGGCCCCGAGCACGACGACCACCAGCGGGATTCCCTCGCGGGACTCGACGACGGTGGCGAGGCAGTAGCCGGCCTCGCGGATGTAGCCGGTCTTGCCGCCCCTGACGTCGGCGCGCTCGCGCACCAACCGGTTCGTGTTGCGCACGGCCACGGGGCGCCGGCCCGTGCGGAACCGGTACGAGGGCAAGGCCATGACGCGCGCCAGAACGGGCTTCTCCATCGCCCTAGCGACCAGGCGCGCCACGTCGTACGGCGACGAGACGTTGCGCTCGTCGAGGCCCGACGGATCGACGAAACGGGTGCGGTCGAGGCCGAGCTCCGCCGCCATGCGGTTCATGCGCTCGACGAAGCCGCGGGTGCCCCCCGGCGAACCGCGCGCGATGGCCCGTGCGGCCGCGTTGTCCGAGGCAACGAGGGCCAGGTGCAGCAGGTCGTCCAGCGTCACCCGCTCGCGCCTTCGGACGTGCGTGGTCGACGCGCGGCGCACGTCGCGGCCCGACACGACGACGTCGAGCGTCAGGTCGCGGCCGTGCTCGAGCAGCACCAGGGCCGTCATGACCTTCGTGATGCTCGCGATCGGCCGTCGATCGAGAAGGTTCGACGCCCAGAGCACCTCGTCCGTGGCCGGGTTGTAGATCAGCGCCGCCGCGGAGCGGATGCGGCGCGGCGGGCGAACGCCGCCCAGTTCGAGAACGCGGGGAGCGGACCGCTCCGGCGCGATCGTGGGCCGCGCGTCGCCGGCCGGCGGCGGCTCCGCCGTGAGCGCCTCGCCGCCAGCGGTCGCGGGCGCCTCCGGGGAGCCGGCCCGCGGTGCGTCGACCAGCGCCGACTCGGTGGCCCTCGGTGCGTCGCCGCGCTCCGAACCGGTGGCCGTCGGAGCGGCGGCCGGCGTCGCCCCGGCGGCCGGGACCGCGGCGGGAGCGGCAGGCTCGACGTCCGCGGTCGACGAGAAGCGGGCGAGGGTGACGACGAACGCGCCGACCGCCACCAGCCCCAGAAAGAGCGGCGCGGATCGGGATCCGCCCCGCCGCATCCGTGCGCGCGCCCGTCCAGGCCCCTTGGGCAACTCGTGATCGCAGCGGAGGCGGGCGCGGGCCTGTCAGCCTCCGTGCGACCTTGCGGCCGCGATGGGAGTCTGCGCTCGCGCGAACTCTTGCGTCGCCCAGCCTCCGGCGCGGACTCCTAGGGAATCGGGGCTTCCTCCGGGGGACGCGCGAAGGTGTACTGCGTGCGCGACCGGACCTCGGCTCCCTCCCGGTTCACCGTGACGCTCAGCCGCCGCGTGCGGGCGGTCGGATCGGCGTTGCTCGAATAGAAACCCAGCACGTAGTAGTCGCTCGTCTCGGCATCGATCTCCCGGAACGCGCCCTCGAAGTCGTTGCGGTTGACGACCGCGATGCCGCCCGTCAGCTCGGCCAGGGCGCGCAGGCTGCTCTGCGTCTGCATCCGCCACTCGTTCCAGGGCTGCGCGGGGCCGTTGTAGTCGACGTCAGGCCCGGCGAGCAGTCCCCGCGGGTCGACGGTGTAGAAGCTCGCGTTGGCCCGATTGGCGGTCTGGGCCAGCTCCATGACCTCCATCGCCAGGTCGGCGTCGCTGAACACCTCGCCCTGCCGGTCCATGCGCGTGAAGGGGTCGAAGCCCGGGTCCATCCCCCCATCGAAGATGCTGCCGTACGTGCGGCCCTGCTGGAACTCGCGGGCGAGCGGGTTGCGGGCGAAGTAGCGCTCGAACTCGAAGGGGTTGAAGTCGTAGCCGCTGCTGAAGTAGATGACCGCCTTGCGCCGGTTCTGCACCTGCTCGAGCCCGAGCACGGTGTCGCGCGCGGTCTTGAAGGCAACGTGGGCGCGCCACCGGAGCTCCTCCGGCCCGCGCGTACCCGGTGCCACCTCGTTGATGAGCTCGTTGGCCGTGAACCCGTCGCCCGTGAGCTTCTCCATCGCCGAGTAGAGCCGGCTCCGGTCGTAGGTCAAGTCGACGCGGATGGACGACGGGCCGGTGGAGACGATTCCGAACAGATCGCCCTCGTGGATCAGCGTGTCGGCAAGCTTCTCGAAGACCTGCCGGGCCTTGGGCGTCTTGTTGGCCTCGATGTGCAGGTCGTCGACGAGGATGACGATGATGCGCCCGGCCGTGTCGTTCACCGGCCGTGTCGGCGGCAGGATGATCCCCTCCTGCACCGGAGGCGGCGGCAGGAGCTGGTTGTAGACCCGGCCCCCGTGCACCAGCACCAGCGACGCCACGTCCTGCGGAATCCCGTCCTCCAGGATGGTGAAGTCGTCCTGCGTCAGGTCGGGAATGAACAGGTCGTTCTCGTCGCGCACGATGACGTCGGTCGTCACCAGCGTGATCCCGGAACGGAACACGGCCAGCGGATCGTCGCTCGGGGCGATTCCGGCCGGCATCCCGGGGCGCGGAGGCTGCTGCTCCTGCGCGCCAGCCAGGGCGCCGAAGGCGAACACACCCGCCAGCACCACGGCCGCCCAAGCCCCACGCCGCCCGGGCCGGGTCGCTTCAACCACCCTGCGGTCCCTCATGGGAGCCCTCCACTGCTGTGGACGCTCTCTCGCTCGCGTCCTCACTGCGACTCCGGCCTGCGCCCGTCCCGGATCGGGACGAGCGTCCCCGGCCGGCCCTGGTCGAACGGCGCCGCGCGCGTCGCCCGAGCGTCTTCCGGAACGCTTCCACGTCCGCCTCGAAGCGCTCGATCGCCGTGACGGCGGCCTCGCCCGCCGCCCAGGCGTCCGGATTCAGCGCTTCGACGCGCGCCTCGAGAGCCTCGCGAGCCCTCGGGGTCACCTGCTTCTCGGCGACGCGCGCCCGCAATTCAGCATAACGCGCCCGAAGCCGGGCGAGCCCGTCGTCACCGACGAGGGCCGCCACCGGATGCCGGGTGCCCGCGTCATCCGTCTCGGGCGCGCCGCCGGGAGCCGTGCCCGCGACTCCCGCCGCGTCGATGTCCGCGACGTCCATGTCCGCGACGTCCCCGTCCGGGCCGTCGAAGCCCGCGACATCGAAGCCCGCAGCGTCGAGGCCCGCAGCCTCCACCGGGACGGTCTCGCCGCCTGGCGCGCCGGACGCGGCAACCTCGGCCGGCGCGTCCGGGGCCGCCTCGTTCTCGACCGGCGCGGAGGCGGGGCCGGCCGGGGCGGGTCCCGCGGCGGCCGCGCGCCCCGCCTGGGAGCGCCTCGCCGACGGTCGGGCCGACGACGGCTGCAGCGGCGTCTTCGGCTTCACCCTGAGCATCTTCGTCCAGTCGAACGTCAACTCGGGGTTACTCTCCTCGATGGCGCGAATCGCCGTCTCGTCGAGCGGCAGGCGCCCGACCTTCACGTTCGGCGGCGTGCGGAACCAGTACAGCAGCCGCGGCCCGGCGCGCTCGCCGCCGCGAAAGCCATGCAGCACGTAGGTGTTCTCGTAGCCGCGCCCGTCGCGTGCAAACCTGAGAAACGGCATCGACCCCGCCCGCCATCCTAGCACGGATCCCGGCTCCGGCCGGGGTCCGGCCCGCGGGTCCGCAGGCCCGCCCGTAGTACGATCGGCAGCGTGAACGACCGCTTTCTGCGCGCATGCCGGAGGGAACCCGTCGACGCCACGCCTGTCTGGTTCATGCGCCAGGCGGGCCGCTACATGGCGGAGTACCGCGACCTGCGCGAGCACCATACGCTGCTCGACATCTGCCGGAATCCCGAGCTGGCCGTCAAGGTGACGCTCCAGCCGGTAAACCGCCTGGAGATCGACGCGGCCATCCTCTTCTCGGACCTGCTCCTCCCGCTCGAGCCGATGGGCATCCCCTTCACGTTCGCCAAGGGCGAGGGCCCGGTGATCCACGAGCCGCTGCGATCGGCGGCGGACATCGACCGGGTGCGGCAGCTCGAGTCGCGGGAGACGCTCGACCACGTGCTCACGACCATTCGCATTCTGCGCCGCGAGCTCGAAGGCCGGGTGCCGCTAATCGGTTTCGCCGGCGCACCCTTCACGCTCGCCTCCTACGCCATCGAGGGCGGCGCGTCCCGCAGCTACGCGCGAACCAAGGCCCTGATGTACGGCGAGCCGACGGCCTGGCACATGCTGTGCGACAAGTTCGCCGCCGCGATCGGCGAGTACCTGGTGGCGCAGGTCGAAGCGGGCGCGCAGGCCGTGCAGCTCTTCGACTCGTGGATCGGAGCGCTCGGGCCGGGCGACTACCGGGAGTTCGCCCTGCCCCATACGCGGCGCATCCTCGAAGCCGCGTCGGCCACCGGGGTTCCCGTGCTCCACTTCGGCACCGGCACCGCGACGCTGCTGGAGGTGATGGCGGAGGCGGGCGGCGACGTCATCGGCGTCGACTGGCGCATCCCGCTCGACGAGGCCTGGGAGCGGATCGGCCACGATCGCGCCATTCAGGGCAACCTGGACCCCACGCTGTTGCTGGGGCCGATCGACCGGCTCCTCGAGGGGGCCGGCGACGTGCTGCGGCGCGCCGCGAACCGTCCGGGACATATCTTCAACCTGGGACACGGCATCCTGCCCGAGACCCCGGTCGACAAGGTCGAGATGCTGGCCCACATGGCGCACCGGCTCTGAACACCGATGTCCTCGATGGACGAGGTGGCGGTCGCCGTCGTCGGTGGCGGGATCACCGGGCTCGCCGCCGCCCACGAGCTGCACCGCCGGCGCGTCTCGTTCGTGCTCCTCGAAGGGGAGCCGCGGCTCGGCGGGATGATCCGGACGGAGTCGGCGGGCGGCTTCACGATCGACGCCGGCCCGGACTCGCTGCTCGTGCACAAACCGGCCGCCCTGGCCCTCTGCCGCGAGGTGGGGCTCGGCCCGCGGCTCATCCCGACCCTGCCGCCACGCGCGGCCTACGTGCTGCGGCGCGGACGGCTGCGGCCCCTCGCGCGGGGGTCGGTGCTCGGCATCCCGACCGGCGCGGGCCCGCTCGCCCGCGGAGGCCCCCTGAGCTGGCAAGGACGGCTGCGCATGGCGCTCGACCTGGCGCTGCCCGCGCGCGACGCCGGCGACGAGTCGGTCGCGGCCTTCTTCCGGCGCCGCTTCGGGCAGGAGGCGGTCGACTTTCTGGCCGAGCCGCTCCTTGCCGGCATCCACGCCGGAGAGGTGGAGCGGCTGTCGGTCCGCGCACTGTTCCCGACCCTTGTCGAGGCGGAGCGGACCGCCGGCAGCGTCATTCGGGGGCTGCGGCGGCAGCGCGCCCGCCGCGCGCGCGGCGACCCCGACGAGGGGCCGTTCCGGTCGCTGCCGGGCGGGCTGGGCGAACTCGTGACGGCGGTCGCCGACCGGCTTCCGCCGGCGTCGGTCCGGTGCGGAAGCCCGGTTCGGGCGATCGAGGGGAGCGGCCCGTTCCGGATGGCGCTCGACGGCGGGAGCGTGGCGGCGGGGCAGGTGATCCTGGCCGTGCCGGCGCGGGCCGCGGCGGCGCTCCTCGCCCCGCTCGACGCGCGGGCGGCGCAGCTCGGCGCCTCCATCCGGCACACGTCGTCCGCCACGGTGGCCCTGGCCTATCCGCGGAGCGCCGTCGGCCGCCCGATGCGTGGCAGCGGCTTCGTCGTCCCGTGGGTCGAGCGCGTCTCGCGCGGCCTCGCGATCCTGGCCGGCACTTCGATATCGTCCAAGTGGCCGGGCCGCTCGCCGGACGGGGAGGCGCTGTTTCGGGGCTTCGTGGGCGGCGCCCGCGATCCCCGCGTCCTCGCCCGCACGGACGAGGACCTCGTCGATGCCGTCCACCGCGACCTCGCCGGCGTGCTCGACATCACGGGCGCTCCGACCCTTGCGCGCGTCTACCGCTGGCCGGACGCGAATCCGCAGCACGAGGTCGGCCATCTCGAGACGGTGGCCGCCATCGACGCCCGGCTGGCGCGGCTGCCGCGTCTGCACCTGGTTGGTTCCGCCTTCCGCGGCGTCGGCATCCCCGACTGCATAGCCGCCGGGCGGGCCGCCGCGGCGTCGGCCGCCGAAGCGGTCCGCGGCGCGCCCCGCGACGTGGCCGCCGCCGTCCCGGCCGGATGAGCATGCGCCCGCCGATCCACGTCATCGGCGTGCCGCTCGACCTCGGCGGCAACCGCCGCGGGGTCGACATGGGCCCGTCCGCCCTGCGCATCGCAGGGCTGGGCCCGCGGCTCGCCGCGCTCGGGCGCGAGGTCGTCGACCGCGGGAACGTGGCCTCTCCGGTAGCGGAGACCCGCGCCCGCGGCCACCGGCACAAGAAGTTCATGCCGGAGATCGCTCGCGTCTGCCGGCAGGTCTACCGGACGGCGCGCGCGTCGCACGACGACGGCGCGCTGCCGGTCGTGCTCGGCGGCGACCACAGCGTCGCGGTCGGCTCCGTCGCGGCGGCGGCGGCCGCGCAGCGCTCCCGCGGCCAGTCCCTGGGCCTGCTCTGGATCGACGCCCACGGCGACATGAACACCCCGGAGACGACCACGACCGGCAACGTGCACGGCATGGCGCTCGCCGCCGCGATCGGGTCCGAGCCGATCGAGCTCGCCCGCATCGGCGACGTCACGCCGGGCGACTACGCGCCGACGATCGCTCCCGCCCACGCGGTGCTCATCGGCGTCCGGAATCTCGACGACGCCGAGCGCGAGCGGATCGTCGCCTCGGGCGTCCGCGTCTTCACGATGAAGGACATCGACCGCGACGGCATGGCGGCCGTCGCCCGGGAAGCCCTGCGCCTGGCGTGCCGCGGGACGGGCGGCATCCACGTCTCGCTCGACCTCGACGTCTGCGATCCGACCATCGCCCCCGGCGTCGGCACGCCGGTCAAGGGGGGCCTCAGCTACCGGGAGGCGCACCTGCTGATGGAGACGGTGGCCGACTCCGGAGCCCTTCGCTCGCTCGACCTCGTGGAGGTCAACCCGATCCTGGACGCCGCCAACGCCACCGCGGAGCTCGGCGTGGAGCTCGCCCTGTCGGCCCTGGGCCTGCGCATCCTCTGAGTCGGGCATCCGAGGCGAATCTCGCCTCCGAGCGGCGCCTCCTCCCCGTGCGTCCTGCCTCCAGGAGCATCCGTCTCGTGCGCGCTTGCCTCCGTCCGCGTCGCGGCGGCGTGCCGATCCCCGCGTGCGGCGGGTGCGGTAGGATCCGCGAGGGGCGCGGTGCGGTTCCGGTCCGCGGAGCTTCTACCTGGCCCGGAGGACGGGATGGCTGACTACACGTACGAAGATCTCAGGCACAAGACGGTGGGCCAGCTTCGCGAGATCGCCAAGACCCTCGACCACGAGGCCGTGCAGGGGTACACGCAGCTCAACAAGGAACACCTGATCCCGGCGATCTGCAAGGCGATCGGCATCGACACGCACGTGCACCACCACGAGGTGACCGGCGGCTTCGACAAGCCGGCGGCGAAGGCGAAGCTGCGTGCGCTGAAGGCGGAGCGGCAGGCCGCGCTCGAGGCCCGCGACCACACCCGGCTGCGCGCCATCCGCCGGCAGCGCCACAGCCTGAACCACAGGATTCGAGCCCACGTCCGCTAGGAGTCCGCGTCGTAGAACGTCAACGAAGTGGAGTGCCGCGGCGCAAGCTCCTGGGACGGGGGGGCTGGGGCCGACCCGGAGCCTGCGACGGGTCGGCGGCGCTAGCCCACCATTCGTCGCCTGACGGCTCCGCCTGGTGCCCAACCAACCCTGCAGGAGTCCGCGCCGTTCTACGGCGCAGACTCCTAGCGCCGCATTGCGGGCGGCGCCGGGGACCGGACGGCAGTAAGCTGGGACGATGAACGACGTTCTGCTCGTGACGGCGGCCGGCGGCGGCGTGCTCGGCGCGGCGGGAGCTCTGTGGAACGGAGTGCAGATCGCACGGCTCGCGGGACGCGTGGACGCGCTCGATTCAACAATGCAGGCGGTGATCAGCGCCCTGCTCGTGCGGCCCAGGGACTAGCCACGCTCGCTGTCCGCTCACCCCGCCCATCCAGGAGTGGGACCATGCTTCACGGGTGTCGACTCGCGGCGTACGGATCGCTCCTCGCAGTCTCCGTCCTGTTGGCCGTACCCGCGGTGCCGGGCGCCGCGTGGGCGCAGCCGCCGGTAGAGGACGACTTCGTCCCCGTGACGGACGCCATGCTCCAGGCCCCCGCGCCGGAGGACTGGCTGATGTGGCGGCGCACCCTCGACGGCTGGGGCTACAGCCCCCTCGACCAGATCGACGCGGACAACGTGGCCGACCTGCGCCTGGTCTGGTCGCGGGCGCTCCATCCGGGCAGCCAGCAGGCGACGCCCATCGCCTACGGCGGCGTCCTCTACGTGCCGAACCCGCGCGACGTCATCCAGGCGATTGACGCCGCGACGGGCGACCTCCTCTGGGAGCACCGCCGGGACGTCCCGGACGACATCGAGGAGTACGTCATCGGCGTCCTCGCCGAGATCAACCGGAGCCTCGCCATCTACGACCGGCACATCATCGACACGAGCGTCGACGAGCACGTCTTCGCCCTCGACGCCACCAGCGGCGAGCTGGTCTGGGAGACCGAGGTCCTCGACTACCGGACGCACCCCGCCAACCAGACGTCGGGTCCGATCATCGCCGACGGCAAGGTGGTCTCCGGGAGGAGCTGCACGCCGCGCGGCGGCCCCGACGCGTGCGTCATCGTGGCCCACGACGCGGCGACCGGCGAGGAGCTGTGGCGCCGGCGCACCATCCCCGCCCCCGGCGAGCCCGGCGACGAGACGTGGGGCGGCGTACCGTTCGAGGAGCGGAAGCACGTCGGCGCCTGGATGGTGCCGAGCTACGACCCGGGGCTGGAGCTCGTCTACATCGGGACGTCGGTGACCTCACCGGCGCCGAAGTTCTTCCTCGGCGGGGCCGACCTGGCGCACCTCTACCACAACTCCACCCTGGCCCTCGACGCCAACACCGGCGAGATCCGCTGGTACTAGGTGCGGATCGAGAGTACGGCAACAAAAGCGGGAATCCTTGGAGCTTCGTGATCAGCGATATACCACGTTTCAGACCACGCCATGATTCCCGTCCAGAGCGGTCCATGACAGTCCGCTGGCCCGTAATCGTTCGGCGGAGTCGGTATGGTGCAACCCGGCCACGTCGTTCTTCTGGTCGACGCCGTGCTGATCGAGACCTTCGTGGAGACTGCGCCGCCTCGTCCGCGCGATGCAGCGAGGCTGCTGGACGAGATGTCCGGCTCTACGCGAGGACCTCGCGAGCCGGGCGGTGCTGTCGAAGGTGTTGCGGGGCGGCGGAGAGGCGAGAACCGGGAGAGCCCGCGCGCCAAGGCAGCGACGCCGCTCCGGCCCGACCGGTTGCCGATGCGGTGCGTGCAGGCGCTGGCGGTCTCCTCGGGGACGCTGGCTCAGCGCTAGGGTGCCGACCATGAGGTACGTCGGAGCCGCACCGGGCCCGCCGAACGGTTACGCTGGCCCGCTGGCCCGGTCAGCCCCGTGCGCAGCGGCGGTCGCCAGGACTTCGGAGAGAGCCGCGGCCTGGGCGGAAATGACTACTGGATTCTCCTTGTCCCGCCGGTCGTACCAGGATTTCGCGCTGGCTTGTGGGTCCAGGTCGATGCTGACGGCGTCTTGTCCGGCGGTTTCGGCCGCTCCCGCGAGGTTGATCGCGAGTGAAGTCTTGCCCGCGCCCCCTTTCTGCGAGAGAATCGATATTGTTGTCATGCGTACACAACCTCACTAGTACATGATGTATTCGTTTAGCGCGTCGACGCCATGGACGTAGCGGAGCGGACGTTGCGACTGGGTGGTCTGCTACGACGTGAGGAGCGGCGGCGGTCGTTGGAGCTCGTCGGGCACGGTGGGGTTGGTGGCACGGAGCATCGTGGCGATCAGCGGAGCGAGGTCGAGGTCCCGTTGGTGAGCCGTCCGGACGACGCTGGCGAAGACCTGCTGCGTGTCGGCCCCGTGGCGGGTGCGGTTGCCGCCACAGACCTTGCGGGTCACGACGGCGGGTCGGATGGCCTGTTCGGCGCGCCAGTTGGTCGCGTCGACGGACGGGTCCCAGAGGAAGGCGAACACGGCCGCGAACTCGGTGTCGAGATGCGCGGCGAAGCGCTCGGCGTCGTCGAGGGGCGGCGGCGCGTTGATGAGGCGACCGAGGCGGGCGAGCAGTCGACCGCGGACCGAGGCCAGACCGTGGTCGGTCAGCTTGCCCTCGTCGCGACGGTCGCGCAGGGCGAGCCCGGCCTGCAGCACGGCTTCGAGCTGAAAGGCCCACGCGCTGTCGGGATGGTCGTCTCGAAGGTGCTTGCAGCGCCGGAGCAGGTGCGCCCTATTCCGATATCGGAATAGGGCGCAGTATCCGGATATCCAGATTATGCCGATGTCGGCGCAGACGCTGCCGTTGCAAGCTGCATCTGCGCCGATGTGATCTGCATAATCACAGCCCTTCGAGAAAGGCCAGGAGCGTGTCGGGAGGGCGATAGCGACCGGCGCGGACGTGAGCGGGGGTGGTTCGGTCGATCGCGCGTTCTTTCAGGGCGAGGTCGGCATGGATGTAGATGTTGGTCGTGTCGACGTGTTCGTGACCGAGCCACAGGGCAATGACGGTGGTGTCGACGCCGGCGTGCAGCAGGCGCATGGCGGCGGTGTGGCGAAGCGTGTGCGGGGTGACGGTCTTCTTGCCGAGGGAAGGACAGGCGTGGGCGGCCTTGGCCACGTGCTTGGCGAGGCGCTGCGCTACGGCGTCGCGGCTGAGCGGTTGGCCCGTCCTCGTGGGAAAGACCGGCGCGTCTGGTACGCCGGCGCGCTCGGCGAGCCACGTCTGCAGGGCTGCGACCATCGGTTTGGTGAGCGGCGTGATTCTCTGCTTGCGCCCTTTCCCGAGACAGTCGACGTGCGGACCGCGGGCGAGGTGCAGGTCCACGCTCCTCAGGCCAGTGAGTTCTGAGACGCGGAGGCCCGTCTGGATCGCCAGCGCGAGGAGCGTGTGATCGCGGCGGCCGGTCCACGTGGCGCGGTCGGGCGCGGCGAGCAGGGCGTCGACTTCGACATCGGAGAGGAAGGTCACGAGTCGGCGCGGGCCGCGCTTGGGTGGAATCGCGAGCACGCGGGCAAAGACGGCCGCCTGCTCGGGATGCTCCAGCGCGGCGTAGCGGAACAGGGCGTGAACGGCCGACAGCCGCGCGTTGCGGGTGCGCACGGTGTTCGCCCGGTCATGTTCGAGGTGCGCGAGGAACCGCCCGATGAGGGGCGCGTCGAGGTCGCTGATTTCGAGTTGCGAGGGCGCTTTGGCGAGGTGAGTGGCCGCGAAGCGGAGTAGCAGCCGCCAGGCATCTCGGTACGCGGCGATGGTGTGCGGGC
>JAPOVI010000092.1 GCA_026708265.1 Acidobacteriota bacterium
CTGGGCTTCGACGGCCTGGTCTTCACCGACTCGATGCGGATGCGCGCCGTCACCCGCATGCTGCCGCCGGCCCTAGCGGCGGCGCGGGCGGTGGCCGCCGGGCACGACGTGGTCCTGCATTCGCCGGACGACCGGGCCGCCCTTGCCGGCGTCAAGGCGGCGGTGGCGGACGGCACGATCGGCAGCGAGCAACTCGACCGGTCCGTGCGGCGCGTGCTGGAGGCGAAGGCGCGGCTCGGTCTGCACCGCGGCGCCCGCGTCGACCTCGACGCGCTGGCGGAGATCGTCGGCACGCGCGCGCATCGCGCGGTCGCCCGCGAGGTGAGCGAGCGATCCATCACGCTGATCAGGGACGCGGCCGGGGACATACCGTTGCGTACGCCGCGCGACGGCAGCCTGCTCTACCTGTCGATCCTCGACTATCCCTCCGGCTGGGGCATCGGCGCGCCCAGCCGTTTCGTGATTCCCGAGCTCCGGGAGCGTTGGCGCGACGTCACCGCCATCGAGCTCTCGGACCACACGCCGTCCGCCGATATGGAGTTCGTGCGCGAGACCGGCGCGCGCTTCGACGCCGTGGTCGCCGGCATCTTCGTGCGCACCGCCTCGTTCAGCGGCCGCATGGACCTGGACGAGGATCTCCTCGCGTTCCTGCGGGACCTGGCGGAGGACACGGCGGAGCGCGGCCAGCCGCTGGTCGTCGTCCTGTTCGGCAACCCGTATGTGGCGCGCTCGCTGCCTGAGCTGCCGGCGGTGCTTCTGACCTACGACTACCGCGGCCTGTCCGAGATGACGGCGGTGAGGGCCATCGCCGGCGAGATTCCGCTACGGGGGCGGTTGCCGGTCACCCTCGACGAGGGCCTCCCGGCCGGGCACGGGTTGACTAGGCCGGGTATTTCCCGCCGCTGATGCGGTCGGCCGGGCACGGCCGGCCTCTTCCCGTGCCGTCCGTCGGCGCTGACGCGGTCGCCGGTCGGGTTTGTCCGGTATAATTACAGTTTCGGTCACCGCAAGAACGCGCCCTTAGCTCAGCTGGATAGAGCGTCTGGCTACGAACCAGGAGGCCGCAGGTTCGAATCCTGCAGGGCGCGCCATTCTCCCTTCCCCGCCGTTCCCTTGAATCCCGAAACATCGCCTGAATAGCGGCGGTTTTCGGCACTCGACCCTTCCGGGAGGCCAGCCAGCGCGCTCTCGAAGCGAACCGGCCGCGGTGGCGGAACGCCAAGACGGCGGACAACTGGATCGCGACGATCCGTGGGACCGGGGAGAGCGGCAACCCACGCTTCGATCTCGCGCTCCGACCAACGAACGGCCGTGCGTCCAACCCTGTACGGCTCCGGGAACTCGCCGGCGCGCATCTTCTTGTATATCGCGTTGCGCTTCAAGAGACATGACAACAAGCCCCTTGTATGCGCTCTCGCCCGTATCGCTGCCGGTGCAGCGTGACTCTCCGCGGCGCAGCCGGCTGAGCCGCGAGTGGGAGCGCGCGGACGAGGTGGTCCTCAAGCGCTCGCTGACGCACGCGGGGCTGATCGAACGCTGCGTCGAGTGGGTCGACGACGCCAGGGCCGCCGGGACGAGCCGCCTGCTGGACTACCGGATCCGCATCCGCGCACGCGGCACCACAACGACGCTCGAAGGGGGCCGGGGCGACCCGACGCGCTACGGCGGACCGCCGGCGAGGCCAGCCGGAAGCGTCGAGGCCACCGAGGCAGTGATAACCGTTGTCGACGCCGAGGGGACGGAGCGCACGAGCGTGATAGCGACCGACGTCGCGCCGACGACGGGGGCGACGCGCTGGCCCGAGGAGAGCATCGTGGTGCTCGCACGGTCCGTCCGGGGGCCGACCACGGTCGAGCTCGAGGCGCTGCTCGACGAGGCGCTATGGACGCCGAGTTGCGACGACACCGTCGCGGTGCGCGAGGAGCAGGAACGGTTCGAGGGCCGCGCACACTGAGGTGGCGACCAACCTGCTGCTGCCGCGCGCCGAGGCCGTCGACGCACAGGTGCGCCGGCGGTGCGGCCGGCTGACCGCGCTGCGCTTGGCCGGCGGCGAGCGGCTGCGGATCGAGATCAAGGGAAGAGGCGACGCCAAGCAGGTCCGGACCGTGGTCGAACGGATCGGGTGAGCGCGACCATCAGTTGCCGCAGCGGCAACAAGCGGTTCAGAATCAGCGGAGCAACGCGATGGATGAAATCCGAACCAGCGTGAGTTTGGAGAACACCGGCGACCGCGAGTACGTATACCGCGGAGACCGGGCCGAAGCCGACGTCCGACGGACGACGGTAGAAGGCATCGTCGACACCGGGGCGGTGAACCTGGTGATACCGGAAGAGATCGCGCGCGAGCTCGGGCTGCGGCTC
>JAPOVI010000179.1 GCA_026708265.1 Acidobacteriota bacterium
CGCACCCACGCCGACACGCCCGAGGCGCGCCAATGCATCCAGTACATCGTCGGCAACCGCCACCGGATGCGCTATCCGCAGTTCCGGGCTCGGGGCCTGTGCGTGTCTTCGGGCGTCGTCGAGGCCGGGTGCAAACAGATCGGCGCACGGCTCAAGCGCGCCGGCATGCGCTGGACCGTCGCTGGCGCCAACGCCATCCTCGCCCTGCGCTGCTGCATCCTCAGCGGCCGCTTCGAGGACTTCTGGGAGCGACGAGCCGCGAAGGCCGCCTGACGCCATCCAACAATGATGTCGTGCACCCGTCCGGACCGGGTGCACGACAGGAAAGTTGAGATTTGCCGTCAGGGGTATTGAGCGAGCGCTGATCGACCGATTGCTCGGGTAGGGGGATTCCGACCATGCCCGAGGCGCAGGCGACGAGACCGCTCGGTCACGCGGCCGAAAAAGGGGGCTTCAAGGAGGAGGTGTTCGCCACGTTGGAGGCGGCCGTCAAGGCCGACGTCGACGCGTTCCTGCGATGCGGAAGGGCGAATGCGCGGGACTTCGAGGCCCTCGAGCGGACCATATACCGTCGAGCGCTCGACGCCGCCGACCGGGTCATCAAGGCGGCTGGGGCGCAGCGTTCGTAGCCGCTCTCGCGGCCGAAGTCGATGCGCTCGTCGGACCGGGGAGCGTGGAGACGCAGGACTTCGAGGCCTTCGAGGGGGCACTCCGTCGCCGAGCTCTCGGCATCGCCGCGCAGATGGCAGCGGAGCGGTTCAACGCGGACCACAGCGACCGGTCGGGTCCGACCATCGCGTGCGCGTGCGGCCGGCCTGCGCAGTACGCCAGCCGCCGCCCGAAGACGTTCATCACGCTGATGGGCCCGATGAGGCTGGAACGGGCCTACTACTACTGCCCCGCCTGCCGCGGGGGAAGCTGCCCGCGCGACCGGGCCCTGGACCTGCAAGACACCTCGCTGTCACCGGCCACCACCCGGCTGGTGGGCATGACGGCGGCCGAGGTCAGCTTCGCCAAGGCGGGCGAGTTGTTGGCGGCCCTGGCCGGGGTGGAGGTCGAGGCCCGGCAGGTCGAGCGCTGCGCCGAGGCGCTCGGCCGCGAAATCGCCCGTGACGAGTGCGCCGTCCGCGAGCAGACCGCACCGGCGCCCGCGCCCACGATGTACCTGGGGCTGGATGGGACCGGCGTGCCGGTCCGCCCGACCGAGGTCGCCGGGCGCCACGGCAAGCAGCCCGACGGCTCCGCCAAGACCCGCGAGGTCAAGCTGGCGACGGTGTGGACGGCCGAAGGGCGCGACCCCGAGGGCCGGCCTTGCCGCGACCCGGGGTCGGTCAGCTACAACGCCGCCGTCGAGAGCGCGGCCAGCCGCGACACCGACCCGCAGCCGGCCGCTTTCCCCCAACGCGCCCAGCGCGAGGCGCAACGGCGCGGCTTCGTCACCGCCGCCCGACAGGTCGTCATCGGCGACGGCGCCCCCTGGATCTGGAACTCGGCCGACGAGCAGTTTCCCGACGCCATCCAAATCATCGACATCTACCACGCCAAGCAGCATCTGTGCGACGTGGCCAAGGTCATCCATGGGGCCGGGACGGAATTCGCCCACCAGTGGGCACAGGACCGGAAGGCCGAGTTGGACGCCGGACGCCTCCGAGACCTGGTCGCGGCGCTACGCACCCACGCCGACACGCCCGAGGCGCGCCAATGCATCCAGTACATCGTCGGCAACCGCCACCGGATGCGCTATCCGCAGTTCCGGGCTCGGGGCCTGTGCGTGTCTTCGGGCGTCGTCGAGGCCGGGTGCAAACAGATCGGCGCACGGCTCAAGCGCGCCGGCATGCGCTGGACCGTCGCTGGCGCCAACGCCATCCTCGCCCTGCGCTGCTGCATCCTCAGCGGCCGCTTCGAGGACTTCTGGGAGCGACGAGCCGCGAAGGCCGCCTGACGCCATCCAACAATGATGTCGTGCACCCGTCGGCCGCCTTCCGGGGGGGTCCGGCGTCGGCGCCACGGGCGGAGCAATGGACGGCGGCGCAGCCGCCGCACGGACCGATCGCAACACACGGTCACGAGTCGGTGAGGCGCTCGAAGAGGCGTTGCAGCTCGTCCTCCGACGCGAAGTCGATCTCGATGCGGCCCTTCCGCCCCTTCCTGACGATGCGGACGCGCGTGCCAAGCACGACGCGCAGCCGGTCCTGCGCCGCTTGCGTATGGACGTCGACCGCCGCCGCCTTCGAGCCCGGCGGCGACGGCGGGGCCGCGAGCTTCTTGACGAGTGCCTCGGTCTCGCGCACGGAGAGCCCGGCCGCCACGACCTCTCGGGCGGCGCGGCGTTGCGCCTCCGCTTCGACCAGGCCCAGCAG
>JAPOVI010000329.1 GCA_026708265.1 Acidobacteriota bacterium
CGCCCATCCCCATACCCAACGCTACCCTGGGTCCGCCCAAAACCGGCGGAAGCCCTGGCCCAAAGGTGGGTGTCCAGGGCGAATTTGTCCTCCCGGGTAACCCAAGCGAGAAGAACGGGTTAGGCCGAAAGCTGGACATCCGGGCGCGACGGGTGTGGAAATGCGCCCGGTTTGATCCGCAAGCGGGGGCGCGATGGACCTGCGCGAGGTGGCCGTCGAGCCGGTGGCGACGGCGGAGGACGAGGTCCGCTACCGGCGCCTGATGGCGGCGCGCCACTTCCTGGGGGCGCCGCCGAAGATCGGCGAGACGCTGTGGTACGCGGCGCGCTGGCGCGGCGCCTGGGTGGCGCTGGCCGGCTTCTCGGCGCCGGCGCTGAAGTGCGGGGCCCGCGACCGCTGGATCGGCTGGGACTTCCGCACCCAGTACGACAGGCTGCATCTGGTCGCGAACAACAGCCGGTTCCTGATCCTGCGGCGGGCGCCGAATCTGGGTTCGCGGGTGCTGGCGCTGTGCGAGCGGCGCCTGGCGGCGGACTGGCCGGAGCGCTTCGGCCATCCGCTGCTGCTGCTGGAGACGTTCGTCGACCCGGCGCGCCACCGCGGCGCGGTGTACCGCGCCGCGAACTGGACCCGCGTCGGCCGCACGCGCGGCTTCCGGCGCGTGCGCGGAGGCTACGGCGCCGCGCCGGGCGGGCCCAAGCTGGTGTTCGTCCGGCCCCTGGTTCCCGACGCGCGGGCGCGCCTGACGCGGTCCCCGCTCAATCCCATCGACCGACACGGAGGACCGAAAGCCATGATCCCGGACGACACCATGCGTTCCCTGCCCGACTGCTTCCTCGACATCGACGACCCGCGCCGCCGCCAGGGCCGCCGCCATCCGCTGCCCGTCGTGCTCGCCATCGCCGCGGGCGCCACGCTGTGCGGCGCGCGCGGCTACAAGGCCATGGCCGAGTGGGCCGCCGACCTGTCCCCGCGCGCCCGCGAGCGGTTCCGATGCCGACACCGCGGCGGGCGCCACGAGGTGCCCAGCGAGTACGTCATCCGCGACGTCCTTGTGCGCGTCGATCCCGACCAGCTCGACCGCGCCCTGCAGCGCTTCCGCGCCGCCGCCGGCGGCGACGACGGCGAGGCCGTCGCCATCGACGGCAAGACCATGCGCAACGCCATATACGGGGACGCGCCCGCGGCCGACGCCGCCGAGCCCGCCGCCGGCAAGATCGGCGCGGGCGAGTGCCAGGTCCACATCCTCGGCGCCGTCGGCCAGCGCAGCGGCGTCACCCACACCCAAAAAAAGTAGGCCGGCTGCCCGTCGGCGCCGACCAGGAGACCAAGCGCACCAACGAGATCGGCATGGTCGTCCCCATGCTCCGGGACCTCGAACTCGACTTCGCCGGGCGCACCTTCACCGCCGACGCCCTGCTCACCCAGCGCAAGCTCGCCGACTTCCTCCGACGCCGCGGCGCCCACTTCCTGTTCACCGCCAAGGACAACCAGCCGACTCTCCTCGACGACCTCCGGGCGTGCTTCGACAACCGGGGCGAGCCCGACTTCCGCGAGCCCGCCAGGCTAGAACACGGTCGCGTCGAAAGCCGCGCCATCTGGACCACCGCCCGGCTCAACGGCCACCCGACCTTCCCCCATGTCGGCCAGGCCTTCCTCGTCGAGCGCACCGCCGTCGACAAGAAGACCGGCCGGCGCTCCGTCGAGTGCGCCCTCGGCATCACCAGCCACGCCCCCGACACCGCCGACGCCGAGCGCCTGCTCGAACTCAACCGCGGCCACTGGAAGATCGAGTCCGTCCACAACATCCTCGACAACACCTTCGACGAGGATCGCCTGCGAATCCGCGCCGGCCACGGCCCCGAGAACACCACCAGACTGCGCCGCCTCGCCATCGGCGTCGTCCGCGCCCGCGGCAACACCTGCGTCGCCGCCGCCACCCGCCGCCTGAACCGCAACATGCGGCTCGTCTTCGACTACCTCCGGATGACGAAAAACTCCCTCGGGCATCCGTCAACGCCACACCGCCCGCTTAGAACAAATTAGCCGTGTCCGTACCCGCTGCCCGGCCACCGTCCCGATGGACAATCCACCCGTCAACGCTCGCGAATCGGAGCGCCGCGCCATCCTTTTCGCGCTCGTCGCCGTCGCCCTCTGGTCGACGGGTGCCACCGGTTCCAACCTCCGCCCGCCGCAACTCGCACCGGTGCAACTGCTGCTTCTCGGATGCCTGATCGCGCTCGCCTTCTTCGCTGCCGCGCGGCCGTTCGTCACGGCAACGCTGACGCTGCGCCAGCACTTCATCGCGGCGGCGCTGGGACTGCTGAATCCTTTCGCCTACTACCTCGTACT
>JAPOVI010000287.1 GCA_026708265.1 Acidobacteriota bacterium
GCGGCGACGTCCGGGGCCGGCGGGGCACCGCCCGCGTCGATCCGCGGGGCACGGCCCGCGCCGATCGCGGCGCCGCCCGCGCCGATCGCGGCGTCGCCCGCGTCGATCGCGGCGCCGCCCTCGTCGATCCGCGACCACCACCAGGCGACGGCCGCGACCGCCAGGTTGACCGCCATGGCCAGCAGGTACGCGCGGTCGAAGCCGAGCACAGGCGGCAGCACGAACCCCGCAAGGAACGCCCCGCTGGCCGCGCCGATCGTGTTGACCGCGTACAGGCGCGATCCGTGGCGCCCCAGCTCGTGAGGCCGTCGGACCAGGTGCTGCCCCAGCACCGGCAGCGTGCCGCCCATCAAGGCGGCCGGGGGCAGGAGCACCAGCGTCGCCAGGGCGATCCGGAACGCGTTGAAGGCGGCGGGACGATCCACGAGTGCGTCGTAGACCGGACCGTAGAGCTGGAAGTAGACCTCGAGCAGCACGAAGTACAGCGCCGCCGACGCCGCGACCCCCAGCTCGATCCAGGCATACGCGCGCAACGGCGAGCGCAGGCGCGGTGACCAGCGCCCGAAGGCCGCGCCCCCGACCGCCAGCCCGAGAAAGAAGACGGCGAGCGTCGTGGAGGCTGCGTAGGCCGTGCTTCCGAACAGCAGGCTCAGCTCCTTGAGCCAGAGCACCTCGTAGACGAGGCTGGCCGCACCGGAAACGAAGACGAGTCCGGCCAGCGGTCTGCGCCGTGGCACGACGCGGACTCCGGGAGGGTCGGCTGGACCCTGATCGGAGCCGTCAGGCGATGAATGGGGGGCCAGGCCGACCTGTCGCCGGGACGTGTCCGGCCGCGAGGGAGGCGCCGCCGCTTGCATGGCGCTCCGATGATATTCGATCCAGACTGATACTTGACTGGGTCCAGAATCGGTGCTTGACTTCCTGGTGGTGACCGAGGACGCCGAACGGCTCCTGAGGCGTCACGACCTGCAGGTGACCGCCCAGCGGCTGGCCGTCCTGCGGGCCATGGCGACCCACCCGCACGCCACGGCGGACGAGTTGGCGGACGACGTGCGGGAGAGCATCGGATCGATCTCCCGGCAGGCGGTGTACGACACGCTGGGAACGCTGGTCGAACGGGGCCTGGCCCGCAGGATCCAGCCGGCCGGGTCGCCCGCGCGGTACGAGGATCGCGTCGGCGACAACCACCATCACCTCGTCTGCCGCACCTGCGGCGTAATGGTCGACGTCGACTGCGCGGTCGGGGAGGCACCCTGTCTCGCCGCCGCCGACGATCACGGCTTCGACATCCAGGAGGCCGAGGTCATCTACTGGGGGTACTGCCCCGGCTGCCGCAAGCAGGCCGCCGGCACGAACACGACTGGCAAGAACAGGACTGGCAAGAGCAGAAAGGGCTGAACGAAATGCACGACACGGCTGACGACAAGAGCAAGAGCGGGGGCAAGTGCCCCGTGCTGGGACACACGGCGGCGGGCGCCGCGGGGAACCTGCAGTGGTGGCCGAACCAGTTGAACCTGAAGGTGCTGCACCAGAACTCCCCGACGGCCGATCCTATGGGCAAGGCGTTCGACTACCCGGCGGAGTTCCAGTCGCTCGACCTGCCCGCCGTGAAGCGGGACATCGAGGCGGTGATGACGACCTCCGCGGACTGGTGGCCCGCCGACTACGGCCACTACGGCCCGCTCTTCATCCGCATGGCGTGGCACAGCGCGGGCACCTACCGCATCCACGACGGCCGCGGCGGCGGCGCCTCCGGCACGCAGCGCTTCGCGCCCCTCAACAGTTGGCCCGACAACGCGAACCTCGACAAGGCGCGCCGGCTGCTGTGGCCGGTCAAGCAGAAGTACGGCCGCAAGCTCTCGTGGGCCGACCTGATTATCCTGGCCGGCAACTGCGCCCTGGAGTCGATGGGGCTCCGGACGTTCGGCTTCGCCGGGGGGCGCGAGGACGTCTGGGAGCCGGAGGAGGACATCAACTGGGGGCCGGAGACCGAGTGGCTGGCCGACGGGCGCTACAGCGGCGACCGCGAGCTGGCCAATCCCCTCGGCGCCGTGCAGATGGGCCTGATCTACGTGAACCCCGAGGGACCCAACGGCAATCCGGATCCGGTTGCCGCCGGCCGGGACATTCGCGAGACGTTCCGCCGCATGGCGATGAACGACGAGGAGACGGTGGCCCTCATCGCCGGCGGCCATACCTTCGGCAAGACCCACGGCGCCGCCCCGGACACGCACGTCGGCCCCGAGCCCGAGGGCGCCGCCCTCGCCGAGCAGGGCCTCGGCTGGAAGAGCAGCTTCGGCAGCGGCAAGGCCGGCGACGCGATCACCAGCGGGCTGGAGGGGACCTGG
>JAPOVI010000108.1 GCA_026708265.1 Acidobacteriota bacterium
CCTACGCCTACTTCAGCCACAACTTCGACGAGGTGACCATTCCGCCGGGCGCCGGCAACGCGTTCGGCACGGAGCCGGCGGACCGGCGGCAGCCGACGACCTTCCGGCCGGGCCACCACCGCTTCCAGTGCGTCATGGTGATGGGGACGGACTTCACCGGCGGGCTCCGCTGGACCCTCTCCCACGCCGGCACGACGACGTCGACCAGCGAGGACATGCTGCAGTACAACTGGGAGCTCGACGACCGCACGCGGGGCGCCGTTCTGCGCGAGGTGGACCTCGAGGCCGCGCCCCACGGCGTCTGTCTGAACCGCTCGCCGCTCGTCCGCTTCCTCGGACTGCGCCGCGGCCCCGAAGGCGAGCCGCCCGAGGTCGAGGTGGCGGTCGGGGCGGAGCTCAAGCTGTTCGGGAGCGTCCGCGACGAGGGTCTGCCCCGGGGCGGGCGCCTCACGAGCGCCTGGCGCGTCCTCAACGGCCCGGGCGGCGTTCGCTTCAGCGCCGCGGACGAGCCCCGCACCCTGGCCTGGTTCGATACGCCCGGCGTCTACGAGCTCGAGCTCCGCGCGAGCGACTCGGAACGGAAAGCGGCAGAGCGACTCGTCGTCCGCGTCGGCGCGGGCGAGTAGCCGCCCGCGGTCGCTACGCCGCGCAGTCCGATGCCAACCGCCAACCTGCCGTTCCTGGCCCTGCTTCGCGGGATCAACGTCGGCGGGCAGAACGTCATCTCCAAGGCCGAGCTCGTCCGCTGCTTCGAGGACCTCGGCTACGCGGGCGTGCGGACCTACATCCAGAGCGGCAACGTGCTGTTCCTTGCCGGCGAGACTCGCGTCGCGGAGCTGACGCGCGCGATCGAGAAGCGTCTGACGGAGCGCCTGGGGCAGTCCGTGCGCGCCGTCGTATTCCCCCGCGCACGCTACCGGACCGCGGTGCGGGCGGCTCCCGCCAGATGGGGCCGGGACGACGACCGGAAGCACAACGCCCTGTTCACGCTGCGCGGCACGACACCGCGCCGCGCCGTCGCGCAGTTGCCCGCCCTCAAGGGCGACATCGAATCGCTCGCCATCGGTCCCGGCGTGGTTTTCTGGTCGATCTCGAAGGAGCACCAGACCCGAACGACCTGGATGAAGGTGGCCGCGTCGCCCGTCTACCAGCAGGTCACCGTGAGGAACCACCGCACGGTCTTCCGCCTGCTGGAGCTCCTCGAAGAGCTGGACGCGTCGCTTCTATAATCACGGGGTGCAGGCGGCATACGACGCGTTGCTCGCCGATCTGACCGGGGCGTGCCGGCAGCACTACGGAGACCGGCTGCGGTCCGTCGCCGTATACGGATCGGTCGGCCGCGGCCTGCCGCGACCCGATTCGGACGTCGACCTGCTGATCGTGGCCGAGGGGCTGGCGGATCGGCACTCGCTCCGCCTGCGCGACTTTCGGGCCGTCGAGGGTCTTGTGCGCCCCTGTCTCGATGCCGTCCGGACGGCCGGCCTGCAGCCCGAGCTCTCGCCGGTGCTGATGACCCCGACGGAACTCGAGCGCGGCTCGATGCTGCTCCTCGACATGACGGACGACGCCCGCATCCTCTTCGACCCGAAGGATTGTCTGGCCTCGGCGCTCGACCGTCTGCGGCGCCGTCTCCGCGCGCTGGGCTCGAGGCGCGTCTGGCTGGGCAACGCCTGGTACTGGGACCTGAAGCCCGACTACAAGCCGGGCGACGTCTTCGACCTCTTCGCGGAATGACGAACACGTCGCTCGCCGAGAGCTACCTGGCAAAGGCGAGAGTGCGGCTCGAGGTTCTGGACGTGTTCCTGCAGAAGGAAGCGTACTCGGATGTGGTCCGGGAGTCGCAGGAGGTGGTCGAGCTCGCGCTCAAGGGGATGCTGCGACAGGTGGGCATGGAGCCGCTGCACTGGCACGACGTGGGTGGCCTCATCCGGCAGCATCGCGATCGGTTCCCGGGGGTCGCGGACGATGGAATCGAACGACTGGTGGAGATCTCGACCGCCCTCAGAAAGGAACGGGAGCTGGCGTTCTATGGAGCGATCGATTTCATACCGACCGAGGAGTACGACCAGGAGCAAGCGGAACAGGCGCTCGGCGATGCCAACTGGGTCGTAACCGTCGCCGCTCGCACAATCGAACCCGAATGACACCGCCGATCCCGTCGCAGGGTTCCGTGGGGCCCTCCGAGGGACCATCCTGACGCGGTCAGGGCGGCGACCGGCGCTTGTCGGAGCGGATGCGGCTGGCGAGCAGCCGGTCCGGCAGGTGCCGCACCAGGTGGCGGACGAAGATCGACATGCGCCACGGGAACTCGTAGACCTTCCTGCGGCGGCGAATCGCGCGAGCGATCAGCCGCGCCGCCCGGTCGGTGTCCATCAGCAGCGGCATGCGGTAGCGGTTCCGGTCCGTCAGCTCCGAGCGGACGTAGCCGGGATGGACGATCGTCGCCCGGATGCCGGCGCGGGCCCAGTCGGGCCGCATCCCCTCGACGAGTCGGGTGAGCGCGGCCTTGGTCGCGCAGTAGCCGGCCGCGCCGGGCAGCCCGCGATGCCCCGCGAGGCTGGAGATGGCGACGATGTGGCCGCCCCCGCGCTCTCGCATCGCCGGAACCGTCGCCTCGATGGCGTAGAACGCGCCGAACACGTTGACCCGGAACTCCGCTTCCAGGGTTTCCGCGTTCGGGGCCAGCGCATCGGTGCCGAGCCCGATCCCCGCGTTGGCGACCAGGAGGTCGACGGGACCCAGCCGCTCCGCGAGCGCGGCGAGGGCCGCGTGCGTCTCGTCGCGCCGGGTGGCGTCGGCGGCCTCGTACTCTGCTCGGACCCCGGTCGCCCGGATCTCTGTTGCCAAGCCCGCGAGCCGATCCGTGCGCCGAGCTGTGAGCCCCAGGTCGTAGCCCCCCTGCGCGAGCTCCAGGGCGAGGGCCCGCCCGATGCCGCTCGATGCGCCGGTGACGATCGCGACCTGCCCCATCTCAAGAGTCCAATCCGAATAGCCTAGGAGCTTGCGCCGCAGAGCGCCAACGGCGTGCGTGCCGCGGCGCAAGCTCCTGGGACGGTGGGGCTGGGGCCGACCCGGAGCTTGCGACGGGTTGGCGGCGCTATGATGGCCAGATGAAGAGCGCCAGCGTGAGCGACGCGAAGAATGGCTTCAGCGCCCTTCTGGAAGAGGTACGCCGGGGCGAGACCGTGCTCATCACGCACCGCGGACGGCCCGTGGCCCGGATCGAGTCTTGCCGGACGGGCGATGGCGGCGTCGGCGAGAACGAGGCCGAGCTGGTGCGCCGGGGGATCGCCAATCCTCCCCGCGCTCGGCTCGAGGTCGATCGCTTCCTGGCCGCGCCCGTTCCTCGCCTGCCGGAGGGCGTCAGCGCCAGCCGCCTGATCGCCGCGGAACGTGAGGGAGAGCGGTGAGGTACTGGGACTCGTCGGCCCTGGTGTCGCTGCTGGTGGACGAAGCGGGAAGCGAGAACCGGCGCGCGGTGCTGCGGCAGGACCCGGGGATCGTGACGTGGTGGGGCAGTTGGGTTGAATGCGCGCCCGCCGTATGCTGTCTCTACCGGGAAGGCGCCATCGACGACGCGGGCCTCGAGCAGTCCCTCGAGCGGCTCGCGGCGCTGGCCGGGGGTTGGGTGGAGGTCCGCCCTCTGGATCGGATTCGACGCCGGGCCATCCGCTTGCTGCGGGTGCACCCGTTGCGTGCCGCCGACGCGCTGCAGTTGGCGGCGGCCCTGACCGCATCGGCAGAGGAGCCGGCCGACCTGGAGGTGGTCAGCAGCGACGCCCGCCTCTCGGCGGCCGCCCGACGGGAGGGCTTCGCCGTCCGGTAGCGATCCGCCGGGTCGCTGCGACGCGGACCTACATGCGCCGGAAGAGGTGGCCGTACGCGGCACTCACGCGGAGTACCTCGGGGCGGTCCTTCAGCGTCAGTCGATAGCGGCCCCGCACATCGCGGCGCGCCGCCCGGATGGCCGCCACGTTCACGATGCCTCCGCGATGGATGCGCCAGAACCGCTCCGGATCGAGGCGCGCGGCCAGCTCGGTGATCGACGTGCGCACGAGGTGCTCCGTCTCCCGGGTTACCGCGGCGGTGTACTTGTGGTCGGCCCGGAAGAAGCAGACGTCCTCGACCGCGACCAGCTCCACGCGCTCGCCGTGTCCCACCCGCAGCCAGTGCAGGTACGCCGGCGCGTCGGCCAGGCGGCGCATCAGCGCCTCGATCGTCCGCGGCTTGAGGCGGGCGCTGCGCCTGCCGGCCCGCCACCGCTGCAGGCGTTCGACCGACTCCCGCAGGCGGGCGGCGGAGACCGGCTTGACCAGGTAGTCGACCGCGGCGCGCTCGAACGCCTCCACGGCGTGCTCGTCGTAGGCGGTAACGAACACGACGGCCGTGTCCGGGCCGACGCGGCGCGCGACCTCGAGACCCGACGGCGGCGGCATCCGGATGTCGAGGAAGACGACGTCCGGCTGCAGGCGCTCGAAGGCTTCGAGAGCCGCCGCGCCGTCCCCCACGGACGCCGCGACGACGAGCTCCGGCCACGCGTCGGCGAGCAGCCGTTCGAGGTCCGCCCTGAGCGCCGGCTCGTCGTCGGCAACGAGCGCGCTGGGTGGTTCCGTCCCGCTCATTCCGCTCGCGCGTCCGCCGCGGGGCCGGCGGGGATCCGAAGCTCGGCGCTCACGCCGCCGCCGGCGGTCTCCGAGAGCGTCAGCCGAGCGCGGTCGCCGAACGTGGCGCGCAGGCGCTCCCGCACGTTGGCGATGCCGATTCCGTGGCCCGCGGTCTCCGGATCGAGGCCGACCCCGCCGTCCGAGACCCGGATGCGCACGTCCCCGTCGACGGACTCCGCGTGCACCGCGACGTGCCCTCCCGCCGCCGCCGGCTCGATACCGTGGAGCACCGCGTTCTCCACCAGCGGCTGCACGAGGAGCGACGGCAGGGGCACCGCTTCGAGACCGGCATCGGCGTCGACCTCCCAGGTCATGCGCCCCCCCATGCGGAGGCCCTGGATGTCGAGGTAGGCACGCACCACCTCCAGTTCCTCGCCCAGCGTGCCCCGCCCGCTGCGGGTCCGGGACAGCGAAGCGCGCAGCAGCGAGGTCAGCCGCTCCAGCAGGCGCGAGGCGCGGTCCGGGTCCGTGTGAATCAGGGAGCCGATGTTCGCGAGGGTGTTGAAGAGGAAGTGCGGCTCCACCTGGGCCTGCAGCACCCGCAGCTCGGCTTCCGCCAGGGCCTTGTCGCGGGCCAGGGCGTCCCGTTCGGCCCGCTCGAGCCGGGCTCTCGTCTCCCACCAGTTCTCGACCGCGTAGAAGCCGCCGATGGTGAACACTCCCAGGAGAGCGCCGGTCAGGGGGGCATAGACGTCCCCGAGGAGCATCAGCGGCCGGCCCGCGACCAGCGTGCCTCCCGACGCGAAACCGAGCAGGAGACCGCCGGCGAGCATCAGGATCGTGACGAGGAGCCGCGGGAGGCGGGGCGCCCAGCACACGTGTCCGAGGAACATGCAGGCGTTGATGGAGAGCCCGACGCTGAAGCTGATCACCATGGGCTCCGCCGTCAGGCGTCCGCTCCGCGCCAGGCTCAGCGCCGCGCCCACGAGAGTGCAGAGGAGCACGCTGAACGCCAAGCTCCACCATCCCGGATGTGCGCCGACGGAGGCTCTCAGGCGGTCGATCATGTCGATCCGGTCGTCCTGCACGGACGCGGGGGCTAGCCCGCCGTTCGTCGCCTGCGGCTCCGCTCGGCGCCCAACCCAGTCCTTCAGGAGTCCGCGCCGTTCTACGGCGCAGACTCCTACTGCGGCTCGAGGCGCGGGAGCAGGAAGTCGCGCACGAACGCGTGATCGGGTTCCGCCTCCAGCACCTTCGCGTACTGCTCGCGCGCGGCGTCCACGTCTCCGAGCCGGGCCAGCGTCCGGCCCAGCCACGCGTGGGCGTCGAGCCGCCCCCAGTTGGGCCAGGGGGCATCGGACGGCTGTGCCGCGAAGAACCCGACCGCCGCGCGGAACCACCGCTCCGCCCGCTCGAGCCCGCCCCCGAACATGGCCGGGCGGTGGTAGATGTCGAGGCCCCTCAACAGCAGGAATCGCGGATTGCGTTCGTCGATCGCCCGCGCGGCGTCGAGCGCCCGGCTCGCTCGCCGACCCAACGTCATTCCGCGCCACGTCGACGACCCGATCTTCATGCCGTAGACGGCGCCGAGCAGCGCCTGGGCTTCGACGTCCGCCTCGTTCCCGGCCAGGTTGGCCGCTAGCATCGATTCTGCCTCATCGGCGAGGGCATCGCGCTCGGCGCCCTCCGGTGATGGGTACACCCCCAGCAGGCGCCAGTTGGCGTAGGCGAGGAGGTAGCGCAACGGGCGGCGGTCTTCCTCCGTCGGCGCCCGCTGGAGCAGCCGTCGGGTGGCATCGCGCGCGGCGGCGATCGCCTCCGCGTCTCCGGCAACCGCGGACCGGCGGAGGCGGTCCACGATCGCCGCGCGCTCCGGATCGCCCCGCGGCGCCGTCACCTGAGCTGCTGCCGCTCCGACCCCGCCGAACCCGAGCCCGCCGAAGCCGAGCCCGCACGCGACGGCCAGACAGGCGACGACGTGCTTCATCGATTGCATTCTGCTTCTCCCAATTCGGCGCCCCGGCGTAGATGGGGACGATTCCCCGGCGTCCGGCCCGGCACCGGCCGCCCGCCGCGTCCTCGGCATCGGCGAGCACGTCCGCACGTCCGTCAACGATGACAGCCGGAGCACTCGAAGAAGCCGGGCTCCCGCGCCTCGGGCCGGTCCTCGAGCCAGGCCCGCGCCTTCTGCTCGTACACGGAACCCTCGAGCTCGTCGACGATGCGCTCGAAGTAGCGGCGCGCGGCTTCCCGGTCGCCCAGCCGGCTCCACCCGTCTGCGAGACCGGTCAGGAGCTCCCCTCGGGCATGGACTCCCAGCCGGGAGAAGTAGGGCGCCTGCAACTCCAGCACGCGCTCGAAGTCGGCGACTCCGGTCCGCAGGATCTCCTCCGCCTGCGCGGGCGGCACGAAACGCGAGCCGACGATGAGGTTGGCGCCGCGCGGAATCAGCACCTCGACGTCGTCCGGCGCCATCTCGACCGCCCGGGCCATCTCGGTCAGGCCCTGTTCCCAGAGTGCGATACCGGTGCGAAAGTCCCCGCTCTCGAAGGAGGCCCCCGAGCGGAAGAAGGTGCCCGCCCCGTGCCAGACCAGGGCCGCCGCGTTCCCCGGATCCGCCTCGAGCATCTCCTCCGTCAGACGCATGCCCCGCTCCAGCGCGTCCGAGTTTCCCGCGAAGCCCGCGAAGAAGTCGGCGCGCACCAGGTCGTCGACTCTCCGCTCCTGCGCGAGGCTCACGATTCCCGCGGCGAGTGCTCCCGCGGCGGCAACCGCGGTCACGCCGGCGACCGTTCGCTTCTGCATGTCTCGTCCTCCTCGACGGCCACCGTAGTCGGCCGGCCTGCGGAACGGAAGGCTCGTGCGACGAAGCGGGATTCCGCGGGGTTCGAAGCGTTCGCGGCGATGACCGGATGACGAATTCGGATACGATCCGGGAGCCCCTGCCAGCACCGCATCCCGGCCGCGCAGGGCCGGTCGTCACGCCAGCCTCCCCGATCGCGTCGGTCTCGGACGGGGCGCACGACCCGTCGTCACCCTGTCCGCCGTCTCCACGATCGCCGTGCCATGCCCCGTCCATCGCGTTTCGCCCTCGTTGCCGCCTTCGCCGCCGTCTACCTCATCTGGGGATCGACCTACCTCGCGATCGATCGGGGTGTGGCGGAGATACCGCCGTTCTTCATGGCCTGCGTTCGGTTCCTGGCCGGCGGGCTCGTCTTCGTCGCGTGGGCCGCGCATCGGGGCGCCGCGCGTCCGACCGCGCGCGACTGGGCGGCGACGGCGCTCATCGGCCTGCTGATGGCCGCCGGCGGCAACGGCCTGGTGAGCTGGGCGCTCCTGCGCCTGCCGTCCGGGATGGGCGCCCTGCTCGTGGGGATGGTGCCGCTCTGGGTGGCGCTCGCCGACTGGCTGCGGCCGCGCGGGGCCCGCCCGCCGGCGCGCGTCATCGCCGGACTCGTCCTGGGGTTCGCGGGCGTCGCCCTGCTCGTCAATCCGGCCGAGTTCGCGGGCGCGCGCGGGATCGACCCCGTCGGCGCCGGCACCATCGTCGTGGCCAGCCTGCTGTGGGCGGCGGGGTCGGTCTATTCCCGCTACGCCCCGCAGCCGTCGTCGCAGGCGCTGTCGTCGGGCATGCAGATGCTCGGCGGCGCCGCCGTGCTCGGCTGCATGTCCCTTACCTCGGGGGAGCTGGCGGGTCACGACTGGCGCGCGGTGTCCGCGACTGCCTTCGGAGCGTGGGCGTACGTGGCGGTGCTGGGGTCGGTGGCCTACGGCAGCTACCTCTGGCTGCTCAAGGCCTCGACGCCGGCCAAGGCGGCCACCTACGCCTACGTGAACCCGGTGATCGCGCTCGTGCTCGGCTACTTCGTGGCCAACGAGGTGCTGTCGTCCTGGTCGATTGGATGCTCGGCCCTCGTGCTGGTCGCGGTGCTCCTGGTCGTCTCCCGGTAGCCGCCCGCCGTTCCTGGTCCGCCAGGTGCTCGCGGAGGAACGCCGGCGCATGCGGCCCCGAACCAGTGTGGAGGGCGCACCTCTGCTCAGGACGAAGGCACGTGCGGGCGGACGAGCTCTACAACGCGCCGCGCGGTCGCGCGGGCTTTGTCGGCGTCGTCCTGCCGGTAGAAGTCGGAAGGGGTCAGGTCTTCGGCGCCGTAGAAGGCGAGCTCCCGGTCGCGCCGCAGGTCCCGCGATGCCGCGGCGAGGAGGTCGGTTTCGTCGACCGCGAGCGCCGCCGGCAGGCGGCCGCGCTCGGCCTCGATGACGTCGGCCACGTCATGCACGCGCGGCGGGTCGATGCCCGCCGCCCGCAGCAGGGCCTTCAGGGCCAGCTCGACGATCTCCTGGGACTCGCGAACGACATCGGCCCAGCTCTCGGCGTCGTAGAGGACATCGAGGGCCCGGAGGCGCGTGGCGGCGCGGCGGATGTAGTCGGACGCCAGGCTACGGTTCCGCATCACGCGGCGGTCCAGTAGGGCTGCCCGTGCACCACGCGCCGCACGAGGCGGCCGTCGGCCATGGCGCGGCGCACGCGCGCGAGGTGGGCCGACACCCGTGCGCCTCGCTCGAACAGGACGATGCCGTCGAGCGCCGCTTCGGCCCACAGGCCGCTCGGGGCGTCGTCCCCTGGCGGGTGCACGAAGTGCGCGTCGACACGGCGGTCGCGCCAACGAAGCGGGTGCGCGTCCCAGGTCCGGTACAGACCTCGGCGGAGCGCAACGCGGGGCTCGACGACCACCAGGATGTCGGCGTCGGAGGCGGCCGTCGCCTCGTCGCGGGCCAGGGAGCCGTGGAGCACCACCGCGATCAGGGCGCTACCGGCGACCGCCGCGGCCCGAGTGACGACCTCGGCTGCGGCGTCGTCGACCCCGGCGCCCGTTCCACCCGCGGCCAGGCGGCGCGCGCAGTACTCGTTGAGCGACAGTCCGGCGTCGCGCGCCGCGGCGTCCAGCATGGCGTGCACGGGGGGCGGAAGCCGGAGCAGGAACCGTCCCGACTTGGTCGGCCGATGATCTGATATCGCCACGTAGGCGACGATAGTATCAGGTGCGGATGGAGCCGGATTCCGGACTGCGCCGGATCGGCAGGCGCGCGAGGGAGCGGCCCCGGCCGCAGCGCCGGGCCGTATGCTGCGGCCGGGGCTCGGAAACGCTCGCGCCGCGGCGAGCGCAACGCGACTACTGCGGTCCCGGAATCGTCCCCATCGCGCTCACGCGGACACGGTAGAGGCCGGTGCGGGCGGTCATGTAGAGCGTCTGCCCGTCGTCGCCCCAGGCCACGTTGGCGGGGACCTCGTTGGCCTTGATCGTGCCCAGGTGCCGGCCGTCGGGGGCGATGACCCACACGCCGCCGGGGCCGGTCGCCCACAGGTTCCCCTGCGTGTCCACCTTCAGCCCGTCGGGCGCTCCGGGGGCCTCGACCGCGCTCGCGTCGAGAAGCAGCGTGCCCTCGCCCAGGGATCCGTCCTCCGCGACGTCGTAGGCCATCCAGAAACCGGCCGCGCTGTCGGCCACGTAGAGGCGAGACTCGTCGGGCGAGAAGGCGATGCCGTTCGGGCCCTCCTGGTCCGCCAGCCGCGTCACCGTGCCGTCCGGGTCGAGGCGGTAGATCCCGTTGACGTCCTGCGCGCGGTCCTCGGGGCTCGGCAGCCCGTAGGCGGGGTCGGTGAAGTAGAGCGACCCGTCGGACTTGTAGGCGAGGTCGTTGGGGCTGTTGAACCGTCCGCCCTCGTAGTTGTCGACCACCGTGCTGCGACCCGTGCCGTCCGCCGCGATGCTCGAGACGCGGCCGCCGAAATGCTCGGTGAAGACGATGCTGCCGTCCGGGCCGACGGTGATGCCGTTCGAGCCGGAGAGGCGCCCGTCCTCGACCTCGCCCTCGAAGACGGGGGCGAGGAAGTCGCTCACCTCGCCGTCCGGCGTCCACTTCACGATGCGGTTGCCGGGGATGTCGCTGAAGAGGAGGAACGGCTCGTCGCCGGCGACCCAGACCGGGCCCTCGGTGAAGCCGAAGCCCTCCGCGAGGTGCTCGATCTCGGCGTCCGCCGGGACGAGCGCGTCGAGCGCCGGGTCGAGCGTCTCGATGGTGCCGGCCCCGGCGGGGCGCTCGGTCGTCTGCGCGACCGCCTCCTCGACCGGCTCCGGGGCGCTGCCGCATGCCACCAGCCCGACGGCGCTGCCGGCGGCGACGAGGACCGCGATTCTCAGCCACGTTCTCTTGCTTTCCACGACTACCCTCCTGTTCCGATGGCCGTCTTCCCTCGTCTCCTGCCGATCCCGCCCGATCGAGGACTCCGGGCCGGGGACGCCCTCCGCAGATGGCGCGCAGCCCTGAAGATGGCGCGCGGCGAGTCGGGAGTCCGCGTGGGCCGAAACGCCTGGCCTGCGGCGCAGACTGCCAGGCGCGTCGGGCGTTGCGGACTCGTCCGTAGTGCGCCGCCACGGCGCCGGGCGATGGCCGGCATGCTACCATCCCGGTGTTTCGGATGGATACTCCCAGTCGTGCAGGGTTCGGAACGGTCCGGGGGATCAGGAGATGCAGTTCAACAGCGTCAACGGAACCGCCTTGGCGGTCTTCGTAGCCATAGCCGCCATCGTTGCGGTCGCCCTGGCCGCCGCCGCGTCTCTTGCGCCGACAGCCGGTGCGCAGCAGGTCGTCACGCGCGGGGACGCGATAGGCGACTCGCCGCTGGTCGACCTCGCCGCCGCGCTCGCCGATCCGGCTGCCTATGCGGGCGAACAGGTCGTCCTCGAGGGCACGGTCGTCAAGGCGTGTCAGATGAAGGGTTGCTGGATGGAGCTGACGGCGGCGGGCGCCGCGCGCGGGATCCGCGTCACGTTCAAGGACTACGGCTTCTTCGTCCCGACCGACTCCGCGGGGCAGGCGGCGCGGCTGGAGGGGACGTTCGAGACCAACTTCTTCTCCCCCGAGGACGCCGATCACCTGATCGAGGAAGGGGTGTCGCTCGTACGCAATCCGGACGGAACCGCCACCGAGCTGAGCTTCGTGGCGTCCGGCGTCGAGTTGCGGATCCCGGCGGCGGGCCAGTAGCCGCCAGCGGAGCGACCCGCGAACGGGGCCGCACCTCGCGGGCCGGGCCGTCCCGACTTGCGAAACGGCGTTGCCTCCCGTCGGGGCGGCGCGGGCGTCGTCCGCAGGGGGGGTTGCCGGGGCCGGCGGATCGGGTTACGATGCGACGGCGTTGCAGATTGAGACCGTGCGGACCCGTGCGCCGGCACGCCGGTGCGGGTTCGCGTTCCCCGGGTGAGCGATGTTCGTCAAGCAGGAGAGCCCACTCATGACGAGAACCCGACTGCATCTGATCGTGACGGCGATGGCGCTGGTCGCCTTCGCGCTCGGCGCGGCCCCCGGCTACGCCGGGAACGAGGCCGAGCGCGACACCGAGGTGACCTACCACGAGCACGTCCTGCCGATCATGCAGGAGAACTGCCAGACCTGCCATCGGCCGTCCGGCGCCAACATCAGCGGCCTGATCGCGCCGATGTCGTTCATGGACTACCAGGAGACCCGCCCCTGGGCGCGCGCCATCGCGCGCAAGGTGGAGTCGCGCGAGATGCCGCCCTGGTTCGCGTCGGCCCCGAAGGGCGTCTTCGAGAACGAGCGCGGCCTGACCGACGACGAGATCGACACCATCGTCCGGTGGGTCGAGGCCGGCGCGCCGGCCGGGGACCTCGCCGACGCGCCGCCCGCGAGGCAGTGGGCCGAGGAAGCCAACGACGGCTGGACGCTCGGCACGCCCGACTTCGTGGTGAAGATGCCGGAGCCGTACCTGGTGGCCGACGACATCTACGACATCAACATCACCTTCTACGCCGAGCTGACCGAGGACATCATGTCCGAGGACACGTGGGTCAAGGGCTGGGAGTTCCGCGTCGGCGGCAACCAGATCACCCACCACATGTGCTCGTCCGTCATCGAGCCGGGCGCCTTCGTGCCGGCGACCGCGGTCGAGGACGAAGGCGCCGACGTCGCCGGGAGCGAGCTGCTGAGCTGCGTCGCCGAGGGCGGCGAGGCGGACATGCTGCCCGAAGGCTTCGGCGTGCTGCTGAAGACCGGTTCGAGCGTGTCCTTCAACATGCACTACCACAAGGAGCCGGCCGAGGGCTCGGCGGCCTGGAGCGACCCGGAGATCGGCTTCTTCGTCGCCGACGAGCCGGTCAAGTACAAGGTCATCAACGACACCCTGTACAACCGCGGCTTCGAGATTCCGCCGAACCACCCGAACTACCGGATCGGGTCGTCGCGCGTCCTCGAGAAGGACACCCTGGTGCTGACCTACTGGCCGCACGCGCACCTGCGGGCGACGGCGTCGCGCTACACCGCCATCTATCCCGACGGCACCGAGGAGCTGCTGCTCGACGTGCCGCACTACGACCAGAGCTGGCAGGTGACCTACAAGTACAAGGAGCCGAAGCTGCTGCCGAAGGGCACGCGCATCGACGTCGACTTCTGGTACGACAATTCGCCGGAGCGCGCCTCGCGGCGCAACTTCAACCCGAACCGCTTCGTGGGCTACGGGCCGCGGACCGACGACGAGATGTCGCTCGGCTTCATCGGCTACGCCGAGATCGACGACGTCGAAACCCTGCCCACCACGAACGACAACTGACGAATCCGTCGCGGTCGATCGCGACCGGCGTTTCTTCCAGGGCGGGGCCGCTTGGTCCCGCCCTGTTGTTTTTGGACCATGCGATATCCAATGCTCGGACTCGGTAACGGACGCCGTGCCCCGCTCCCGCGGAGCGGCCGCGCCGGCGACAGCCGCCTCCTCGTCGCGGTGGCCGCCGCCTGGTGCCTGGCGACACCCAACGCCGGTGCGCAGACGCCGGACCCCAGCCACGAGGCCGACGGCCTCCTGCACGCCTCGCTCACGCTCGAGAACCAGGAGATCCACGTGGCGTTCTCGCCCGGGCTGCGGGCCGACGGGCCTGCCTACCAGAACCTGCTTTCCGGCGCGGTCGGATCGCGGGTGCGGGTCGGCACGCTGGTTGCGCACCGGGCGCTGCGCCTCGGCACCCTCGCGCCGGACATCGACGCCATCGAGGCAGAGATCGCGGCCGTCGTCGCCGAGCGGCAGGCGGAAGCCGCGGCGCGCGCGGCGGAGAGCCCCGGCGGGGAGGACGAGACCGGGGAGGCCGGAGAAGACACGGAGGAAGCAGCCGGAGAAACGCAGGCACCCGATGGCGGGGAGCAGGCGGCCGCCGAGATGGAGGAATCGGCGGAACCCGCGGATCCGGTCCTATGGCTCGCACGGGACACGGCGGGCTGGCAACTCGAGATCCATCCCGCGGACGAGGGCGCGATGCAGGTGGTGCCCCTGGGCCACGTGCTGACCGACTCCGAGACGGCCGCGTTCACCGCATCGATCCACGCCACCGGGGCCGAGACCGGGCGCCTGGCGCTCGGCTGGGGACGTCACGCCTGGAGTGCCGACTTCCGATTCGAGGAGCTGCCGGAGACGCCGCGCGCCGCGCGGGTCTCGGGCCGCGGCACCGCCCGCCTCGCGGCGGACTCCAACGACGCGATCGCCCGCGCCAACATGCTCTCCGAGCGGAACGAGACGGCGCTCGTGCTGCCGAACGGCGCGAGCATCACGATGCTGTTCTGGAAGAGCATCGACGTGGAGGACGAGGACTATCCGAGCGTGGCGGCGGTGGGGGACGGCTCGGTGATCGAGATGATCCGCGCCCCCGTGCTGCGTCTCAAGACCGACGTCGCGCTGCGCTTCGGGAAGACGGACATCTCCACCGGCAACCTCGCTCCGGGTTTCGCCGGGGCCTACGGCGTCTGGCTGCGGAAGGCCGAGGGCGGGTGGCGCTTCGTCTTCAACCACGAGCCGGACTCGTGGGGCACGCAGTACGACCCCGACTTCGACGCGGCTGAGATCGCGGTCGACTACGCGCGCACCGCCGGCTCGTTCCGTCCGCTGGGGGCGACGCTCGTACCCAGGGGCGCGGACCGCGGCCGCCTCATCGTCCATTGGGGACCGCACGAGTGGGCCGCGGACTTCGTCGTCCCGTCCCTGGCCGCTGCCGCCGCCGGGTCGGCGACGGCGTCCGCCGCGTCGGCGACTGCGACCGCGAACGCGTCGGCGACCGCGCCGGCGCCTGCGAGTGGTGGTGCAGCCGAGGAGTGGACCGCGCCGCGAACCGCGTGGGGCGACCCCGACCTGCAGGGCATCTGGAACAACTCGACGACGACCCCGCTCGAGCGCCTCACCGAGGCGGAGCAGGACCGCGGGCAGGCGGCGCGCGCTCCGGTAATCGCCGCGACCCGCGGCACCGGGGCGGCGTGGCCGGAGACGGGAGGCCGGCTCGACCAGCCGTCGCTGATCGTCGATCCGCCGGACGGGCGCATCGTCCTGACGCCGGCCGCCATCGAGCGCCTCGTGGCGCGCGAATCCGCGCGGGAGGGGCGGGGTGAGGCCGACACCTGGCTCGACCGGAACAGTTGGGAGCGCTGCATCTCGCGCACCCTGCCGGTCATGATGATCCCCAACCTCTACAACAACAACTACCAGATCCTCCAGACGCCGGACCACGTCGCGATCCAGGTCGAGATGATCCACGAGACGCGCATCATCCCGCTCGACGGCGGCCCGCACGTCGCGGACGGCATCCGGCAGTGGCTCGGCAATTCCCGCGGGCGCTGGGAGGGCGACACCCTCGTCGTGGAGACGATCGGTTTCCACGACCGGCTCGACGGCGGCGACTACCAGCCGTCGCACATCCTGCAGACGGGGCACCGGGGCTCGGGAGCGACGCTGCGGCTGGTGGAGCGCTTCACGCGGGTCGACGCCGAGACGATCGACTACCGCTTCACGGTCGAGGACCCGGCGACGTACGAGCGCCCCTACACGGCGGCCATCCCCATGCGCTGGCGGGAGAACCAGGAGCCGATCTACGAGTACGCCTGCCACGAGGGCAACTACGGCATGGTGAACCTGCTGAGCGGCGGCCGGGCCGACGAGCAGCTCGCCCTCGACGCGGCCGCCCTGGTGTCTCGCCAGCGCATCGAGGCCGGCCATCCCGGCGTCCGCGAGCCGGCGGTGCCGTTCGTGGAGCCGGACGGCGGCGCTGGGAGCCGCTGAGCGCCCCGCTGGGAACGTCGGAACGCCGATAGCGAGGGTGAAACGGCGGCGCGCGAGTCCGAGGAGGCAGTGGCGAGTCCGGAAAGGCAGCGTCGTCGGCCCGTTCCGGCGGCCTACGCCGAGTTGAGGAGGGAGCGATGAACGGAAGCGTCGTCATCGAATCACGATCCCGCGTCGCGGCAGGCGTTGTGCTCGCCGTCGCTCTCGTCGTCGCGATGGCCGCGCCGCCCGCGGCGTCCGGCGGCCAGGATGCGGCGGCCGCGTCACCGTACTGGTCGCCGACCCTCCGCGCCGACGGCCAACCGGACATCACCGGCATGTGGAACAACTCGGACGCCATCTTCACGCCGCTGGAGATGCCGGAAGAGCTCGCCGGGCGCGACGACATCCCGGCCGCCGAGCTCGCCGAGCGAGCCCGGGCGCGGGCCGAAGGAAGGATCGAGGCGTTCGAGTGGCGCGGCCACGAGAACTCCCGCGGCGTGGGCGGCTACGGCATCCACTGGTTCGACTGGTTCTGGGACGACCCGGTGGCCAGCGACGCGCCGGCGCTCATCGTGGAGCCGGCCACCGGCCGCGTGCCGGAGCGTACGGCGCGGGCGCGGGAGCTGATTGCCCTCAACCTGGCCCAGCTCCACGACACCTACGCCAACATGGAATCGGGCGACCGCTGCATCTCGCGCGGCGTCCTCGGCATGATGATGCCCACCGAGTACAACAACGGAACCCTCATCCTGCAGCCGCCCGGCTATGTCGTCATCCACAGCGAGATGATCCACAACGCCCGCATCATCCCGATCGAGGGCAGTCCGCACCTCGATTCGGCCATCCTCCAGTGGGAGGGCGACCCCCGCGGCCGATGGGAGGGCAACACCCTGGTCATCGAGTCGACCAACTTCCGCGCCGTCAGGAACATGCGGGGAGCGACGGCCGGAACGCGCTCGCGCCAGACCGAGGGCCAGCGCATCGTCGAGCGGATCACCATCGACGGACCCGACCTGCTGCGCTACTCCGTGCGCGTCGACGACCCCGACACCTACACCGCCCCCTGGACCGCGGCGTTCCCGATCAAGCGCGACGACGGCTACGTGCAGTTCGAGTACGCCTGCCACGAGGGCAACTACTCGGTGCCGAACGCCCTCGGCGGGGCGCGGCGGGAGGAAGCCGAGGGCCGCTGAGGCTCAGAAGCCCGGCTTGAGGGTGCCGTGTCGCCGCGCGGCCTCCAGCAGCGTCGGGTAGAACTGCACGAACGTCCGCTCGGCCGCCGTGTGCTCGGTGTGGCACTCGATGCAGCCGGCAACGCGGGCGCCGGAGAGCGGCTCGGAGACGTCGCGTAGCGAGCCGGCGACGCCGAAGTCGTAGAACGCCCAGCCGTCGGCGAAGCGGTCGTCCTTGACCTCCGCCTCGAGGGCCACGAGGCCGGCCTGGAACTGGCCGGCATCGTTGATGGCGCCCTCGCGGCTCGACTCGCGGATCTCGAGGACGAAGATGGTCTCGTCCGGCCAGCGTCCGCTGTCGAGGAACGCGCGGTACGAGGAGCGGTTCACGTACACGTTCTGGAAGCGGCTCGGCCCGGAGCGCGCGCCCGGGGCGTCGTAGGTCATGTCGAGGCTGGAGCTGAGGAACGTCCACTCGCGGTAGTCGTCCGGCCGCACCAGGTCGGTCCCGTTCACGTAGCGCGGCCCGTCGCCCGTCGGCTCCGTCTCCTGCGCCTCGACCGCCAGGGATCGGGCGATGCCGATCGCAAAACCGGCCACGAGCACTCCCAGCAACACTCTACGCATCATCGATCGACTCCTCCGGAAACCCGGTCGCGGGCCGCCGTCCCGCGCGGGACGACGGCCCGAATCCAACGGCCGCCGACTACCGGCCCGGGATCATGATGTGGGCCCCGGACGTCCCCTCGTTCATGACCCACGCGGTCGCGGCGCTCGGCCGGTTCGGAAGGCCGAGCGATTCGCCCGTGGCGTGCGGCGTCGAGATGGTCACGTGGGGGAACGCGTTGTCCGGATCGTTCCCCTGCAGCGAGTAGTAGTTGGTGCCGAACTGCGACACCGCGCGGGTGCCGTCGGCCTCCGCCGCGTCGAACAGGGCGCGGGCGTCCTCGGCGCTCCCCGCCTCGATCAGGAACGCGCGGTTCTGCTCGACCCGCGGCAGGTTCGCCTCCGCGGTGCAGCGGACGCTGAAGGGCCGCTGGCTGGGCCAGCTCGACTGGTCCCAGCAGACCATGCCGTTCGACGACTCCTTGAGGACAACGCGGCTGCCGTCGTCGATCCAGGCGACGACGCCGGCGTCGTCGCGCGCCCGCGTGGGGGCAGCGAGCAGGGCCTTCGCAACGGCGTCATCGGCTTGCGCCTCGGCCACGGCGGGCAGGGCGGGCAGGGCGAGCAGCGCGGTGCAGGCGAGCAACAGGATCCGTCTCATCGGTCGATTCCTCTCTTCCGTCGTTCCCGTTTCCGGCGGTCTTCCCTCCCCCAGATACTCTCATCCGGTGGCGACCGGTCAGTTCTGCCGGGACGCCCGCCGCCAGGCCGGCCGCGAGCGTCCCAGATCTTCTCTCAATCGGCGGCGACCCGGTCAGGGCTGGTTCGTCTCGCCCTCCGCCGCCTCCTGCAGGCGGGCGCCGCGCAGCGTGTTGGCGATGGCGTAGTTCCCCTCGTGGCAGGCGAACTCGTAGATGACGCCGGTGCCGGGGGCGGGGCGCATGAAGAGGCGCGCCGTCCAGGGGCGCGTCCAGGTGGCCGGGTCGTGCATCGTGAACTCGTACTGCAGGGTCTCCGGTCCTACGCGGGTGAATCGCTCGACGAGCCGCAGGTCGCGGGACGCCCCGCTGAAGTTCGCGTCGCGCTTCAGGTTGGTCGTCTCGACCACCAGCGTGTCGCCCTCCCAGCTGCCCCGCGAGTCGCCGAGATCGGTGCGCAGCGCGGGGGAGACGTGCGGGCGCCCGTCGAGCGGGATGATGCGCGTCTCGTGCATCATCTCCATCAGGATCGCGACGTGCCCGGGCGTCTGGACGATCTGGTAGTTGCTGTTGTAGCCCCGGCCGGTCAGCGGGACGCGGCCGCCGCTGCAGCGCAGGCCCGCCCCGAGGTCCTCCGGCCCCGTCGGGAAGGGCGGCCGCGGCCGATTGCGCGCGGCCTCGCGCCGCGCTTCGCCGTCGGCCGTCATCGGCGGCAGGCGGCCGTCGGGCGGATCGACGATCAGCGACGTCCGGTTGTCGAACCACCGGTCGATGAGCCAGAACTGGTTGTAGTTTCCGGTTCCCTCCGGGTTCGCGGCCGTGACGCCGTCGCCGGAGCGATGCTCCTGGGCGTCGGTCAGGGCGGCCCGGAACACGCTCTCGCCGAAGGCCGCGTCGCCGGCGTCGGCGCTGAAGAGCCGGGCGGCGCGGGTCTGGAGCGTCGCCACTTCCTCTTCCGTGAGCGCGTCCTTGTCCGCGAGCTCCGCCGGCCGCTCGAGCGGGGTTGCCGAGTCGCTGGCCCAGACGCCCTGCAGGTCGGGCTGCCCGTCCGCCGTCCGCGGCACCGTCCAGCCCTCGGACCCGCCCGCCGGCTGCCCGAGCGCGGAGCCCGGTGCGATCAGGAGAGCGATTGCCAGCGCCGCGACGCCCGCTCCGGCGCGTTGCCAAGCCTTCATGACACCCCTCCGTTCCCTCCGAGTACACGCCGGCGACCCGCGCGCTCCGGCCGCCTCCAGCCGGCTCTCACCGTGGGTCGCGTGTCCAGCGAACGAACGACGGCCCCTCGGGGCCGCGGAGTAGTCCTCCATGCTCCGGGTAGACGGAGGCCACGTAGACGTCGCCGGTGGCGGCATCGAGCGCCATCTGGTGCACGTAGACGTTGGCGCTCGCGATGCGGTCCACGACCCGATCGGTCTCCGCGTCGACGACCACCACGTCCTGCCGTCCCCGTTCGGCTCCCGTCGTCCCCGCGTAGATCCGGTCTCCGTAGGCGGCGATGCTGAGGGTCAGCGCGCCCTCGACGACCGACCAGGGCCCCTCATAGCTGCCGTCCTGGTGGAAGACGTCGAAGCGGCTGCGGCAGCCGGGGATCGGCGGCAGGCGTTCGGGGGCGATCTGGCCGGGCGCGGTGACGTAGGTATGCAGCGCGCCGCCGCAGACGTTGGCCACGAGGAGCCTCCCGCGGGCGTCGACCGCCACCGCGTGCACGACGCCGAGCTGGCCCGGGCCGTTGCCGTACTCGCCGACCTGCCGGAGGTACTGCCCGTCGGCGCTGAACCACACGAGGCGCGAGTTCCAGTAGCCGTCGCCGATGACGATGTCGCCGCCGGGGAGCACCGCAACGCTCGTGGGGCCGTTGAAGTGCGTCTCGTCGTCGCCGAAGCGGCCGTACTCGCCCAGCGTCAGGACCGGGGTGCCGTCCGGCGTCAGCTTCTTGACCTGGTGCCCGTCGCGATCGACCACCCAGATGTAGCCCTGACCGTCGGCGTAGAAGCTGTGCGGGCCGATGAAGGCCTGCTCCTCCGCGAAGAGGCCGAGGAACTTCCCGTCGCGGTCGAACTTCCAGATCGAGCCCTTGCCCCGGTAGCGCGTCATCGCGAGCGGATGGCTGGCCCAGTGATCGATGTCCCGCGAGATGGCGTAGACCGTGCCCTCGCCGTCGACGGCGATGCCGGTTCCCATCTCGAACTCGGCGTCGGCCGGGTACTGCGGCCAGTCCTCGACGAGGCGGTAGGCGCTTCCGTCCTGCTCGGCGGGAGCCGCGCCGAGCCCCGCCATCGCTGCAAGCCCCATCAGGGCGCCCGCCGTTCGACTGCCTCGGCTGATCCGCATCTTTCTCTTCCTTCTATTCCCGCACCGCCGTCACGAGCCCCCCGAGCGGCTCCCGCGGGGGCGCTTCCGGACCGATCGCCTGGTAGTCCACCAGCCGCAGCCCGTACTGCCGCACGAACGCCGCGGCGTGCTCCCGTGCCGGCGGCCGCGTCGGGAGCCCGAAGCGGAACTCCTCCCCGTTGAGCCGGCTGAGCCGCTTCACCAGCCGCCCCGAGCGCGTGGTCGGCTCCGCCACCCGCCGCGAGAAGTAGTCGAACGCCAACACCGTTCCCGGGGCGAGCGACGAGATCGCCCGCAGGGTCTCGCCTACCGCCGGCGCCCGGAGGTAGAAGCTCACGCCCTCCCAGAGCACGAACGTCGGCAGGGCCGGGTCGAAGCCGCGCGCCGTCAGCGCTTCCAGCCATCGGTCCCGGTCGAAGTCGACGGGCGCGAACACGATGTCGTCGCGGCGCCACCCGCTCTCGAGCAGCAGCCGCCGCTTGAGCGCCTGCATCGCGGGCAGGTCCACCTCGAACACCGGCAGTCCACGCGCATGGGTGAACGAGCGCGTATCGAAGCCCGCCCCGAGAATGAGCAGTTGACGCACCCGGGGCCGGCAGCGGGTGAGGGCCGCGTCGAAGAAGGCGGTGCGGGCACCGAACATGCCGGAGGGAGATTCCGCCGCCGCGACGTCGTAGCGCAGCGAGCCCGGATACCACCCCGTGATCCGGGTGGCCCAGTACAGCGGCCCGTTCATGAGAACCCGACCCGGACGCGACAGGTACGGCACGCGCGGCAGGAGGGAGGCCGCCACCGGGTCCGGGCGCCGGCCGAGGCGGTGCAGCAGGGTGCGGTTGAGCAGCGCGTTCGCCGCCGTGATCGACAGCCCGCTGCGGCGCATCTCTCCCCATCCGCGCAGCATCATCAGGACGTAGCCCACGACGAGCGCCGGCGAGGCGACGGCGACGATGAGGACGTAGACGAACAGACGCATCGGATTCGGGTCGGCCGGCCGCGCTCTTGCCTCCTCAGCGCTTCTCCTGCGCCCGCTGGCCGCTCAGCGAGTTGGGGACGGCGTAGTTTCCCTCGTGGCACGCGTACTCGTACTGCACGTAGGCGTCGTCCCGCTTGTAGTTGAACGAGACGGTCCACGGCGCGGTGTAGGTCTCCGGGTCGTCGACCCGCAGCTCGTAGCGCAGCGTGTCGGCATCGACGAACGTGAAGCGCTCCACGACGCGCCGCGCCTCCGTCTGCGGCGCCCGCGAGCCGGGGCCGCGCTGGTTGGCGACCGCCTTGAAGTTCGCCGACTCCACCACCAGCGTGTTGCCCTCCCAGCGACCGCGCGGATCGCCGTTCCAGAGCCGGATGGCCGGGTCGACGGGCGGGCCGGCGTCGATCGGGATGACGCGTGCGTTGTGGATCATCTCGCTCAGGATCACCACGTGGCCCGGGGTCTGGAAGAACATCTTCCCGTTGTTGTAGGCGGTCGGCATCATGATGCCGTAGGTGCCCCGCGAGAGGCAGCGGTCGCCCGTCTCCATCGTGGCGTAGGAGTCGTGCAGGTGCTCGCGGTGCCAGGCGACGCTCTCCTTCGCCCCCGGGGTCATCTCCGGCACCTTGCCGCTCGCCGGCTCGATGAGCAGGGCCGGCGCGTCTACGCCGGCCGGCTCCTTCCAGAACCAGTCGAACCAGTAGTTGGCGTAGGCGCCGACGCCGCGGCTCTGCTCGTGCCCCTGCCACGTCACCGCCTTCCGCGAGTCCGATCGCGCCTGCACGCGGTCCCGGATCTCGGCCAGCGACAGATCCTGGCCGGAGATGTCGTCCGGCAGCTCCAGCGGGATGTGGGCGGCGCCGACGTTGTTCCACGTGCCGTTGATGTCGGGCTGCCCGTCCGCGAGCCGCGGCGGCTCCCACGCGTCCGGTTCCTGCGCGGTCGCCGGCGCGGCCGACCCCCCGACGAGGACCGCGACTGCGACAACGGCGAAGCGGGCGAGCGACGAGCCGGTCGTCCTGGCCATCGTGACCTCGGTTCTCATCCGTTCGGTTCCGATACGACGCGTCAGCCGACCATACCACGCAGGCCACTCGCGGCAGGGAGGCTTCCGCTCTGCGCGCGGGGCGCGCAGCCTGCCGCGCGGCGGAGTCGAACCCACGAACATGCGGAACGGCCCGTGAGGTCGGCTACTGGTCGGAGCCGCCCTCGGCCGCCTCCAGCGCCCGGGCGCCCGAGAGCGAGCTCGCCATCGAGTAGTTCCCCTCGTGGCAGGCGTACTCGTACAGCGGCTCGTCCGTCCGCGTCATGTCGACGCGCGCGGTCCACGGCGCCGCCCACGTCGTCGGATCGCTCACCGTGAACTCGTAGCGCAGCGTGTCCGCGTCGACGCGCGAGATCCGCTCGACGAGGTGCAGGTTGGCGCTCGAGCCCCCGAACGCGGTCTCGCGCAGGAAGTTGGTGGTCACGACGACGAGGGTGTCGCCCTCCCAGCTCCCGCGCGAGTCGCCGACCCACTGCCGCAGCCCTTCCGGCAGAGGCCCGCGCCCGTCGAGGGGGATGATCCGGGCGCTGTGCACCATCTCGTTGAGGATGACGACGTGGTCCGCCGTCTGGAAGAGCTGCATGTTGTTGTTGTAGACGCTCGGCGTCATCGGGGGGCCCGAGTTGAACCCCAGCAGGCAGCGCTCGGAAACTCCGCGGTCCTCCGGACCGTGGGCGTGACGCCCTCGAAGCAGTCGCGTGAGTTGCCCGCGGGCTTCGGCATCCGGCCGCACGGCCGGGATGCGCCCGTTCGGCGGGTCGATGATGAGCGACGTGCGCTGCCGCTCGAGCGAGTTGCCCTGCTCGAACCAGATCGCCTGCTCGTAGCTCACCCGCGCCTCGAGCGAAGCCGTCGGCGACGTCGAGTCTCCGGCCCGGCGCCGCTCGGCCAGCGCCTGCTCCCACTCGGCGGCCTCCTCGGCGGTCAGCGTCTCCCGCCC
>JAPOVI010000422.1 GCA_026708265.1 Acidobacteriota bacterium
CCGGCGATAGGCTGCGACACCCCGGTGAGGATGGGATCCAGCGGGGCCGGGTCGCGCGCAAAGCGCTCGTCGACGAAGACCTCCGTGTCCGCCGGATGATCGACGACCAGCAGCGACGCGTGGTCGACGAAGTGGGTCTCCCAGAGCTCGGCGGTGATGCGCAGGTCGTACTGGCCGTCGCGCGGGGCGAGCTGATCGCCGCGGATGAGCACGCGGTCCTCGGTCTGCGTCACCCCCGCGGTGTCCTGCGCGTTGATGCGCATGCCGAGCGGCGACCGCCAGAGGACGTCGGTGACGAAGCGCAGACCCGTGCCGTCGTCGGCGAAGAGCCACGGGCACGAGCCCTTGAGCCGCTGCTCGGCGACGAACTCGCCGCGCGCCGGCAGGTCGAAATCGGCCTGCACGACACCGTTCGGCCACGCCACGCGCGCGACGTCGATCTGCGGCTGCTCGCCCAGGCCGAAGTGAACCGGGGCGCCGGTCAGCACCTGCTTCTGCAAGAGAAGCCCGGCGCGCGCCTCGATCTCGCCGCCGACCCCGAACGAGTTGATCCGCTGATCGCCCGCCGCGACGTGGGCCCGCGGGCGGATCTGCTGCCAGCCGTAGCCGGCGCTGCCCTGTCCGCGCAACCGTACCGGCGCGCCGTTCTCCACCCCGACCAGGTCGAGCCAGCCGTCGGCGTCCAGATCGGCGACGCCGAAAATCTCGGCCGTGACCGGCGCATCGAGGTCGTCGTCCTGCAGCACGGATCGTTCGTCGGCCAGCCAGATCCGCGTGCCCGCGGTGCCCGACCCCAGCAGATCGAGCGCGCCGTTGTTGTCCAGGTCGGCCAGCAGCAGCCGCTGCGAGCCGGGTGCGGCGTCCGCCGGCACGGCGGGCCACCCGACGACAGGCTCGCGACTCCACGTTCCGTCGTTCCAGCTCGTGCGCCACACCTCCCCCGCCGCGTCCAGCGTGACCACGTCGAGCGTGCCGTCCGCGTTCAGGTCGCCCAGGGTCAGGGCGACGACCGGCCGCGGCGCCTCCCACGCCGGCCACGATCCGAACCGGCCGGCCTGCAGGTTCTCCAGCGGATGCACGCCGCCGGCCGCGTCCAGCAGCACGGCGTCCGGATCCCCATCGACGTCCAGGTCGCCCCAGCCGAAGCCGCGCAGCCCGGCCACCGCGGGGAACGGCCGCACCGCCTCGAACGTGCCGTCGGCGTTGTTTCGAAGCACCCACGGCGCCTCGTCCAGCGGGCCGTGGACGATGTCGAGGTCGCCGTCCATCTCGATGTCGGCTGCCCAGGCGCCGTAGCCCACGAGGCTCCCCACGTCGATCCCGTCGGCCGGCCTCGGCGTGTCCTGCTCGAACTCACCGTCCTCGTTGCGTGTCAAGAGACTGAAGCCGCGTGCCCCGACAATGGCCAGGTCCATGCGGTAGTCGCCGTTCCAGTCCAACGGCAGCAGCGCTTCCCCACCCGGCCGGATTCCGGACGCGTTGCCCATGAACGGGAACTCCGGCCCCGCGTCGGCGTCGCCCACCCGGCGCACCGAATCGCCGTAGGCGGCGACGATCGCCGGCGTCTGGTCCTCGCCGCCGTGAACCACGGCGAGCACGACCGCCTCGGTGATCCCAGGCGCGGCCGGCCCGAGTGGCTCCGCCGCGTACGCGAGTGTCTCGTCCGGCGCCGCCGCGCTGGCCGGGGGCGACGGCATCGCCAGGAAGCGCATCAACGGCGCCGCGATCTGCTCGGCGCCGACGCTGACCACCGCGAGGTCCTCGCGGAAGGACGGCGTGCGGACCAGCACGTTGCGGAGCAATTGCGCCATCGTCGTGGCCCGTCCGAGGTCGCCGCCGGCGGCGGCGGCGGACAGTCCCTGAAGCTGCTCCAGGGCCAGTTCGGGCCACGCCGCGCTCAGGCTGGTCAGGCGGTCGATCGTGTCTTCCAGAACCTCGCCGTCCTCCATCCGCGCAGACCACCGCGCCCGCTCCAGAAGCACCGCGAGGTTGTCGGTCCGGCGCGCCAGGACCTCTTCCAGCCACCGCCGCGCCTCCGGCAGGTCGGTCTCGACCCCGCCCCGCTCCAGCTCCTGCGCGAGGGCGAAACGGGCCCGCTCGTGATCGGCATCGAGCGCCGCGGCGCGCCGATACTGGATGACCGCCTCGACGGACCGCCCGCTGAAGCTGGCGAGCTGCCCCTGCAGAAACGCCACCTCGACGCTGTCCGGCGCCAGGGCGTACGCGGTCTCCAGGGCGGTCGTCGCCCCCTCGTCGTCGCCCACGCCCACCTGGGCCACGGCCAGGTTCGCGTGGATGGCCGGCTCGCGCGGCGCCAGCTCGCTCGCGCGG